>NZ_AUME01000038.1 GCF_000430525.1 Prevotella corporis DSM 18810 = JCM 8529 | reverse complement strand
ACTGTAATACATCTGCTATCTCCATTCAAAGGGCATGTCAAGTCTATTACAACAGACAACGGTACTGAATTCGCTTGCCATGAAATGATAGGAAAAAGCCTTGGTGTCAACATCTATTTTGCCGATCCATACTCTTCATGGCAGAAGGGCGGCATAGAAAATGCAAACGGACTGATTAGGCAATACGTGCCAAAATCAGAAACTTTTGAACATGTCAGCCATCAACAAATCACAAAGTGTTCAAGGAAAATTAACATGAGACCAAGAAAGAAATTAGGATTTAAAACACCATACGAGTGCTTTTACGAACAAATTAAGTAAATTTGCACTTGCTTGTTGAATTCACGTTTTACCAATTAGATACTATTTTGTTAAAGATAAAACAATAAAAGGAGAAACATAAGCACCTTATTATTATTTTTTTGTATATTTGCACAAAAAGAATAATAGAAAGACAAATACATGATGCACTTAAACAATCACTTGGTAATAATGGCTGGAGGTGTGGGCAGCCGATTTTGGCCAATGAGTACTGTGGAACGTCCTAAACAATTCATCGATGTTCTGGGAGTAGGAAAATCATTACTGCAATTGACATACGAACGTTTTAAAGGAATCATCAACCCTGAGAATGTTTGGGTGGTTACAAACAAGAAGTATGTTGATCTCGTTCATGAACAGCTACCAGAAATACCTTTGGGTAATATTCTAAGTGAGCCATGTCGTCGTAACACAGCTCCTTGTATTGCATATGTAAGCTGGAGAATCAAGAAGACGGATTCAAAGGCAAATATTGTAGTTACTCCCAGCGATCATATTGTAACCGACCCAGCTGAGTTCAGAAGAGTTATTAAAAATTGTCTCAATTTTACTTCAGAAACAGATGCTATTGTTACATTAGGCATGAAACCTAACAGACCAGAAACTGGGTATGGTTATATTCAAGCTGATTTAACAGCGCCATCTGCAAGAAATAAAGAAATTTTCCGCGTGGACCAGTTTCGTGAGAAGCCTGATGTTGAAACAGCAGAGAAATATATCAGTCAAAATACTTTTTTCTGGAATGCGGGTATTTTCATTTGGAATGTTTCTACAATTATCAATGCTTTCCGAATCTATCAACCTGGAATAGCTCGTATTTTTGAGCGAGTATATATTTGTTTAGGAACCGACGATGAGCAGAAAGCTATTGATGAAATGTATCCAGAGTGTGAAAGTATTTCTGTTGATTATGCGATAATGGAAAAAACTGAAGAGATTTTTGTGTGCCCAGCCGATTTCGGTTGGAGTGATCTTGGAACATGGGGGGCATTACATCTACAATCGAATCATGATTTATATGGCAACGCAATTATAGGGAATAATGTTCAGGTATTTGACAGTAAGAATTGTATTGTCCATGCAAAAGATGCTAAAAAAGTTGTAGTGCAAGGGCTTAATGGCTACATTGTTGCAATTAAAGATGATGAATTGCTCGTTTGTCAATTATCAGAAGAACAGAGAATAAAGCAATTTTCTGGTGAGAAATAGTGCAATACGTCAGAAATATTTTAAATTAAATGAGCAATAGATGTTAGTTTTTTCAACTGTGTCTGACACAGTTGAAATTACACTACCTGAATAGAATTTTTCCAGAAGCCTGTTTCAGCTTATAACTTTAATTGCCCTGAAGTCTCTAATGAGTTGCTTTCCACCATCCAGTGTTTAATTTATTAGTAATTACATCTGGACTTATTGATGGGTCACTTATAGTTGTACCGCTATAGGAATCAATCGTATATGGATTTCCCAAGTACGGATCATAGTACATCGTGAAGAGCTCTTTTGTCTTTACTTTGCAAGGAATAAATTTTGAAATTATGTCAGCGTATTTTATGCTGTCCATGCCCTGTTCTCTTATATGGTTGTTATATTTGCGTAGATAGTCACCGAAATCATAATAAATATGTCTGTTAGGCCCATAGGGATCTTGTGGAGAAACTTCCTTGTCATTGGGAGCTGCAACACCAGAATTATTGAATTTCTTCATAAGATCTACGATTTCATTCATATAGTTGCAGTCCATTACAGAAAGGCTCCCATACGGATAAGGATTTGTTCCTGAATAGAATTCCAAAAATCCACTTGTTATAGATTTGTAGTCGGGCTGCTGTGATGCCATGTAGCGGTAAACCTTTTCATAAGGAATTCCACTATCCATGATTTCACTTGTCGAAGCAATCAGATAATTCGTGGCATTCCTTAACTCATAGGCAACTTCTATATTAGCCATATAACAGTCATCGAAACATAGAAATTGTAGTTTAATCCCATTGTCTGTTATCGCTTTAGCTATTTCTGCAATATCAAATTGAAAAGTAGTTGTTATTCCTCCAATACTACGAGTTTTGTGTCGTGCTTTATTTTTAGGCAACCATCCAGAACCATGTGCCCCCATAATCATTGAGAATAAAGGGGTGGGGGAAAGACGTTTTACTTTTCTAATATACTCTGTGAGACTTTTCCCGTTGGTTGGCATATTTACGTAATGTTCCAAAGTGTCTCTTTTACATTTCCCTTTTTCAAAGGTGATTTCGTACAGATATACAGAGGAAGGTTTATCAGCTATAAGGACAAAGGTACGTGTCTTTTGACTTGAACCAAATGTTTCAATAGATTTTTCAATACCTCGGATATTCTTATTGAATGCGGAATATAAACCTGCATTTATTGGTTGCCCTTTGCTATTCAACGTTGTCTGGCCAGTCCAAGGCAGATACATTAAGATAGTTTTATCTGCATCCAACAACTCCTCATCAATTTCAATGTCGTTCTTATTCCCGCATGAAAATAATGATAACAAAGTAAATATAACAAAGAGTATTCTTTTCATCTGGACAGCTATTTTTTCAAGTTGTTTCTTTGTAATATTCTGTAATTTAATTGTTTCGGATTTACTGATGAATGATCATTCATCAGTAAAATATACATTACTAACTCTTTACTTCTTACGAAGCTCGTCAATATTAGCTTTTATAGTTGCTATTTTCTCTTCCGAATCACTTTGTTTCTTGCGTTCTTTGGCTATAACTGCTTCTGGAGCATGAGCTACAAAATTCTCATTGGAAAGTTTTGCCTTAATGCCTTTTAGAAATCCCTCAAGATGTTTAAGTTCTTTCTCAAGTTTTTTTATCTCCGCATTAACATCAATCAGACTTCCAAGCGGCACTGCAAAACCATCTGTCCCAACCATGAATCCGGATGCATCTGGACTCTTTTCCTCTACAACACTGATGTTTTCGAGGTTCGCCATTTTAATGATAACGCTGTTATATTGTTCAAAATTGTTTTGAGCAACAACTTCCAGTCTCAATGCGATTTTTGGTGTAATGTTTTTCTGATTGCGAACCGTACGAATACCAGCAACTATCTGCTTAACGCATTCTATTTTAGTAATGAGATTTTGATCATCTTTGGTTAATTGTCCAAGATGTAGCTGCTCAAGCATTATGCTTTCTCCATCTTTTCTATCGTACAGATGTTGCCATAATTCTTCAGAGATAAACGGCATGAATGGATGCAACATCTTAAGGAGAGTTTCAAAGAAGCGAAGTGTAGCCACATAAGTCTGCTGGTCAATAGGTTTCCCATACTCTGGCTTTATCATCTCTAAATACCAGCTGGAGAACTCATCCCAGAAAAGTTTGTAAACTGTCATCAGAGCTTCGGAAATTCGATAGCTCTTAAACTGTTCTTCCATTTCCGCATTCACTTCTTTCAACTTAGCCTCGAACCATGCTATAGCAATCATGTTGGCTTCAGGCTGAGCGATATCCTCTATCTGCCACCCCCGTATAAGGCGGAAAGCATTCCATATCTTGTTGTTAAAGTTACGTCCTTGTTCACACAGACTTTCATCGAATAGAATATCGTTGCCCGCCGGAGCAGAAAGCATCATACCCATACGCACACCATCAGCTCCATACTTATCTATAAGCTCCAATGGATCGGGCGAATTTCCAAGACTCTTGCTCATCTTTCTTCCAAGTTTATCGCGTACAATACCAGTGAAATAAACATGCTTGAATGGGAATTTGTTACGGTATTCATAACCAGCCATAATCATGCGTGCTACCCAAAAGAAAATAATATCCGGTCCTGTTACAAGATCACTTGTTGGGTAGTAGTATTTTATTTCTTCGTTCTCCGGATCATTAATACCATTGAAAACAGAGATTGGCCATAGCCAACTGGAGAACCAAGTATCAAGACAATCGCTCTCCTGTTCCAAATCTGTTGCCTTAACAGCAGGATTTATCGCCTTTGCAAATTTGAGGGCTTCTTCTGAAGTTTTGGCAACTACAGTTGCATTCTTGCCATCAACATCCTTGAAATAGTATGCGGGAATACGGTGTCCCCACCATAACTGGCGACTGATACACCAATCTTTGATATTTTCCAACCAATGCCGATAGGTGTTTTTATATTTCTTGGGATAGAACTTTATATCATCATTCATCACGGGATCGAGTGCAATATCAGCAAAATGCTGCATTTTCAGGAACCATTGTGTTGATAGTTTTGGCTCAATCGGTACATGGGTTCGCTCTGAATATCCAACCTTATTATCATAATCCTCTATTTTCTCCATCAATCCAGCATCATTAAGGTCAATGGATATCTGCTTGCGTACATCCATTCGGTCTTGTCCTACATAAAGTCCTGCTGCCTCCGAAAGCGTACCGTCATCATTGAATATATCAATTGTTTCAAGCCCATGCTTCAAACCTAAAGCATGGTCATTAATATCATGGGCAGGAGTAACTTTCAAACAACCTGTACCAAATTGTATATCTACATACGAATCTTCAACAACCGGTATGCAACGTCCGACTATCGGGACGATAACGTGCAATCCCTTAAGCCATGTGTTTTTTAAATCGTCAGGATTGATACACATGGCGGTATCACCCATAATGGTTTCCGGACGTGTGGTAGCAACCACAGCATAGTAGCCCTTTTCGTCTTTGTGCATTACATTCTCATCCGATTTGCGTTCAACTTTTGCCTGTTCATCAGGTGAAACGTAATATTTAAGATGATAGAGTTTTGAATGTTCTTCCTTATAGATTACTTCTTCATCGGATAAAGCTGTCTTGGCGCTCGGATCCCAATTCACCATCCGAACCCCTCTGTAAATCAATCCTTTTTCATAAAGATCACAGAAAACCTTTATTACACTTTCACTGCGTTGCTCATCCATCGTGAATGCCGTGCGATCCCAATCACAAGAACAGCCGAGTTTGCGCAACTGCTTTAAAATGATTCCTCCGTGTTCGTGTGTCCAATCCCATGCATGTTCAAGAAAAGCATCACGCGAAAGATCGGTTTTATGGATGCCTTCTGCCGCCAATTTATTTACAACCTTAGCCTCAGTAGCGATACTTGCATGGTCTGTTCCCGGTACCCAGCATGCATTTTTTCCTTCCATGCGCGCATGGCGGACAAGAATATCCTGAATGGTATTGTTGAGCATGTGTCCCATGTGCAACACTCCAGTTACATTGGGTGGGGGGATTACCACCGTATATGGTTCACGCCCATCGGGTTTAGAACTAAACAACTGTTTGTCGAGCCAATACTGATACCATTTGGATTCCACCATTTGTGGATCGTACTTACTTGCTAATTCCATTGATTCTATATTATTATTTCTTTATTATCATTAAAAACGATGCAAAATTACGAAAAAATCGCTTGAAAAATGTATCTTTGCATAATAAAGTGGTACTGAGTACCTCTTTTAACTTTAAAAATATATAAGATTGCATACTAAGGAAGAAAAGCTGGCTGCATTTAGCCGTTTATTGGATATACAAGAGAGACTGCGCAAGGAGTGTCCTTGGGACAGAAAACAAACAAACGAAAGTTTGCGACCTAACACCATTGAAGAAGCCTTTGAGTTGGCAGATGCGCTTTTGAAGAATGACACTAAAAACATTTGCAAAGAACTAGGCGATGTTCTTGAACACGTGATCTTTTATGCGTTACTTGGTAGCGAGACGAATGATTTTGATATTGCGGATGTTTGTAATTCACAATCAGATAAGTTGATGTACAGACATGACTTCATTGATTGGAAGGGTTGGCATGTTGAGAACAAAAATATGACCATAAATCCACAAGGGCGAGTCGTTTACAAAGATGAAACTCTATCTTCGTCAGGGAAATTGGCAGCCAATGAAGAAACCTCTCCCCAAACTGCGGCCCAAGTAGAAACAACCTGGGAACAAAGAAAACGGCGTGAACGCGATGGCAATAAGACCGTTCTTTCTGGAGTTCCCGATTCGCTGCCAAGTCTGATTAAAGCCTATCGTATTCAAGACAAAGCAAGAAATGTCGGATTTGATTGGCAGAAAAAAGAGGACGTGTGGTTGAAAGTTGAAGAGGAGTTAAACGAATTGAAGGCAGAGCTATCAAAGGGAGATGAAGAAAAATCCACTATGGAATTAGGTGATTTCCTCTTCTCTGTTATTAATGCCTCTCGCCTTTATAAACTTAATCCAGATAATGCCCTTGAACTCACAAATCAGAAGTTTATTTCCCGTTTTAACTATATAGAACAGCAATCCATTAAACGTGGTAAAGAATTAGTAAACATGAGCTTAAAAGAGATGGATAAACTATGGAACGAAGCTAAACTTCTGGAGTTCAAATAACATACAAAAGGTAAAATTATGAAAAAAACACCATTTTTATTTTTTACAATAATGATAGTTCTCTGCATCATTGGTTGTAAGGAACAAAAAACTAAACCCATTTTAGAGAAAAATACAATAACCGCAGATTCGCTGAATGCAGGCGATTCTACCGTTTATGGAACAATGATAGAGGGAGGAATGAACTCGCTCTTATTAGTAACAGATGCTGGGGATACAATAGAGTATATTGAAAACCCTGACGATACAACAGAAGTTGTAAGAGGGGGAAAACTCTGTGGTGACAAGTTTGCCGTGATAGGCTATAGGCAATATGGTGACTTATTTTTAAGAAGCGCAATTAATTTAACCTCATTGCTCGGAAATTGGACAAGTCTTGATAGGGATTTTGACATCAAGGAAGGTGGTACCATTGTATCGAATATGGAATCAGAAAGAAATCCTTGGACATCTTGGAAAATATTTAATGGAAGACTTGTTTTATCTAAAGACACCTTTGATGTTCTTGAATTAGGGTCAAACTCGATGTCATTAGAGAATAATGAAGGAATTTTTGTTTTCAGTCGTAAGAAATAGTATTGGAAACTTTTAATATTCATATTTTAGGATGTGGAAGTGCTTTGCCCACTCTTCGCCATAACGCTTCGTGTCAAATAGTTGAAATACATGGGAAGTTGTTCATGGTGGATTGTGGTGAAGGCACACAGATTCAAATAAGGCGCTCTAAACTTCATTTTTCCAAAATACAAGCAGTCTTTATCTCACATTTGCATGGCGACCATTGTTTTGGTTTGTTAGGAATGATTTCTACTTTCGGAATGACTGGTCGCACTAATCCGTTGCATATATATGCGCCTTCAATGTTTGAGGAATACTTTAATGAATCGGTTAATCTTTTCTGTAACAACCTTGATTATGAAGTAGTATTTCATCCGATACAGACAAATAAGAATAAGATAGTTTACGAAGATAGGAGCTTGACGATTGAGACGATCCCGTTATCACATCGCATTCAGTGTTGCGGATTTCTTTTCCGGGAGAAGCCATTGGCTCCTCACATCAAACGCGACTTAATCGACTTTTATAAAATTCCAATCAGTCAGATTAACAACATAAAAGCAGGTGCTTCTTGGACAACGGATGAGGGGGAAGTTATACCCAATGAAAAACTGACTTTTCCTGCCGAGAAACCTAGAAGCTACGCATATTGTTCAGATACGAGATACATGCCCAATCTTCATGAGATGATCAGTGGAGTTACCGTTTTATACCATGAAAGTACATATGCAAACGACTCTAAAGAAAGGGCCAAACTTTATTACCATAGCACCTCGCAAGAAGCTGCTAAAGTAGCGAAGGATGCTAAAGTAAGAAAATTACTTTTGGGGCACTATTCCTCAAGATATCCTACAGAAGAAATACTTCTCGATGAAGCAAAATCTATATTTCCAAACAGTTATCTTACTAACGAAGGGATGATTATCAAGGTTTCTAATGATGATTAAAAAGTGCGCTTTCGCATAACTGTTCAGCAATAATGTCCATGTGATATTCTGTATCAGCACAAACCTGACAATCGACCAGGCCACGGTAATCCGCAATATAATAAATCTCTGATTATCAATAAAGCGCACACTTTTTTACTTGCATATATCAGATATTTTTCGTATCTTTACGCTTAAGAATGAGCAAGTTACGGACATTTCGCAAGTGTTGAAAAGACAGACTTCTGAGAAGGCATTAATGCGTGAGGCATGGATGCGAAGCATACGGAGAATGTAAACTTGTGCCGCAATGTGGAAAAAATGCAGGCGGAGAATCGCACATCGCGCAAACGACTGGAGAAATACGATAGACTAAAGAAGAACTCAAACAACAGCACTACACCACCTTCTAAAGCACCAATGAAAGAGGCACTTCGAAACATAAAGTCATTACGGAGGAAAAGCGGTCTGAAGCCTATCGCATCCATCTATCGTTAAAAATATAAAACGAATGGGACTAATCCGACCGATTGCACGTAAATTGCCACTAATTTAATATATTTGCACATCAAATCACCACAATAAACATGAATCAATACAACATATTTAAGGTTTTCCTTCGGGGCGTAGGACAAGTTGTCTTTCTGGACAATGCTCTCTCTGGGGCATTGATGCTATTGGGAATAGCTTTCAATTCCCCTTTCATGTGCATAGGCGCACTGATGGGAACCATCGTTAGCACACTCACCGCGACAGGATTGAACTATGATGATACCGAAATAGACAAAGGGTTATACGGATTTAACGGAACGTTGGTAGGGATTGCCGTTCCCTGCTTTCTTTCGATAAATGTTTGGTCGGTACTGTTGTTAATCATTGCATCCGCCTTATCGACATGGGTGGTGCATATTAGTGGAAAACAAAAGCTGCTACCCGTGCTTACGGCTCCTTTTGTACTGATTACATGGTTATTGTTACTTATGACTGCTGCTGTTCCGAATTTGCGTATGACGGATGATATCGCCTACGTTGCAGAAACGACTTTTCATCCCTTAAAGGCCTTTTCTTTGGGGTTCGGACAAATCATGTTACAAGGCAAAGCCATGATAACGGGCTTTTTGTTCTTGACGGCTATCGCGGTGAACTCCATTCGCATGGGAGGAAGAGCAGCCTTGGCATGCTTGCTATCGTCATTATTGGCGGTCTGTCCATTCATAGAGACGAGCGTGATGAACAATGGCTTGATGGGTTACAACGCCGTTTTAGCATTTGTGGCAATTACCGATGTTGTTCCCACGGCGTCATGGAGGTATCTCAAGGCTTTCGCAGCAATATTGCTCTCGTGCTTGTTTCAGTTTGTGGGTCTGCGCTTGGGCTTTACCACGCTCACTGCCCTATTCGTCTTGGCTGTCTGGATTGTGGTTCTGTGCGATAAGATTGAAACCCGACTGTCATCCAACCAGTTCCGCACAGGATCAATCAGGTAAAAAAACATGTTGAGAATAAGAGAAAATATCAGGATGACAAATTGTTGATAATCAGAAACTTACAGAGTGCTTTTCAAAAGCTTACCTTTTGCAGTGCAAAAGGTCATGAATCGGAATGCAAAAGCTAAGCTTTTAAATAGCAATTATTATCATACTGATTATCAATATATTACAAATTATGTCCCAACAAAGTTTTTGTAATATAATTTCATGGTGTGAAGCAGAAAGAAAACCATTAGGCGTTTTCAATCATTCAACAAGAAAGAATAACGCTTCACAATAACCGTAAAAAACGGAGCGGCTGTGGTTGTCGCTCCGTTCTCTCCCTTCAGCATGTCATTTGCCGATGCCTCCCACGACATCATTGTTCTGTATCGTCTTGTCGGCTTTCTTCACAGAAGCTTTCAGCTTTCCAAACCTCCACGATAGTCGGATTCCAAAGTTACGCGACTTCTGTTCCCAGTTGTCATAACCGATGTAATCGCCTTGCACGATGCTACTCTTCATGTGGTCATGGTTCGTAAACGGCATCGAGGTGAAGACCGAAACGTTCAACTTATCTTTCAGGAAAGAGCGTGTAAGCGAGAAAGAATAGTAATACCATCGACCTCCGTATCCATAAACATTATCAATGTTGCGCCCGAACTTGCCACCCCCATCGACATTCATCGTGAGTTTCCAAGGCAACTGTTGCTGCAAGCTAAGAAAAGCCTCACCTCCCCATGCGCTCAGGCTGAGATTGGGAGCGGGGATGGACTTCTTCTCATTCGTGATGTTTCCATTCAGATTCAGATTCGTTCCGGCAAAGGGATGCCACTGTATATAGCCCGAAATCTTAAAGGCACGGTATTTCATATCGTTGGCATAGGTGTACGCAACGATTCCGTCATTGACAAACCGCAAAGTGGTTATCAAATTGTTGGCGAAAGTATAAGAGGGATAGAACGAGAAGGTAACTTTCGGACTCATGAAACTATAGGCAAGCGATATGCTGTGGCTTTTACTACTGTTCAAGTGAACATTACCATAGGTGATGCTGGTAGGCGTCTTGAATACGGCGGGATTGAGATAGGTGATGCCCGGACGTCGGATTTGCATGCCGTAGCTTAGTTTTAACGACTGCGAATCGGTGATTTTATATTGCACGCTCGCAGAGGGCACCCAGTCGTTGAGGTTCCGATGGAAGCCTTCCGCACTGCCATTGGGATAGGATGCCTTCAGATAGCTGTATTCATAACGGAGTCCGGCACGTGCCGACCATCGCTCGCTGTGGAACAAATAAGAGAGATAGGCTGCCGCAACCTGCGTGTCGTGATTGAACAAGCTGATCATGTTCTGTTCCTTACCAAAATAAACCATTCGCGAATCGCTTTTGTTGCTGCGGTTGATGTACTTCAAGCCCATCTCCATGGTGTGGAGTTTGGCAAGCGGACGGACATAATCTAATTGTAGGGTGTGCTCCACGAATCGTTCACGGTTTTGCTTTTCGTAGCCTTTGTAATCGATGGGGAAGTTCTGTGTCTCGGCAAAATCGCTCCGGGTGGTGTCGTGGCGTCGCGTAGTTGCCAACATATAGGACAGCGTGAACACCTCTCCCTCTCGCTTGGTTTTGTGCTGATAGTCGGCTCTTCCGTTTAGATTGTAAAACGAATAGCCCGGCATGGTGAATAGCTCTTTGTACTTGTAAAGTAGATTGTCGTGGGCATCGTAACGCTCTTCAGAGGATATTCCGTTGAGGTTTACCGTGTAATACATCCCCCCGAACGAGAAACTGAGCAGGTTGAGAGAATCAATGTCGTAACTTCCATCTATATTTCCGTAATGGATATTTACGGGTTGTTTGTTCTTCCCACGTGAATAGGAGTACTCTCCCGATTGCAAATACTTTTTGTAAACTTCGGTCTCGGCATCCACTTCTTTCGCAGCCTGATACCTATAGTTGTAGTTCGCGGTGAGAATGAGCTTTCCCACTTGCGTGGTGATGAAACCTCCCGTACCCACGGAGCCACGCGAATTGGCATTGGCTTGAAGCGAGCCTGCCACTCCCTGCAACCTACTGTCAGAAAGGGTTACAATGTTGAGGATAGAAGTGGTGCCTTCTGCATCATATTTCGCTCCCGGATCGGTAATGACTTCTATCTTCTTGATGCTCGAAGCGGGAATAGACTTCAGAATGTCCTTGGCGTTGGAACCCGCAAGACTTGGATCGGGATGCCCATTGCGATAGATTTTGAACGAGGAAGAACCTTGTACCTTGATGTTGTCCTGACCGTCCACTGTTACCAACGGCACTTTCTTCAGAATTTCCAGTATCGTCTTGCTCTTCGCGCTCTCATCGTGTTGCACGTCGTAGGTGAGCTTGTCGATGTCGTTCTTCACCAATTGTCGTTGATGGGTAACCACCACTTCGTCGATTTGCTGCACTCGAATGGTATCAGAGTCAGCCGGTGTTTGTGCTTGTGCGCCCATCGCGATGATGCAGCCCACTATCACGGAGAGGATTCTTGATGATTTTCTCATGTTTTCCCTGTATTGGTTGTTTTGTGTAAAGGCATAAAGAAACAATAACTTTCCCATCGGAATGGGGGTGACAAGTTTAAGTGTCGCTATGTCATTGTTTATTCTCACGCAGTTCCAATATTTTTAATTATCTCTTATAAGCAATTTATTTTTAGATGAATATCTAAAAAATAGGAAGGGTAGGGATTAATTACCGCCATGCTGCATGAAACGGTAACAAACCGAAACTCCCCATGAGGCAAAGATACTCATTATCCATGAAAATATTTTACTGTTTTACTGTTTTTAACATTCCTTCCGATCCTATTTAGCTATTCAGCAATATTGTTCACGAGAAATTTTGTACTTATGAATGAGAAGTTACGGACATATCACAAGTGTGTAAAAGACAGACTTCTGTGATGGCATCAATGCGAGAGGGCATGGCTGAAAGGGTTCGTCAAATGCAGGGATTACATTATCAAAATCCTGAAGAATCGAAGAATAACATCTGACAACGCTGCTAGCGAAAGAGGAATCAGAAAACTAAAGATAAGGTAGAAAATTTCCAGAACATTTACATCTGACGGTGAAGCCAATGTTTTCTTTGCGATACATTCCATCTCAGAAACTGCATGTAGAAGCCAACAATCACAATTAAATACCATCAGCGCCATCCTATCATTGTTGGATGGGAGATGGCTTATGTCTATTGCTGAATAGTTATCGCTATCATGCACTATGCCTTAATTTATCTTAAATTTTCCATTGCTTTGAGTCTTGTTATGGCTTTTTAAAATAATAATACTATCTTTGCATAAATAAGCATGAGTTGTGTATGACAAAAAAGATATTTACCTTACTTATAGCTCTAATAACTCTTAGTTTCGTTCTGCCGACTACGGTGCGAGCTAATACAGCAATTGAACTTATCGATCAAAACTTTCAAGGTATTTCGATTTCTGTTTATGGATCAGTGCTACGAGTAGAGGGTGCGAATGACGAGACGATGTATATCTACAACGTGACGGGTGTTCGTGTTATGAGTGTAAAGGTTGACGGGGCAGATAAACGCTATAACCTAAACCTTCCAAAAGGTTGCTATATTGTTAAGGTCGGCAAAGTAACCCGCAAGATTGTTATTCGATAAGGTAGCCGTTATCATTCTTTTTTGTCGTGTCTAATACAGAAGTTCCTGATTTTCTCGAATTACTCGCAGACTCTAGAACACAACAAAAGGCTTTTTCTTTGTTGGTCAATCAATATAGTAAGCCCCTATATTGGAAGATACGTAGCTTTGTCTTGTCGCATGATGACGCAGATGACGTTTTGCAAAATACTTTTATGAAAGCGTGGAAAAACATCGGTGACTTTCAAGGCAAATCAAAATTGTCAACATGGCTCTATCGTATAGCTATTAATGAGTCCTTGGATTTTATTCGACATCAAAAAAACAACTCTACAGTAAGTACCGACAAGGGGATGGGTATTGCTGGTAGGCTGATAGCTGATGACTACTTTGATGGTGACAGGGGGCAAGCTCTTTTACAAGAAGCTATAACTACTTTGCCTGATGTTCAGAGAACAGTGTTTTTACTTCGTTATTATGATGAGAAGAAATATTCAGAGATTCATGATATATTAGGTACGAGCGAAGGTGCTTTAAAAGCATCTTATCATATAGCCGTTCAAAAAATATCTGATTATATAAGGAAACATCAATAAGATTCGAACCGCAATTAAACTTTCACAGGCATTCAACGTCATATTCGTAGTACAAAATAAGGAATATTAGTTATGGATTTGGAGAAACAGTTACTTTCTGAATATGGGAACAAGAGGCCATTTAAGGTTTCTGATGGTTATTTTGATAAACTTTCAGAACGGATTATGGAGCATATTTCTATAGATGCTGGTAATGTCGAACAGACTCATAAGAAAAATATAAAATTGATACGCAGATTAAAACCACTTCTAATGGCAGCCTCCATCAGCGGACTTGTATTTCTTGCAGTTCTGTCTTATAGGGGATTCCTGGGAAATACAAATCTTTTTTCGGATGTGAATGAAACCAGCTTTGAGAATGAAACACCAATTAATGAAAAACTCACAGCTGAAGATATAGATGAGGCTGTTGATTACATGATGATAGACGAAGAGGATATGTATGCTTGTCTTTCTGATAATTAAAGTGTTTATCTTTAATACATTGTATGATGAAAAAAATATTTTATCTTATTATATTGCTTTTTACTTGTGCAGTTAATCTAACAGCACACGTAAAGTTTGATCCGGAAAAGTTTAAAGCTGAATTACACCAGTATATTATTATTTCAGCCAATTTATCAGAACAAGAGGCTGCCTGTTTCCTATCCCTGTACGATGCGATGCAGTCCAAGCAACGAGTATTGCACAAACAAATACGCCAGTATCAGAAATCTAAACCTACCAACAATACCGTTGCGAGAAATACTATCATCAGATGCGATGACTTGCATATACAGATGAAACGGATAGAAAAAGAATACCACCTAAAGATGTTGAAAGTTCTTTCAGCGGTCAAATTAAATGAAGCTCTGAAGGCTGCGAGAAAATTCCATCGTCAATATTTCAGAAAAAACACTTAAGACGATACACATATAATAGAAATTCACCAAAAGAACATGATTAAATCAATATCTTACAGAGTATTAATGCTTGTCGTGGTTTTTGAACTCTGTTTTGGCAATTATGCATTTTCGGTCAATCCTCCTAAAAGAGAATTTAGAGGAGCTTGGATTCAATGTGTTAATGGGCAATTCCAAGGCATTGGAACAAAACAAATGCAAAAGACACTAACAAGACAGTTAGACGAACTTCAGAAAATTGGAGTGAATGCCATTATATTTCAAGTGCGTGCTGAGTGCGATGCCCTCTATCCAAGTAAGTATGAGCCATGGAGCAAGTTTCTTACTGGACGTCAAGGAGTTGCTCCAACTCCATATTGGGATCCACTTCAATGGATGATTGACCAATGCCATAAGCGTGGTATGGAACTTCATGCTTGGATTAATCCCTACCGTGCTAAGACAAAGACGACCAACGAATTGACGAAAAATCATGTTGTGAACCAACATCCTGAAAGAGTTTTTGCATACGATGGACTCTATATTCTCAATCCGGGACTATCAGAGAACAGCGATTATATTTGCAAGATAGCTAAAGATATTTTGCAGCGGTATGATATTGACGGTTTACATATCGATGATTATTTTTATCCTTATCCTGTAGCAGGGAAGAAGATTCCCGATGTCAGGGAATTTAGCTTGTATGGAGGGGGATTTGGTAATATCCAGGATTGGCGCAGAGATAATGTTGATAGATTCATCAAAAAGTTATCTGAGACAATTCATCGTATCAAGCCATGGGTGAAATTTGGAGTGTCGCCTTTTGGTATATATCGCAATGCCAAGAATGCCCCAAATATTGGAAGTAAGACATCTGGTCTGCAAAATTATGATGACTTATATGCTGATGTCTTGAAATGGGTAAACAATGGATGGGTGGACTATTGTGTTCCACAAATCTATTGGGAAATTGGTAATAAGGCTGCCGATTATAAGGAGCTCATAAATTGGTGGAATCGCTATGCGAGCAATCGTCCTTTATATATCGGTGAAGACGTTCTTAGGACAGTAAAGAACGCTGATCCTCAAAATCCGAAATCCCATCAATTACCAGCTAAACATCGTCTGCATCAGCAATCAGAGAATGTTCAAGGCACAGTTCTGTGGTATGCAGCATCGGTAGTTGATAATCCTGGCAATTATGCAGCCGTGCTTCGCACTAATTATTGGCGTTACCCCGCTCTGCAACCGCTTATGCCATTTATTGACGACAAAGCCCCCAAAAAGCCACGTTCCGTGAAGGCTAAATGGTATGCAGATGGGTATTATCTTACATGGAAAGCGCCTAAGGCTAAGGATTGGAAAGATCAAGCCTACAAGTACGTGATTTATAGATTTGCACCCGATGATCATATTGATACGAACGACGTTTCAAAGATTGTAGCAATTACTTCAGATAATATTCTCAAACTCAATTATAAGGATGGTGATACAAAATATACGTATATTGTAACTGCTGTTGATAGAATGAGTAATGAGAGTATAGGTAAGAAAAAGAAAATTAAACTTTGATTATTACCCTTTACCAAACCGTCTCTGAAATCACATACATAGACAAAACACAAGGTGCTTGAAGGCAGACTATTATCGATTATTGTAATCCCAATAAAAGTGTCAATCCTCGTTTTCAGGCGTATGTAGTATAATGCTTGTTGCACCAATGGTAAATAATGTACCGTCGTGAATTATTCGTCTCTCTGCATTTCCCAAAATCTCATTTTGCACAAAAGTACCAGTGTATGACGGACCGTCTTTCAGTATGTATTTTAACTTGCCATATTTGTCTTTCATTACACTGATAGAGCAATGTGTCATATCAATACTTGGATCAACTGTCTCTATTGGACAATTGATGACATTTCCCTTCATGTAGCGTCCAATGACATTCTCACCTAACTGAAGTGGAATCGCTTGATTGTAATGAAAAACATTCTCAATAACCTGCAACCAACCATATCGGTTTTCGGCGACATCCTGAGGTGTAGTGGAGTTTTCTTCCTTCTGGGTTTTCCTTAATTTAGAAACGCCAATTCGTATTCCAAATTGTTTGCCACATTGACTACATTCAAATACCAAGCGTTGGCCAGACTTATATTTGGTTTCATCAAACATGATAAAATTATCACATTTGGGACATTTGACACGTTTCATAATTACTTCTTAACAACCTCAAAAACCCATGATTGTCTAAATTCTGAATATGACC
Source organism: Prevotella corporis DSM 18810 = JCM 8529 (assembly GCF_000430525.1). GTDB lineage: Bacteria > Bacteroidota > Bacteroidia > Bacteroidales > Bacteroidaceae > Prevotella > Prevotella corporis. The sequence goes on along the minus strand of NZ_AUME01000038.1, from coordinate 10,599 downwards.
TCAAAGAATTTAGTTCGTCTATCGCCTTTTGTGCTGATTCATAAGAGCCATAGAGTATCTTGATACTTTCCTTATCATAGTATATATGGGCTTTGGAGAATCCTTTCTTGTGGAGATCTTCAACAAACGATAAGCCGTTTTTCTCTTTCACATGGCTTGCTAAAACCAATGACCAATAGTGGATCGGCAGTTGGGGTGTTGCTTTCCTTATTGTATTCTCTTTCTTTTTGCCAGGAACAAGAGGTTTTAGCTGCTTTTCACCACTAATCATATCACATAATATCCCACTTTTGACAGTTTGTTGCCCCAATATGCCATTTCGATTTTTACTTGTGAATCCTACAATGAATATGAAAAGCAAGAAAGCCGCAGCTAAAGAGACGTCTCTCAATGCTTTTATGCTGATGCTGATATGTTTCTCTTGTGTACCTTGTATAGTTTCAACATAAACAAGTTTGGGCTTGTTGACCGAAGCTATAGGAGTTTTATGTTTGGGTGTCGATAAGGGCTTTTTCTCTTGCTGATTTAGTGCACATAGTTCATAACTGCTCAGTCCGTAATATCTTGGAGTCAGAATGCCACTATTTACAGGCTCAAAAATCAGCGTATTGTCAAGATTTCTACTAAGCACACCAAGATCGTAAAATTCATATTGGCCGTATTCCTCAATTTGATAAAGAATCTTATCAACCTCATCCTCTATTTGTTGCATTGCCTCTGGATAACCAATATCATAAGCCTCAACAAAAGATTGTGCCAACAAAGAGTCATTAATCTTCAAAGCGGGGTTAAAGCCTATAGTTCTGCATGGGGGAAGGAAGAGAGCATCATTACCATCGTAATAGGCTTCAATATTATGTGCGACGAAACCACCAAGACCTGGAACAATAACACAGTCATTGTCCAATAATAAGATTTCTATATGGCGGTTGATTCTCATCATGATTGCAAATTTAACAAATTTCATCCTAAATACCAAGACAAAAATGATAAAAGTATATCATTTCAATAAATTGCCCATAATCATTTTTTTGATTCAAGATTATTTTATAACTTTGCCATGATAACTAATTTAAGGGTAAATGGAATATAAAAACACAGAAATTGAAGGTGTATTGATATTGAAACCTAAGGTGTTTAATGATCAGCGTGGTTACTTCTTTGAGGCTTGGAAACAAAAAGAATTTGATGAACAAGTAGGACATCATGTTGAGTTTATCCAAGATAACGAATCGAAATCAAGTTACGGCGTATTGCGTGGACTTCACTATCAGAAAGGAGAAACTTCACAAGCGAAGTTGGTCCGTGTCATTAAAGGTAGGGTAGTGGATGTTGCGGTTGACCTTAGAAAGGATTCGCCTACGTGTGGAAAATATGTAATGGTGGAATTAACTGAGGAGAATAAAAAACAACTTTTCATTCCACGGGGTTTTGCCCACGGCTTTTTAGTGTTGTCGGACGAGGCGATATTCACATATAAAGTTGATAACGTATATGCCCCACAAAGTGAGGCTAGTATCAGGTGGGATGATGAAACTATCGGAATCAAATGGCCAATTGATTTTAGAGACATTCTATTATCAGAAAAAGATAAAAAACGGGCACATTCATTCAAAGAAGCCATCCTATTTTAATAAAAAACTGTTTCTGATATATTTTTGATATGAAACATTGGCACATTGTTTTGGGAATTTTGCTTTCTATCTGTAGTTGTAACACTAAAGATAAAGAGGCTCTTATTGTTAGGGAAGACAAGGAAGCAAAAAAAATGTTGCAGGGTATATGGACCGATAGTGAGGGAATTGCCGCACTTTTAGTAAAAGGTGACAGTATTTTTTATCCTGACTCAGCCAGTATGCCAGCTAAATTTTGGATATATAACGACTCTTTGTATCTAAAATGTGCCGATATTTATACATATAAAATTACCAAACAAGCCGATTATCTATTAAAGTTCGTAAATGAAAACGGCGATGAAGTTAAGCTGGTAAAATCAGACAATAAACTGTTGAAATCAGACTTTGACTATCATGTTTACGCCGTGAATACGTTTCAGAAACAAAAATCAGACACAATAGTCAAAACTGATGCCGGATATTATGATTGCCGTATTTCTGTTTCTACATCTTCCGATAGAATCATCAAATCAACATTCAGTGATTTGGGAATAGGTGTTGATAATGTGTATTTGGATAATGTTGCTGAACTAAACGTGTCAACGGGTGGAAAGCTGGTCTATTCTCATCAATTCCGAAAGCAAGAGTTTGAGTCTTTGATCGGAAGTAAATTTCTAAATAATAGCATTTTACGTAAATTTGAGTTCAATCATGCAGATAAGAATGCGCTGTTTTTTGATGTGAATATAGGCATTCCAGATGCATCATCTAACTATCTGATAGAAGTAAAATTAACTTCAGACGGAAAGATAACGAAAAGAATGAGATAGCTATTTTTTGAGAATGTAAAGTGAACTGTTTCATACTACAATAAGATTAGTTTTATACGTTTTATTTTTACAATATTCCGTCACTTTTTATGCTGCCGTCAGTATAGAAACTAAATATCTCCATTTACACTTTTTTATTTAATGTCATGTTCAGGCTCTTCTCGAACCATACTTACCGAATGGCTATACTTTTTGGGACAGTATCTTATCCTGTAATGTGTTTATTTTCAGTATGATATCAACGGGTTTCCAAAAGGTGAGGTTTTGCTGACTGTTTTGTAGCCATTGAGTCTGCAAAAGGTCAGCTTTCATTTTGTTATAGATGAGCTTTCCTGAAATTGAAGCGTTGAATGAATAGTGAACAGCTCGTATTGTGTTTCATTTTTGATGCTAAATATTGGAGCTTACAATTTAACAGACTATTTATTATTGATTATGAAGGACGGCTAATATATGATGCTTACATTTAAAAGATTGTTTGCGTTCTATTGACGATTTTGGATTCCGAACCGATATTGGTTATTTTTCCATACAATACTGCGCCTACAAACAATAACTCCCTGAAAATTAAAATTAATTTTCAGGGAGTTATTGTTATGTGATAGAGAATCATTACATCCTATCCACAACAGAATAATATGATCAGCTGGGCCACCAAAATTCTCAAGAACATGCTTAAAGGATAAACCGTTGAGTAGCCAATAGCGGGAGCTTCGCCATTACAAACAGAGTTTGCGTAAGCTAAGGCTGGTGGGTCTGTATAAGTACCAGCTAGCATTCCCATAATAGTGAAGTAATTGAACTTGTATTTCAATCGTGCGATAGTACCTACAATGAGAATCGGTATGATGGTGATTAAAAAGCCAGTGTAAACATATTTAAGTCCATCACCTTGAACAACGGTTTCCCAGAAGCCATTGCCGGCCTTAATGCCAACCGATGCCAGGAACAATGCTAATCCAAACTCACGGAGCATCATGTTTGCCGAAGTAGTTGTATAGGTTACCAAGTGCATTCTATAACCAAATCTTCCCAGGAGAATTGCTATAATCAATGGACCTCCAGCAAGACCTAATTTTAGTGGTACAGGCATTCCTGGAATGGTCAAAGGCAAGCTTCCGAACAAGATTCCGACAACTATTCCAACAAAGATTGTGGCGATGTTTGGTGCATTGAGTCGCTTCTGGGAGTTACCCATCATGTCGGCGACACGCTCAACGTTTTCTTCTGGACCTACTACCATAATTTTATCTCCTACGTGAAAATGGTGGTTTCTTGATGCGAAGAGATCCATACCCTGGCGACTTATCCGAGTGATGTTGACACCGTAAACAGAGCTAAAGTGCATCTTGCCCAAGGTTTTTCCGTTCATGGAACTATTGGTGACAACAATTCTACGGCTTACCATTGGCTGCTTTTGATCTTCCTCATGCCAGTTGGCATCAATCTGTGGCCCGATAAAAGCAGTGATGGCTGGTACATCGGCTTCTGCGCAGACAACAAGGATTTCGTCGCCTAACTCAAAGACTGTATCACGTTTAGGGAGCGAGACAACTCCATTATGCATAATTCGGGTACAAACTATTTCACCTTTTAAGAAACTTGAAATTTCCTCCAACGTTCTTCCTGCAAGATATGCATTATCAACTTTTAAGTACATTGGATGGGGCTTGGCATGTGGATTTTCAGCTTCCTCACTATTTAACTTTTCGTTTTCCTCATTCAGGTCAATCTTGCAAATGTATCTTACGGCTATTGTGGCTCCAATAATACCAATCACGCCAAGTGGGTATGCACAGGCATATCCCGAAGCGATATCAAAGTCTGTCCCGTTGGGGAATACGCTTGACAAAGCTTCTTTTGCAGCACCAAGACCAGGGGTGTTAGTTACTGCGCCATACATAGTACCGACCATCATCGGTAAATTCGTTTGATTATTTGTGTCAAAGAAAATATAATAGCATGCGAACATAACAATTATATTCAAAGCTATGGCTACGCATGAAAGCATGTTCAACTTGATACCACCTTTACCGAAACTTTCAAAGAATCCAGGACCAACTTGCAAACCTATCATGAAAACAAACAGGATAAGTCCGAAATCTTGTAAAAAGGTTAGGGTGGGGATTGGTCCTGTAAAGCCTATGTGCCCTGCAAGAATACCAACAAAAAGAATAAACGTAACTCCAAGTGATATACCTCCAATTTTTAATTTACCAAGGTAAACACCTATTGCAATTACTAAAGAATAGAGTAAGACGATATGAGCAACACCGTCCTGAGTCGTAAATAAATTTATTAACCAGTCCATAAGTATAATTTAAAGCGGCACAAAGTTATGTATTTTCTTGCACATAATCTAATTTTTGTGTCTTTAATTCCACATTTGCGATTATTTTGTTTAATAGAAGAGGTAAAACAAACTTTTAACCATAAAATTTTCATTTTTTTCCAATTAATAGCGGTAATCAAACCTTTTTTTTTAATTTTGCATTTCAATGAAATACAGTATAAAATGCAAACATTGCGGTAATGTCTTTTTGACGGAAACAAATGAGTATGGACTAAAAAAAATACGTTGTCCATATTGCGGGGAGATAGTGCCTTGTCAGTTGAACAGCCCTAAATTTTTTCGAACTAAAGCAAGAACTGTAATTCCTCTTGTGGAGTCTTCTGCCATTTCTGTTCGAGAGTTACATCTACCAGTTGTAAACACAAAAGTTCTTAGTTCGGATATCGATGGAGAAGGATCGCCACTCAATCAAAAATCTTTCGGTTCTCAACAATTTTCGATTGACGTTTCAAATCCAACAGAACAACCGTTATCTTGGTTATCCAATCTTGGTAAGAGTATTAAAAAATTTCAGGCTACCCATAAGAATGGTGATTTATTACTCTTTTTTAGTTTGAGTTTTTTGTTTATCATTTTGGTCATTTGTACACTGATTATAATGTCCTATTTAGTCAGTGGATTGGTGGAGAGTCATTCTTGGTTATTTAAAAAGTACATCGAGTTTAGGAATATTTTCTGAAACAAAACTGTGATATAAAGTTCGTAAATAGGAAAATAACACCTTTTAGCGGTCTTTTCCCTGTTTTTAAACATGCTTGAGAATTGCCATTTTGAAGAACATGTGTGGTGCAGGTTGCTTTGTATTATTTTTGGATTTACCAGAAAATCCCTCCAAAAAAAGCCTACATTATGCGCATACAGCTAAAATGAAAATTTAGCTCATTACTTTATAATGATGATTATGATAAATAGAAAAAGAGTATTTAAATTAGTAAGCAAAACATTATAAAATTATTTTACCATAGGTTTAGTGGCTTGGCCCCACGAAATAATGCCACCAAGAAGGTTTATAGTTTTAAAACCTGCCATATTAAGTTTAGTTGATGCGGCAGCAGAGCGTTTCCCAGAACGACAATAGACTGCTACTGTTTTGTTTTTATCCAACAAACTCAATGCCTTCTCTTCAAATTTTAAATCCAGCACGTTAATATTAACTGATTTTGCTAAATGTCCTTCGACATATTCCTCCGGAGTTCTTACATCAACCAACTGTACGTCGTTTTTATTGATGTATTCTTCAAATTTTGATACGTTTAAATCCATATTCTCAAACTTAGAGATAGATCCACATGAAATAAAAGTCAAAACACTTAAGGAGAATGAAAATAGACTCTCAGTAATTGTCTTTTTCTTAATCATATTATTAATTGAAAATTAATTTGTGATTATATGTTAAATAGGTGTCTGATTGCTTGAATGGGATGATAAATAATCATTCTTGGCCCCGCCCATTTCATTATTTTTTTTATTTCTTCTCGCTTTGCTTTATTATAGCAATGTATTGAACAATTTTTACAAGATGGTTTTTTATTCCCCCAATAACAGTGGTCAAGGCGTCGTTCACAATATTCTGCCAATTCTTTATAACTACCATTTAGTTTGTAAGTTCCAGTTTTATGCCTTGAATAAAGTGAAATCATGTTTCGGACGATTCTTTTTTGACTATCAATTTTTGTCATAAAACATTTTATCAGTAAAAGAATTTATTGATATGGTAATATTGGAAATAATCTATTCTCATTAATTGGCTTTCAGCATCCTATTAATTTCTAATCAATTGCAGGCTGTTTGTAGATAATTACATAATTTGTTTATACTTAATATATAATACAAAGATAATACGAAATTTATATTTAGATTAATATCTTAGTATGAAGATTTATAAAATTGTGATTTATTAACGGAAAAGAAATGTCCCGGGTAACTATTCAGCAATATTGTAAATGACTAATTTTGTCTTAGCACTAATTTGACCATAGGCCAGGCCACGGTTATCAACAGTACGGTGAGGCTATGATTATCAATAAAAAACACGTTCTTTACTTTCATATATCAAATATCATTCGTATCTTTGTAATTATAAATGAGCAAGTTAAGGATATATTGCAAGCGTTTAAAAGACTGACTTCTGAGAAGGCATCAATACAGGAGGCCATGGATGCGATGCATACGGAGAATGACAACTTGCGCCGTAATGTGGAAAAATTGCTGGCGGAGAACCGTACCTTGCGCAAATGACTGGAGAAATACAAGGGAGCAAAAAAAGAACTCAAACAACAAGCAGTACACCGCCTTCTAATGAACCTATGAAAGACGAGGCACTTTTATACGCAAAGTCATTACTGAGAAAAAGCGAAAGCGATTTCTATATCGAGTGTTGACGTGATCTGTAAGATGTTGAGAAGGATCGATTATGTCAGCAAAGTTGCTAACTTGCTGACAATGAATCCTGTCGTGAAATAATACCGCAGCTACAAGAAGGTTTACACTTGCGGATGCTGATGTTTGTCGGGAAGCGGAGATAGATCTCATAGTAAGTTGCATCGGTACTGTCCTAAAGGCTCAACAGGAAGTACAGGAGAACCATCCAAATGAGAACATCCATGCCATCAGAGAAGTCTGTCATCTTCCTCTTAGAAGCCGTGGCGATGGAGGAAACTAAGACAACATATGAAAGGGGAATATATCAATTAAAGGAAAGATGAATTACACACTTTTAAGGACACTACCGTTGCGTCTGACTTGTCATAGATAAATGTCTATTAACACGAAAATAGGAGATAGCCACCTATGATTAGTGTTTACCCCCTACTCGATTATTTGTGGAAATTATTTTTATTTACTTCAAAGTGCCCTTGTGCGCTGCACTAATCATTTCCGTTGATGCGTACATATAAACTTCAACTCTGCGGTTCTTTTCGCTAATGGTCTTATCCTCAATAGGATTTGAACTTCCTAAGCCTTCAACTGTACGTATCTGTGAGGAAGAAACGCCCTGTGAACGTAGATAGGAAGAAACTGCTTGAGCACGCTTTTCTGATAAAGGAATATTGATTCCGTCATTTCCTGAAGCATCAGTGTAACCCTGAATTGCGACATCGCAATCATCATTGTTTTGCATAATTTTTGCAAAATCAGCTAATTCTTTCTTGGAAGCAGAATTCAGTGTAGAGCTATTCAATGGAAAAAGAATACCAGAATCAAAAGTAACCTTAACACAGTCCAAACCATTTGCATCTGTCACTTTTTCAACCTTGGCATTTTGAACTTGGGCAGCTGTCTCACGTGCTACTTTATCCATGTGACGACCAATAAGAGTGCCAGCACCGGTACCAATGGCAGCGCCGATAGCTGCACCTATCATCGTACCTTTAGTATTTTTCCCAATTATATTACCTGCGATTCCACCAAGGACCGCACCACCGCCAGCACCTATCAAACTTCCTGTCCCTTGTTTTGTAGCGCAACTTGACACAAGTGTCAACACACATAAACCTGCTGCAATTGTTTTTAAACTCTTCATAACCTTAAATATTATATTATTAAAAATTGATTGTTAAAAATCTATTTCTTACTAAATTTTAAAGCAGAATATTGTTGATTTTTTATTATCTTATTCTTTATTTATTACTAATCAATGTACCATTAAATTGTTGTTTCCTACAATGTGTTTTGAGAATGTTCTCGCCCTTCCCTACCCTTTTCCTTATGTCATCTTTCACAAAGATATAACAAAATGGATTACAATGCGGCATTTGCCAACATTTTTTTGTAATTTTGCACAAAGTTAAGCTAATAGACTCTGTTTTTTAAGGGAAAATACCTAATTTGAATAAGGAAATCCCTATTTTTATTGTTGAAAAGTATAAAATAAAATATTTATGGCGAAAGAACTCAAAGATCTTACCAAGAGAGCCGATAATTACTCTCAGTGGTACAACGACTTGGTCATCAAGGCTGATTTAGCAGAACAATCGGCCGTCAGAGGATGTATGGTCATTAAACCATACGGCTATGCAATCTGGGAAAAGATGCAAGCTCAACTTGATAAAATGTTTAAAGAAACAGGTGTGCAAAATGCCTATTTCCCATTACTCATTCCAAAGAGCTTTCTCTCGCGCGAAGCAGAACATGTGAAAGGCTTTGCCAAAGAATGCGCTGTAGTTACCCACTATCGTCTCCGCTCCAATGAAGAAGGAAATGCTGTTGAAGTTGATCCATCAGCCAAGTTGGAAGAAGAATTGATTATTCGTCCAACAAGTGAAACTATTATTTGGAATACGTATAGGAATTGGATTCACTCATATCGCGATTTACCATTGATGTGCAATCAGTGGTGCAACGTGATGAGATGGGAAATGAGAACCCGCCCTTTCCTTAGAACCTCAGAGTTCCTTTGGCAGGAAGGCCATACCGCCCACGCCACACGCAAGGAGGCAGAAGAAGAAACAAAGCGTATGCTTAAAGTCTATGCAGACTTTGCCGAACAGTGGCTGGCAATACCTGTGATTCAAGGTGTAAAGAGTGAAACCGAACGATTTGCTGGGGCATTGGACACCTATACAATTGAGGCAATGATGCAGGATGGAAAGGCCCTCCAGAGTGGGACATCTCATTTCTTAGGTCAGAACTTTGCCAAATCATTTGATGTAACTTTCTTGAACAAAGAAAACAAACCAGAATATGTCTGGGCGACTTCATGGGGTGTAAGTACTCGTCTTGTTGGCGCACTCATTATGACACATTCTGATGATAACGGTCTTGTGCTCCCTCCGAAGATTGCACCTATTCAGGTTGTCATTGTTCCAATTTTCAAAGGTGATGAACAGTTGAAAGCAATCTCTGACAAGTTACAACCAGTTATCGAGCAGTTGCGTAATCTTGGAATCTCCGTTAAATTTGACGATGCGGACAACAAGCGTCCTGGGTTCAAATTTGCTGACTATGAGCTAAAAGGTATTCCTGTACGCCTTGCAATGGGTGGTCGTGACCTGGAGAACAATACCATAGAAGTAATGCGTCGTGACACTCTTGAAAAAGAAAGTGTTAGCTTTGACGGGATTGTTGATTATGTGAGAAATCTTCTTGATGAAATTCAGAAGAATATCTATAAAAAAGCTGTTGACTTTCGCAACGCACACATTTATGAGTGTGACGACTATGAAGAGTTTAAGGCAAAAGTCAAAGATGGGGGCTTCTTCCTCTGCCATTGGGATGGCACAACTGAGACTGAAGATAAAATCAAGGAAGAAACACAGGCTACTATTCGATGCGTACCCTTTATGTTTGAGCAAACAGAGGGTGTCGATATGGTAAGTGGTAAACCAGCGAAATATAGGGTTTTAATAGCACGTGCATATTAAATCCCCAAGTATAAATTAAGGAACCCGTGAGTAAAGTTTTTGCTCACGGGTTTCTTTTTCACACTATTTATTTGGCATTATCAAGTAATAGTCGTATTTTTGATGTCGAGAACTCTAATTTGAATCATAGAAAAACAAGAGAAATATTAATAACATAAATTTCAACTATATGAAAACTATTCTTTTTTCAATTCTTGCTATAGGTATAGCAGTCACGACAGAGGCTCAGTAGAAAATCAATGGGGGAATAATTTGTTATTTATCTTAATAATTCCGACCTTCGCATTATGGAAGAAAAAATGTTACGCACCTTGGCAACTCTTGTTTTGCCTTCTCAAATATTAGATTATTTTACTATCGTTTCTGTCTGCGAGGTTGGACCTGAGTTTCATATTAGTCTTGACGAACGTATGGACAAGACTTTGTCAGGTAATGCC
>NZ_AUME01000037.1 GCF_000430525.1 Prevotella corporis DSM 18810 = JCM 8529 | reverse complement strand
CGAGCCAATCTAAGAGGAGTGGCAGACAAGAAGTTCTTTTTATTCAGAATTGCAAAACTATATGCCTATCCCCATTGATTTTCTACTGAGCCATAATTTCCTAACTTTGCGAATGTGTAAGTTTCATTTTTTTTCTTTTTTATAGTTTTCAAATACAAAGATAAGAAAAAAGGAGCTTACACACTTTTAAGGACAGTGCCGAGGAAAACCGAAGGAGAATGATTAGGCCAACAAGTATAAGCAGGCAGATGGGAGAGTGCCCATTATTAGCTGATGGAATTGTAGTCTGATGAATGACTGAGGTTTATCTGATTTTTGTCAGTTTGATGCCCACATCACTGATACCAGGCAGTTGCTCACGGCTCATGATGTGGCGCACAGTGATGTATAATGAATCTCCCCTGTTGATATTGAGCCCCGTCGTGAAGCGCATGATTTCGGTGTTTGATATTCCGCGCTTACCCACCAGACGTCCGTTGTCGTCAATGATGTTGCAGGTGATGGTGTCTTGAAAGGTGCGATATGCTGCCTTTTTCTTGTCGGGGATTATTTTCCCCTCCATGATGAGGCTTATGTTCTTGTAAGGGTACTTCATCGTTGCACGAATCCCCAATTCAAGACTGTAATATCCCTCCCACTGGCGTGGAACAGTGAATGACGCAGTGTCGTTTCTTTCCCATCCGCTCATCATGATCGATTCGTAGTGGTCGTATGTCCTGGCATCGTCACACGAGCAGAAGCCCACGACAGATGCCACAAGCAAGACTAAATATAATAAGGTGTCAACCTTAGTTCTCATTCTGCTGATTGCGCTGTTCTCTCTGATTGTTGTTTCCCTGACGGTTGTTTCTTCTATTGTTGTTATGTCTGTTGTTTCTCAACTGATGCTGTTGCCTGTTGTCATCTTGGTCGCTTCGAGCGTTTTGATTCTGTCTTCTCTCCTCGTTTCGTGATCCATTGCCGTTGCGTCGTTGGTTACCGTTCCTGTTTCTGCCGTTGTTCTTTCTTGCGGTCTTATCCTTGTCGAAACGGCTGATATCGGCACCTGCAAGCAAATCGATAGGTTTTTTGGCAGGCTTGGCCTTCCCGTTGTTGAGCAATGAAAGCGGTTTCTCGCCCTGTTTGTTCATCTCGATGATTTCCTTAGCCCGATCGGCGGATATTGTTTCGAGGTTGATTGCCAGATTCTTGTCTGTCGAGTAGGTGCATTGACCGTTGAGAATGTCGGTCTTGAAGAGGAAATACTCGTTGTCCATTGTGTGCAGATGGATGTCCTTGCTTGGCAGTTTGCGGCTCGCCTCCACGTAATTGTCCACTTCGTAGTTGAGACAGCACTTCAGTTTCGCACACATGCCAGCCAGTTTGGTTGGATTCAGCGAAATGTCTTGGAATCTTGCCGCCGTGGTAGAGACACTTGAGAAATTCTTCATCCATGTAGCGCAGCACAGTTCACGACCACATGGCCCTGTTCCGCCGATGCGTCCAGCCTCCTGACGTGCCCCAATCTGCTTCATTTCAATGCGAACGTGGAACGTGGCAGCCAAATCTTTGATAAGCTGGCGGAAATCCACACGTTCATCGGCGATATAGTAGAATATGGCCTTGTTGCCATCGCCTTGATATTCGACATCGCCAATTTTCATTTTCAATCCCAGTCCTTTTGCTATTTGGCGACTTTCTATCATTGTGGCATGTTCACGAGCTTTCGCTTCCTTGTATTTTTGCATATCTACATCTTTTGCTATTCTATAGACACGCTTGATATCGTCTGGCGATTTGATGACTCCAGCTTGCTTTATCTGCAATTTTACGAGTTTGCCAGTGAGCGTTACCACACCGATGTCGTGACCTGGGTTGGCCTCCACGGCCACAATGTCGCCCTTGTGCAACTCAATTTTGTTCACATTGTGGTAGTAGCCCTTTCGTGTGTTTTTGAATTGAACCTCCACAAGGTCGGTCGTATCTGTGTTGCCGGGTATGTCTTCCAGCCAGTCATAAGTGTTGAGTTGTTTATCCTGCCGTCCGCAGGCACGATGGCACAAGCCGCGGTCGCAGCCGTTCCATATCTTGAATTTCATATTTTTATAGTCCATAGTTTATTCTTGGGACCTTACATGTCTTGATTGTCCATCAATGCTTGTGTAAGGGGTATATATTGTTTGAAATGTGGAAATATTATTGTCTTAAAAGTAATACTATCATTTTGAGAGCCATGTCGTAGAATACCAGTTTGGCATTGGCATTCTGTCCGATGTCCCGATGACAACGGCCGAACAGCTCGTTGATTTCTATCACATTGGTCTCGTTGATGAAGCGTGAGAAATTCTTTGCAAAGTTCTCTTCTTCTACAGTCATGTATATCAGTTCTGGATTGCCGAAGTTGTGCATGAAGTTCTCGCGAACCTGTTGTTGGAAATAGACCAGCAAACGACGCTCCTTCTCACGCCCGAAGGCTGCAACAGTCTCACTCCATTGCTTCAGTTCCTTCACATTGCGTTGGTAGCAAAGGCGCATGAGCGACTGGAAATGTGTGAGAAACTCGTTGTGCTCATTCTCCGAACTGAGCGATTCCAAAGCTTTCAGCCAGCTACCGTGGGCAATCCTTGCCACTCTATGTGCTGTTTCGGCATCGAGGCCTCGCCTTTCCATGAGGGCGCGTTCTATCGAATCGTCTTCGATGCGCTTGACATCGATTCGCTGTGTGCGGCTGATGATGGTTTCCAGCAGCTTTTCGGGCTCTTCGCTCACCATCAGGAAGATTGTTCCTTGCGTAGGCTCTTCCAGCAGTTTCAGGAGCTTGTTGGCCGATGTCAGGTTCATGCGCTCCGGCAGCCAGATGATGGAGACCTTGTAGCCTCCTTGACTCGATTTCAGTGCCAGTTGTTTCGACAACTCGTCGCTCTCCGCTCCCGTGATGATGGCTTGCTGTGTGGTTGCCCCCATTTGGCTCATCCATTGCTTGACGGTGAAATAGGTGTCAGTAGTCACCATCTCATGCCATTCCTTTGCAAACTCACTGCTCACGGGCTGATGTTCCGAGCTCATGCCAGGCAGTTTTATGGTGGGGTAGGTAAAATGCAAGTCAGGGTGTTCCCAGTTGCGAAGCATTGCCTCCGAGTTTTCGGGGCTGACCGACGAACTTATCAGGAGATTGCGCGCAAAGGCCATGGCCAGTGCCATCTTGCCACATCCTTGAGGACCACAGAACAGCAGAGCGTGTGGCACACGATTACTCTGCACCAGTTGCGTGAGCCGTTGCTTAACCTCCTCTTGTCCTATAACATCCGCAAAATTAATCTCCATTGTTGCAAGGATTTTTGCCACCCCTTTTTGGGTGCCTTTAGGGTACAAAGTTACGAAATAAATATTAAAAATGAGAGGAGTTGATTGTAAATGCTTTGCCGTTGTTCAGATTTTCTGTTATTTTTCTGCTGGATGATGACTTCATGCAGCAACAGACAATCACCAATCATCATTAGTCGTGATATGGCAGACGGTGAAAAGCATCCATCATGACATCTTTTTATCTCTGTTCTCAATGAGTTGATTATCAGGATATTGCTTCCTGTTTTGAAAAAGGTCACCTTTTGCCTTGCAAAACCTTACCTTTCGCCTCGCAATAGCTTACCTTTCGTTCGACGAAAGCTCATTATACAACAAACACAACTGGATATTCAGGATTCGGCTGGCAGAGAATAGCCGTCTCGAAGTTTTTTCTATGTGCCCTTGCGATCGTTATACGGTGTATGATGGATGCCGAAAACAAAAGCGGTGAAGTCCGAAGGGAGACAACACCGCTTTATTTTTTTCTGATAGTCAGTTGGAGTTTAAAGAAGCGCCTTGAACTTCTCGTCGAGCACTGCCTTGGAAGCAGCGCCTACAAACTTGTCAACCAGCTCGCCGCCCTTGAAGAAAAGGATGGTAGGGATGTTGCGAACGCCGAAGTTGATAGCAATGTCGTCGTTCTCCTCGACGTCGCATTTACCTACGACAATCTTGCCATCATAGTCGTTTGCCAATTCAGAAATGATTGGGCCAACCATCTTGCAAGGGCCACACCAAGTTGCCCATAAATCAACTACTAATGGTAATTCACCATTCTTGTAACTCTCGAAATTTTGGGTTGTAATTTCTACTTCCATTTTCTTTATTTATGTTATTGAATAATAATATGCTTTGTGTTTCGACTTCCGACCAAATATCATGCCAAAAATCACCGAAGGCTAATTGATAGAGTATTCCATGCTCCCATCTGCCTCAACAAAGTCAAGTAGTTTCTTATCCACGTTCACCCCCTTGGAGCGGCGGTGAAGCATGACAGTGTTCTGTTCTGGTGTTCGCAACTGTATGTAGAGTTGTGTGTCACCGGGATTTTCATCCACAATCGACAACAGATCAGAGACGGTTGATGAGTCAACCGACATGGCATCCATTGAGATGGTGAACCGTTGGAGGCGGTGCGCCTTAACGTCATAGAGTTGTTCAACGTTCTGAACCTTAATCTCGTATAGGTTGCTGTTCCGGTAACGTGGCTGGCATTTTGCCGTAACATAGATGGTGTAGTTTTCCTTCATCAGTCCGTTCCACCTTATCCAATCGTCGCCGAAAAGCGCCAATTCACCCGATCCTTCGAAATCTTCTATTGTGACAAAGCCAAACGGCTTTCCTGTTTTCTGTGAAAAGCGTTCGTTCACAGCCGTGATGATTCCCCCGAAGGTTATCTCGTCGCGTTTAGCCAGCTCGTCCATGTTCATGTCGCGTGCTATTTCAGCTGCATGGGTGTTGCATAAGTGATTCAGTATTACACCGTATTCGTCTAATGGATGGGCTGATAGATAAACTCCGACGAGGTCGCGTTCCTTGTTGAGTTTCTCTATTGTGGCCCATTTCTCACCCTTGGGGATGGGAGGGTGAATCACATCCACGGCATCATCGCCCCCAAAAAGCGAGTTTTGCATCTGTGATTTCTCTTGCTGGTAGAGCTGCGCATATCTCACAAGTGTGTCAAGGAAAATGACACCTTTGCCGTTGTCGCAGAAGAATTGTTCCCTTTGTAGGCCGAAACTATCGAAACCGCCACTGAAAGCCAGGCTCTCAAAGGCTTTTCGGTTGACATTGCTCAAATCAACACGCTCGGCAAAGTCGAAAATGTCTTTGTAGAGGCCGTTTTTCTCGCGCTCTTTCACGATGGCTTGCGCAGCACCCGTTCCCATTCCCTTGATGGCGGAGAGCCCAAAGCGTATTTCGCCCTTGTTATTCACTCCGAAGCCCATTTGGCTTTCATTGACATCAGGGCCAAGTGTTGAGATTTTCATGGCCTTGCACTCTTCCATGAGTTTCGTAATCTCAGTTATCTGGCTGAATCGCCGTGTCATCAGGGCCGCCATGAATTCGGCAGGGTAGTGAGCTTTCAGATAAGCCGTCTGATAGGCTACCCACGAATAGCAGGTGGCATGCGACTTGTTGAAGGCATAACTGGCAAATTTTTCCCAGTCGCCCCATATCTTCTCAAGTATCTGTGGGTCGTGTCCGTTTTTGGTTCCTTGTTCTATGAACTTCGGTTTCATGGCATCGACAATGGCTTTCTTCTTTTTTCCCATTGCCTTGCGCAGTGCATCGCTCTCGCCTCGTGTGAAGTTAGCCAGCTGGCGGCTCAAAAGCATTACCTGTTCCTGATAGACTGTGATTCCGTAGGTGTCCTTCAGATATTTCTCCATACAGGGAATATCGTATTTCACAAGCGAAGGGTCGTTCTTTCTTTTGATGAAATCCGGAATGTAATCCATAGGACCGGGACGGTAGAGGGCATTCATCGCAATCAAGTCCTCAAACACCGTTGGGTGAAGCTCGCGCAAATACTTCTGCATGCCAGCCGACTCAAACTGGAATGTGCCGATGGTCTGGCCGCGTTGGTAGAGCTGGTAAGTCAGCTCATCATTGATGGGAATGTTGTCAATGTCAACGATGTCGCCCGTTGTCTGTTTGATGACCTTGCAAGCCTCCTTTATCTCGGAAAGCGTCTTTAAACCAAGGAAGTCCATTTTGATAAGTCCGGTACTTTCAATAACGTGTCCATCGTATTGGGTTACAGGCACTTTCTGGTCAGGGAAGTCTGGGTCGGTAGCGGTAGAGACTGGCACCCAGTCGCTGATAGGGTTGCGGCAGATGATGAACCCACAGGCGTGGATTCCCGTTCCGCGAATGGTTCCCTCCAGCATCTTGGCATATTTGATAGTATTGCGTTCACGCATATCCTCGCTAACTTCAGCATCTTGCAGCTTTGGCGTACATTTGATAGCATTCTTCAGGTTCATCTTCATGCCGTCGGGCAAGCGTTCGGGGATGGCCTTGCAGAGATTGTTCGATATATCCAAAGGAAGGCCCTCCACACGGGCAACATCCTTGATGGAATTCTTCGTCGCCATCGTGGAATAGGTGATGATATGCGCGCAATTCTCTGGCCCGTATTTCTCCATTACCCACTGCAACACCTTGCCACGGCCGTCGTCGTCGAAGTCGGTGTCTATATCAGGAAGGTTCACACGGTCTGGATTGAGGAAACGTTCGAACAGCAAATCGTATTTCAACGGGTCGATTCTGGTAATTCCAAGACAGTAAGCAACAACAGAGCCTGCCGCAGAGCCACGCCCTGGGCCAACCATCACGCCCAATTCGTTACGTGCGGCGTTTATAAAGTCCTGTACGATGAGAAAATAGCCGGGGAAACCCATCGTTTTCATGACGTGCAACTCAAATTTGATATGGTTAACCACATTCTCCGGTATGGGATCGCCATACAGTTTCTTTGCTCCGTCGTAAGCAAGCTTGCTCAGATAATCGGCCTCAAACTTGATGCGGTAAATCTTTTCGTAGCCTCCCAGACGGTCGATTACGGCCTTTCCTTTCTCGGCATCTAAGGGGTTCTCGCCATTCTCATCCGTTGTGAACTCGTGATAAAGGTCTTCCTCGGAGAATTTCTTTTCCCATTCGGCCTCTGTTCCAAACTCTTCAGGTATAGGGAAGAAGGGCATTATCGGGCCATTGTCTATGCTGTAAGGTTCTACTTTGTCAAGTATCTCAACCGTGTTGGTCATTGCTTCGGGCAAATCGCCAAACACTTCGTTCATCTCTTCCCGAGTTTTGAACCACTCTTGTTTGGAGTAGCGCATGCGTTTGGGGTCGTTTAAATCCTCTTGAGTTGACAGACAAAGCAGATGGTCGTGAGCTTCGGCCGTTTCTTTGTCCTCAAAATGGCAGTCGTTCGTGCACACATATTTTATCCCATACTCCTTTGCGAACTGTAGGAGCACACGATTGGCCTTTTGTTGCAAAGGGAAGGCCTCACGGTTTGCCACCAACGATGGGTCTTTTACTTCGTGTCGTTGTAATTCGAGGTAGAAATCATCGCCAAACACTCTGTGATACCATTGGCATGCCTCACGAGCGCCTTCTATATCGTCGTGAATGATTTTATTTGGGACTTCCCCTGCGATGCAGGCGGTGCATACTATCAGCCCTTCATGGTATTTTTCGAGGTCTGAACGGTCAGTTCTCGGTCTGTAATAATAGCCATCTACCCACGATCGGGATACCAATTTTATAAGGTTCTTGTAGCCAGTGTAATTCTTTGCCAGTACAATCAGATGATAACCAGAGTTGTCGTGCATCTCCTTTACTTTGTCTTCCTTCCTTCTTCTGGCAACATACATCTCGCAGCCAAAGATGGGTTTGAATGGCTCTTCGCCCCTTTCTTTTCGCTCCTTATTAATTTTATTGCAATAATCAGAGAACTCTTTGATTCCGAACATTACACCATGGTCAGTGATAGCCATTCCCTTCATGCCGTCTTTGACAGCCTTATCGACCAGATACTGCACTTTTGACTGACCGTCGAGTATTGAATAGTGAGTGTGAACGTGTAAATGTACGAAGTCTTCCATTATTTAAATTGCGATTTTGAGTTTCAAAGTTACGAGGAAAAGATGATATAGCCAAAAGAATGAGGTTAAAAATTTGTAGGAGCAACAAAAAAGAATTAACTTTGCAAACATAATAAAAGTGATTCTCAACCATGGGAAAAATTAAGAGGAAACTCAAGAAAATCAGAATACATCACGAGGGAACGGATCAGATTCTTTATGGAGGAATTGGACTTGTGCTGGTGGCACTTCTTCTGTGGTTTGGCATTGATTCGAAAATCCCCTTTGGGTTATTCTGCGTTGTTTTTGGAACTATATATTGTATCGTCTTAAATTTCTATCGATGCCCCATCAGATACTTTCCGAGTGAGGACACAGACAAGATCGTTGTCGCCCCTGCCGATGGACATATTGTAGTGATAGAGGAAGTAGAGGAGAATACTTATTTCCATGACAGACGACTGATGATTTCGATTTTCATGAGTTTGTGGAACGTGCATGCTAACTGGTTTCCTGTTGATGGCGTAGTCAAGTTCGTGAAGCATTTCAACGGTAATTTCCACAAAGCTTGGCTTCCGAAAGCGAGCGAGGAGAATGAGCATGCCGACATTATGCTGACAACTCCCGATGGGCAAGATGTTCTCTGCCGACAGATAGCCGGCGCTGTTGCGCGGCGCATCGTAACCTATGCGAAAGAAGGGGAGGACTGCTACATCGACGAGCATCTTGGATTCATAAAGCTGGGTAGCCGTGTTGACGTGTTCCTGCCTATTGACTCTGAGGTTTGTGTCAAGATGGGACAATCCACCACGGGCGACCAGACGGTGTTGGCTAAACTACCGTAGAAAGATTAGATTAAAATGTCAATTAAAAAACATATTCCCAACAGCATCACTTGTTGTAACCTCATTTCGGGTTGCGTTGCCATTGCCTTTGCTTTCGGTGGCAACCTGAAGATAGCTTTATCATGGATCATTATCGGTGCCATCTTCGACTTCTTCGACGGCATGAGCGCGCGCTTGTTGCACGTCAGCTCGCCAATAGGTAAGGAGTTGGACTCACTCGCTGATATAGTTACGTTCGGAGTCGCACCAGCCACCATTGTTTTCTACGAGTTACAGGTGATGGAATATCCAGGATTCTTGGAACATTTCCGTACTATTATTCCTTTTTCTGCCTACATCATGGCGGCATTCTCAGCCCTTCGACTGGCAAAGTTCAATCTCGATGAGCGTCAGGCACTTGGATTCATCGGTCTGCCTACCCCAGCCAATGCACTGTTTTGGGGTTCTCTCCTCGTTGGTGCCAGTACTTGGATTGAGGCATGCTCATGGATGTTCTTCGTTATTCTTCTTGGAATTGCCGCTTGTTCATGGTTGATGGTATCGGAGATTCCGATGTTTGCCTTGAAGTTCAAACACTGGGGGTGGAAGGGCAATGAAGTGAAATACATCTTCCTCCTCACCTGCATGCCATTGATTGCTATCTTTGGCATCGCTTCTTTTGCGGTAATCATCGCTTGGTATGTGGTTCTCTCAGTCATCATTCAAAAGTAGCTGCCAGACCGGTTTTTAAGGGTTAGATAATAATTACAATGTTTGCATTTCTCAAATTCATATTACTCATTTTCTTCCTCTTCTTGGTGGCAATCATTTGGATTGCCTATAGTTTCTTCAGACAAATTCGTCGATCGGCTCGTCGGTTCAGGCCTGAAGAACATCAGGACGGAAGCCATGTGAACGGCAATACGATAATAGACAACCGTACAACCGAACAGCGCAACAAGAAGGTTATCAGTGATGATGAGGGTGAATACGTTGACTTCACCATATCTGATAAGCAAGATACTGATAAGGCTGAATAAACTTAATCATCATAAACGAACAATCCTGGCAATCTGTTCTTACGAGCAATTTGTCAGGATTTTATTTTGTCTCTGTAGGTTGCCTTCAGATTTTGAACTAAGTCCCACTTTTAAACAAAAGGGCAGCAATCGCAAATCAAACGGTGACCTTTCGCATGATGAACGGTGACCTTTTGTCTGGTAAAAGCTGACCTTTTGAAAGGTGATATCTATTCTTCTGATTATTAAGAACTTATCAAAGGCCTTCCCCTGTGTCAAATCAGCTGGGTGAAAACCTATCCACAAGCCCTTGAATCCTCCGATAGGTTAGTTGTGAACCAATGTTCCGATTTCCTCACCCTCCATCACCTTCTTCAGGTTTCCGACTACATCCATGTTGAACACATAGATAGGTAAGTTGTTTTCCTTGCACATGGTCGTCGCTGTCAGGTCCATCACCTTCAAGCCTTTATTGTAGATTTCGTCGTAGGTTATCTCCGTGAACTTCGTTGCTGTAGGGTCTTTCTCAGGATCGGCTGTATAGACACCATCCACGCGCGTGCCTTTGAGCATCACGTCTGCCTCAATCTCGATGCCACGCAGACTCGATCCTGTGTCTGTGGTAAAGTACGGGTTGCCCGTTCCAGCTGAGAAAATGCAGATGTAGCCGGCCTTCATGGCCTCGATGGCATTCCATTTGTTGTAGAACTCGCCGATAGGCTCCATGCGTATGGCCGTCATGACTTTCGACTTCATGCCTATTGCACCCAAGGCCGAACTCAATGCCAATGAGTTGATTACGGTTGCACACATCCCCATCTGGTCTCCCTTCACCCGGTCGAAGCCCTTCTGACTTCCGCTCAATCCACGGAAGATGTTGCCACCGCCGATAACAATGCCAATCTGCACCCCCATCTCATGTATTTCCTTTATTTGCCGCGCGTAGTCGCCCAGTCTTGTTGCGTCAATGCCATATCCCTGATTTCCCATCAGGCTTTCACCAGACAGCTTCAGTAGGATTCTTTTAAATCTTGCCATACTTTATTTCTTTAAATTCATAACTTCTTATCATGCCGGAGGTGTCTCTCAAGATGAGATGTCCATCATCCTCGACTTCAACAATGCTACCTTCGAATGCACCATCGGCATCCTCGTAAGGATAGAACCCTTTTGAACGGTAGAGGGCTTCGTGGTACATGGTCGTCAGTCCGATGTAGTTGCCGCTCTTGATCCATTCATAGTTTTTTTCAAAGGCTTGGACGATTTTCTGCAACAGTTCGTCTCTGTTGACCTCATGACCTACAATCTGAGCCAAAGACACTGGGTTGGGAGCATCGCTTCTGAACTCCACTTGGTTGACATTCAGTCCCACACCGAATATGCAATCTTTGATTCTGCCAGCTCCGAGCTTTGTTTCGATTAGCGTTCCGCTCAGTTTCTTGTCTTTCCAGTAGATGTCGTTCGGCCATTTCAGCGTGATATCCTCACTTACATAGTCAGCCAACGCCTCCTTTAGCGACAGCGCCCCGTATTCCGACAACAGAAACTGCTTGGCGACAGGTACCTCAACGGGATGCATCAAAATAGAGAAGAGCAAGTTTTTCCCTTGCTCGCTTTCCCACGAGTTCGTGCCTTGTCCCCTCCCGGCAGTCTGATAGTCAGCCACTACCACAGTCATGCCCTCGCCTTCGTCGGGCGAATAGCTCGTCAAATAGCTGTTGGTGCTTTCCGTAGCATCCAGATAGATAATTTTGGCCGAGGATTTCTCCAGTTTCGGACCAGCAAAAAAATTAATAAACTTTTTATATAAACCCATTTATTCTTACTTGTCTGCCGCTGAACGATAACCTATCGGGCCGTATTTCGCCAGCATTATTTCAGACAAACGGCAGGAAAGCGTCCCTGACATGTCTGAGTGTGTGCTCCGTTTCGGGAGTCCCCACGATGGTAATGATGTCAAAACGAATATCATTCCCCATGCTCCCCAATGAGTGACTCTTCACATACGCATTGGCAGCAATAGACAACGAACGAATTTTCTGTGGGGTAACAGCCTCATCGGCGTCATTGTATTGCTCGTTTCTTCTTGTCTTTACCTCTACGATTACCAAGACATCGTTTTCGATTGCTACAATGTCGAGGTCGCGATGCCCGCACTTCCAGTTGCGATCGAGAATCCTAAATCCTCCAAAACGCAAATGCTCGTAGGCTAATTCCTCACCCCATTTGCCCAATTCATTATGTGTTGCCATTTAAGTACTGTCACTTTAGATTTTACAAGGTCATTGAAAATATCGCTGTTGAGTGCTTTTTGCACATACAAAGTTAAAATTTTCTTTCAAATATACAAAATAAAAATCGTAATTTTGCACTATGACTACAGAAGAACAACTGAAGAAAGACGAATATTTCATGCGGCGCGCGCTTGACGAAGCTGAGGCTGCGTACCGTGAAGGCGAAATTCCCGTAGGGGCAGTGGTCGTTTGTCAGGGACGAATCATTGCCCGTGCGCACAATCTTACCGAGACTCTCAACGATGTCACGGCACATGCCGAGATGCAGGCCATCACCATTGCCGCCAACGAATTGGGCGGAAAGTACCTTCAAGATTGCACGCTCTATGTGACATTGGAACCTTGTGTTATGTGTGCGGGTGCTCTTGGGTGGGCACAAGTGAAGCGAATCGTCTATGGTTGCAAAGATGAGAAGAGGGGATATCTCGACTATGCCCCTCATGCACTTCATCCGAAGGCAACCGTTATGTCAGGTATCTTAGCCGAAGAGTGCAGGAATCTTTTGCAGCAGTTCTTCAAAAGCAAACGGTAAGTGCCAGTAACAAGCTGCCGTCAGTTGTCTTTTTGTCACTGATAGCTACTGAATCAGGCTCAGTTCGTACGATTCCTTTATTCCTTTTTCAGACTTTCCACTGTCATCACTGGTAACTTCCGTCTTGATTGAGAGAGACTTTAGAACTCCGTTAGGCAGGAAACTGTAGTCCTCATATCTCATAATCTTGATGCCCAGGTCTATATCGTCTGTTTCTTCCTCATCATCTTCCTCATCGGACCCTATGAGAAGGTCGGTTATCTCGGTGCTGTTGTCGGCTTCTTTCTTCCCGTTCAGCATGTCAACCGTTACTTTCAGGCGCACAGAGTTGTCGTCCATTCGCGCCACGGCATAATTTGTTGTCATCGAATCGACAGTTTCCGACTTTCCCAACAGCAAGGGCTTGCCATAGTATTTAAAATAATCGGGTATCTCCACAAAGAATTTTGTCAGGAAATCATCTTTTATTTGGTCTCTCATTTTCTCCTTTGCCAAATCGTCAGGAAGCTTTTGCTTTATCATCTTTTCAATCCACGCCTTTATTTCGGGGAGCGCTTTGTCAATCATTGCATCTATTATTTCTGACGTATCCTCCTCTTTCAGCAGCCTGCCGTCTTTGCTGACAATCAGATGGATGGGCTTTTCTTTCATGTCGTTTTCATAAAAGTCGATGAAAGTTTTCAGGAAAGAAAAATCTTTCACAATCTTTGAATTGTAGTTCAGCTTGGCATCCTTCATGACATAGTCAACTTTGAAGTTTCCTTCGTCATCCGTTCCCTTGACTATGAACATGAATTTTCGGTCGCTACCCTCTTTGTTTTCTTCTGAAATGAAATCAAAGATGGTAGTGCTGGTAGCCTTGCATTGATAAGTCAGTGTGTCTCCGACATGGAGTTGTGGCATTAGTGTGAAGGTTGACTGTCCTTTGACGGTCAGGATGGCCATGAAACAAATCATTAGCGTTGTAAGTTTCTTTCTCATAAATCTTAATCTAACAGTAGTTTGAATAAATCGTGATTTTTGATTTGTTCAACAAAAGTACAAAGTTTTCAACCAACAGCAGTAAAATAAGTCTGTTTTTTCTTGTCTGTCAATAATTTAATTTATCTTTGCAGCATTAGAAATAAAAGATGAAGCATCGTTGGGCATATATAGTTCTCTTCTTTTTGCTGATGGCATTTACTGCCATTCAGCAGGCGGATGCCTCGACAGCCAACGGTGAGGATCGTGATTTGACAGCCCGTTGGCTTTCGTTCAGTCAGAGCCACGACACACATCAAGCCACATTCACAGACTCTTCGCAGCTTCTCCGCATTTGTAATTCACGCCCGGAGCGGATCGTTTCCATCCACCCGTTGGCATCTGGCGAACAGACAAGTCGCCATTTTCAGTCATTCACCTTTAAAAATGCGTTCCATAACCATTATCCTGGCTTGCAGTCAACTCCTACAAGTGCGATAATGTCGATGCCTTCGGCGGAATATTTTGTTTTCCGTTTAAGGCGTTTGCTTTGTTGAATTGTTGGTTTTTGTCACACTTTTGTCGTGACATAAAGTACAATTTATCAATATTTTATTCAACAGACACATTTTTATATTATGGCAAATATCAATAGTCTGGAGATGCGCGGTGCACTCTCAAGTGACCCACGTATATCAATTAGGAAATCATTCTTCAGCAAGAAGGCAGTCTATAACAACACACAGAGCACCATCAAGTTCCTCAAGAAAGAGTACACTGCCGAGGTCGGCATGCGGATAGAGAAGGTTTTGGCTATCGCCGCCGACCGGTTGGAAAGCAATTTGAAAGAGTCAGAGCAATTTCAGGAGACGGGCCTTGGCAATTATCTGCTCGAAGGCGGAGTGTCCGACGACAAGCAGTTTGCAGTGTTCCGGCTATATCGCTACGACCGTCTGCGGTATGAGCCCGTTACCAAAATAAATTTCTACGAAGGCAGCTGTGCGGAAAAGATAGCGCAACTCTTCTAACCATCAGTCATTTTCACCCCAACAGCCATTCATTCCTATTGAATGGCTGTTTTGGTATCAATGGGGTATGTCTGCAATTTTAAAACCAATGACAAGTAACTTGAAAAATATGCCCATTGCTAATAAATTTGTAAATGATTGGTAATCAGTCAGATATCCATTGTGTTACAAAAGGTGACCTTTTGTGACCAGAAAGCTTACCTTTTGCCATGCGAAAGCTCATCTATCGCGATGCAATAGATGAGCTTCGGGAAACGGTGGTTGTGCCGACGCATTAAAAACGTCATCCTACTTTTGCTGAATACTACAAAATCGCAATTAAGTTGAATAAATAGGAGTTTTGGCACTGTCTTTGTTATTCCTATATAAATAGGTATGGAAAATTGAAAGCAGAAAAATCAGGACTTATCTTGTTTATTTGGGAAACCTGTTTATTTTCAAACTGACGAAAGAAAAGGATTAAAATAATAGAAAACTTACTATATGGAAATCATAAAAGACAAGAAATTCGGAGGCGAGCGACCTCTGTTCGGTGTAAAGAACGTGCGTTTGGAAAACATTGAGATTGTCGATGGCGAATCGGGTATCAAGTGTTGTGAGAATCTTGAGTGCGACAATTCTCGATTTTACGGTAAATATCCTTGGTGGCACGTTGACAAGAGCGTCATTACCAACTGCTATTTTGCAGTGGGTTCGCGTTCTGCTATTTGGTACGTCACTGACATGGTGATGCGCGATAGCGTCATCGACGGACCGAAATTCTTTAGAGAAATGAAGAATTTAGAGTTGGAAAACGTGAAGATTAACGATGCCGACGAGACCTTTTGGAAAGTTGACGGTCTCAAAATCAAGAACGTGGAGCTGCACGAGGGTACTTATCCCTTCATGTTTTCAAAGAATATCTATGTTGACGGATTGGTTTCTGATGCCAAATACGTGTTCCAGTATTGTCAGAATGTAGAGGTGCACAATGCCAAGATAACAACCAAGGACTCATTTTGGGAATGCGAGAACGTGACGGTTTATGACTCTGAGCTCAACGGCGAATACCTTGCATGGCACAGTAAGAACGTGCGGTTGGTGCGTTGCCACATCAACGGTGAGCAACCGTTGTGCTATCTTGATGGGATTACGCTCGAAGACTGCACCTTCGATGTAGGGTGCGACAGGGTTTTTGAGGATAGCCGAAATATCAACGCCACTATTAAGGGGGCAATTACAGAGATAAAGAATCCGGTTTCGGGTAAGATCGTTGCTGACAAGATAGGTAAGATCACTTACGACGAGTTCGCAAGGGGCAAGAATTGCGTGATTGAGGAACGCGGATAATTGGGCATTTAATCATAGGTAGGATATGGAAAACTACAATTTTGACGAGATTGTCAACCGCCGAGGCACAAACTGTGTGAAGTGGGATGTTGAAAACGAAGACGGAATCATTCCGATGTGGGTGGCCGATATGGATTTTCCCGCTGCGCCAGCCATCAGAAAGGCGGTGGAAGCACGGGCAAAACATGGTGTCTATGGTTACACCATTGTGCCAGACAGCTATTACCGTGCCATCACAAGTTGGTTTAAGCGTCGCCACGGGTGGACGATCGACAGGGAATGGATTATCTATACAACTGGCGTCATTCCAGCAATCAGCGCCGCCATCAAGGCTTTGACCATGCCAGGCGAGCAAGTGCTGATACAGACACCTGTCTATAACTGTTTTTTCTCAAGCATAAAGAATCAGGGCTGTCAGATATTGGAGAACCCGCTCAAACGCAATGGCAATTCCTATGTAGTGGATTGGGATGACTTCGAAAGGAAATGTGCCGACGAAAAGACAACCGTTTTCTTGCTTTGCAACCCCCACAACCCAAGCGGACGTGTGTGGACGGAAGCAGAGCTGGCACGGATGAATGAGATTTGCTTACGCCATCGTGTAGCCGTTGTCAGCGATGAGATTCATTGTGAGCTGGTCATGCCAGGCAACAAGTTCACCCCGTTTGCCGCTGTGAACGAAGATTGCAAGACCAACGGTGTGACATTAAATTCTCCTACCAAGAATTTCAATATCGCTGGCTTACAGATTGCCAACATTGTCTGTGCCAATCCAGTTTGGCGCAGACGTATCGACCGTGCCATCAACATATTTGAGGTGTGCGATGTCAATCCCTTCGGTCCTGTTGCTTTGGAAGCCGCCTACAATGACAGTGAGAATTGGATGGATGAACTCAACGAATATCTGTTTGCCAACTATCAATTGCTGTGCGACACCTTCGCAAAAGAACTTCCGCAGTATGAGGTCATGCGCTTGGAGGGCACTTATCTGGTATGGGTGGATGTTAGGCCATCGGGTCTGACCTCCGACGAGGTGACCGAAAAACTCCTGAAAGAGGGGAGAGTGCAAGTGAATAGCGGTACGATGTATGGGCAGACGACTGGCGAGGGCTATGTCAGAATCAACATAGCCTGTCCGCGTGCAACGTTAATAGAGGGCTTAAAGCGAATGGTCGATGTGCTGAAGTGAGCATAGAGCTCATCAGATATGAAAAAACGTCCATCTCCTTCTGATAAGGAAGATGGACGTTGTCTGTTTATTTCTTGAATCTTTCGGCTTGGCTTCTTATCAATTCTTCGTCGTCAAAGTAATTGATTCGCATGGCTGCGCGCACCTCATCCATCGTCTGGGCCGCTGCTGCACGTGCCACCTCTGAGCCTTTTTTCAATATATTGTAAATTTCGGGAATGTCTTGCTCGAACTCATGACGGCGAACACGGATAGGTTCTAACATCTTGTTCAAGACATTGTTGAGTAACTTCTTGCACTTCATGTCGCCGATGCCACCGGCTGTGTAGGCCGCCTTCAGCTCATCAAGATTCTGGAACTCCGGCCAGAACTCCGCAAAGTCAGCATCGGTAGAGAAAGCGTCAAGATAAGTGAACACGGCATTGCCCTCAACATGTCCGGGATCGGAAACGTTCAGATGGGTAGGATCGGTGTACATGCTCTTGACTTTCGTCCAAACGGTGTCGGCATCGTCAGACAGGTAGATGCAGTTGCCGAGGCTCTTGCTCATCTTCTCCTTGCCGTCGGTTCCTGGAAGACGGCGACAAACAGCGTTCTCAGGCAACATGATGCTTGGCTCCACAAGTACTGGCGCATAAACCTGATTGAAGCGGCGCACTATCTCACGGGTCAGCTCAAGCATGGGCTCCTGATCTTCGCCAGCAGGTACGGTTGTGGCCTTGAACGCTGCGATGTCGGCTGCCTGAGATACGGGATAGCTGAAGAATCCCATGGGGATGTTTGCCTCGAAGTTTCGCATCTTGATTTCGGTCTTCACTGTCGGGTTGCGCTGAACTCGGCTGACGGATACGAGATTCATCATATAGGTTGTCAGTTCTGGCAGCTCTGGAATCTGACTCTGTATGTAAAGGATGCACTTCTGTGGGTCGAGCCCAGCTGAGAGATAGTCCAAGGCTACTTCAATGATATTCTGGCGTATCTTCTCAGGGTTGTCTGCATTGTCGGTCAATGCCTGAACGTCGGCCATAAAGACATACATCTTGTCGTAATCGCCAGCATTCTGCAGCTCCACACGACGGCGAAGCGAGCCTATGTAATGTCCTAAATGAAGCTTTCCTGTGGGACGGTCACCCGTCAATATTACTTTTCCCATTTATTATCTTTCTGATTTTACTGATTGATATCTGTTGTCTCATTGTCTTTTGGTGTAGCATCGATCTTGGTATCCTCTTCTGATGAGGGTTTCGTACTTGCTGTATCAGTAACGTGATGTTCTTCTTGTGTTTGCACTTGCTCAATATCCTCTGGTGCAGAAGGAACTACCGCCGTGTCAATGGGTGGCTCGTAAGTCGGCTCAGTTTCGATTTGATAGGGTATTGTGTCCACTACGGCTGATGTGGGGTCAGGTTCTGTCGGCTCATGCTTCTGACCGAACAGGAAATAAGCACCTATTGCCAGACCAACCAACACGAGGCCAGCGATAACTCCGATAAGAACGGTGTGGTCAGCCTTCTCTGGTCCTGAAGATTTGCTCATTGGCTGTGGACGGAAGTTGCCGCTCTGAATGTTTTTTACCGGCTGCTCACCATACTGACACGCACTGGTGACGAGAGGTAGGGTAATGTCCATCACACCGTGGCAGTGCGGACATTTGCATTCTACCGTCTGTCCTTGCGCCGCCTCTATGATAAACTGAGTTCCACAGTTATCGCACGTAATCTGATATTTCATAATTCAATACTTGATAATATTTTCTCCGTGGCGCCAGATAGGCTCTGAACAAAAGTAGAGGCTTTGCTGCCGCACTCCTTCATGAGGAGAGAATCTGATGATAGGTCATCCATAATTTTGCGGAACGACTCGTCATCAGTTATCTCAAATCCACCACCGGACTTCAATAGGCCCTGGGCTTCGTCAAAATGCTTGTTGTTAGGACCGAAAATAACGGGCATTTGCCATACGGCAGCTTCGAGAACGTTGTGAATCCCCGCTCCAAAACCACCTCCGACGTAAGCGATGTCGCCATAATGGTAAACCGATGACAGCAATCCGAAGCAGTCAATAATCAGTACTTCAGCATCTTCGACATTCTCTTCGTTGCCTTTTGTGTATCTGATCACTTTCCTGTCTTTAATTAATTCCTGAATCTGTTTGAGATGATCCTCGTCAATAACATGCGGAGCGATGATTAATTTCCAATCCTTATGTTCATTAAAGTATTTAAGGAATATCTCTTCGTCGGGCAACCATGAAGATCCGGCTACGAAAACACGCCTTTGCCGTGCTCCGTTTACAGGACTCCCAAGCCTTGTTCCCACAAACTTTTCGACTAAGGGGAGATTCTTACAGGCTTCTTTGATTTGCAAAACACGGTCGAAACGGGTATCTCCCACAACCATAGTGTCCTTTACTCCTATGCCCTCAAGCAGTCTTTTGCTTTCCTCATTCTGTACGAAGAAGTGGCTGAAGCACTTCAAAACATGTGCGTACTCCCATCCATACCATTTGAAAAACACCTGGTCGGGACGGAAAATGCTTGACACACTATAGACGGGAACACCGCGATGACGCAGTATGTGCAAATAGTTGTACCAAAATTCGTACTTGATAAAGAATGCCATCACTGGACGGATGGTACGCAAGAAGCGGCGAGCATTGGTCACAGTGTCAATGGGCAAGTACGTTACGATATCTGCGCCCTTGTAATTCTTCTGCACTTCATAGCCTGAAGGAGAGAAGAAGGTCAGCAGAATCTTGTATTGTGGATATTCTTTCCTGATCTGTTCGATCAAAGGGCGTCCCTGTTCAAATTCCCCCAATGAGGCAGCATGAAACCAAATGTACTTGGCTTGTGTATCGACATTGGCCCGAAGCACGTCGAAAGCAGCCTTCTCGCCACACCACATCTTCCTCGTCTTTTCGTTGAAGTTGCTGTAAATGGCAATACACGATTGTATTGCGTACATGATTAGGTTGTAAATCATCACTGGTCTTTTTATCGTCCTAATTTTGGGGGCTATGCATACTTATCCCAAGATTTCAATAGCCGTATGAAGACGTCTCAAGGTTTCTTCTTTTCCGAGGAACGAAGAGATGTCGAACATGCCAGGTCCTTTACCTATTCCTACAAGTGCAAGCCGGAAAGCGTTCATCACATCGCCCAGTTTGTATCCCTTATCTTCGACCCATTTCATAACGATGGGTTCCTGTCCCTCAATAGAGAAGTCTTCTATGTCACCCAACACTTTTGATAGCTCAGCCATCTGTTGGCCAGAATAATCTTTCCAACGTTTCTTAACGGTCTTTTCGTCATATTCTGTGGGAGCTATGAAGAAGAAAGAGCACAGTGGCCATAATTCCTGCACAAAGTTTACGCGGTCCTTCATCAAGTGGACAACCGTCTGTACCCTCTCCATTGTAGCATCAACTCCGTTGTTTGCCACGATGGGGGCAAACTGTTTGGCTATCTCTGCGTCGCTTTTCTTCAAAATATACTCATGGTTGAACCATATTCCCTTCTGATAATCGAACTTCGCACCGCTCCTTGAGCATTTCGTTATGTCGAAAACCTGAACCAATTCGTCAAGAGTGAAAAGCTCTTGCTCAGTACCTGGATTCCATCCCAGCAGAGCGAGGAAGTTGATGACAGCCTCTGGGAAGTATCCGCTTTCTCTAAATCCAGAACTTATTTCCTCTGTCTTGGGGTCTTTCCACTCCAATGGGAACACTGGAAATCCAAGACGGTCGCCATCGCGTTTGCTCAGTTTGCCTTTTCCCTCAGGTTTCAGCAACAGCGGCAGATGTGCAAAGCGTGGCATTGTGTCCTCCCATCCAAAAGCACGGTAGAGTAGAACGTGAAGCGGTGCGCTGGGCAGCCATTCCTCGCCACGGATGACATGGCTGATTTCCATCAAATGGTCATCAACAATGTTGGCAAGATGATAGGTTGGCAATTCATCGGCACTCTTATAGAGTACCTTGTCATCGAGAATATCACTCTTAATGCAAACGTCGCCACGAATCATATCATCGACATGGACGTCCATTCCGGACTCTACCTTGAAGCGAACTACATATTGCTGACCGTCGTCCATCAATTGGTCCACCTCTTCTTTTGAAAGTGTCAGCGAGTTACGCATCTGCATTCGGGTATGAGAGTCATACTGGAAGTTGTTTATTTCCTTGCGCTTGGCCTCCAATTCTTCTGGCGTGTCAAAGGCAACATAGGCCTTGCCTGAACTCAGGAGAATATCTACGTATTTCCGGTAAATCTCCCGGCGCTCGCTTTGACGATAAGGGCCATGATTTCCTCCGAAACTAACTCCCTCATCGAACTTGATGCCAAGCCATTTGAAGGATTCGAGAATATACTCTTCCGCTCCAGGAACATAGCGATGCGAATCGGTATCCTCAATACGAAAGACCAATTCGCCACCATGCTGACGTGCAAAGAGGTAGTTGTAAAGCGCGGTACGTACACCGCCAATGTGTAAAGGTCCAGTAGGACTAGGTGCAAAACGTACCCTGACTTTTCTTTCTGACATTGCTGTGATTCTATTTTTTTGCAAAATTACTCTTTTTTTTCGACTATACGCTATTTTTTTTGTATTTTCGCATACTGAACAAATTAATGAATATACCCAAGAATATGAAAAAAATAAATAATAAACGAAAACATTACTGGCGGAATCTCGCTTTGAGGGTTCTTCTTGTGCTGATTACTGCTGTTCTGATAGTGCTCTTCTTGCCTCGAACCACTGGGAAAATGTTCCACTACGACGAAGGTAAGCCGTGGATGTATGGACAACTCATTGCCAAATTCGACTTCCCTATTTTCAAAACAGATGAGGCTCTGAAAAATGAGCGTGACTCGATCATGAAGAATTTCAGCCCTTACTTCAACCTAAGTCCGAGCATTGAGAAGAAGAATATAGACCAGTTCCGGGCGGCCTACAAGGGAGGAATACCCAATTTGCCACCACAGTATGTCGATGCCGTGGCAAATCGTCTGCACGAACTTTACCAAGCGGGCATCGTCAATACCGATCAGTTCAGCACGTTGCTCAAAGATAGTGGAAACATCATCCACGTTGTTGCTGGAAAACAAGCCATTAGCGAGCCCGTGAGCAAGATATACACGACGCTGGGGGCATACGAGAACCTCTTTACCGACCCTCTTCTGGGGCCCAAACGCAACGAATTGCAGCGGTGCAACCTCAATGAATATATAGAGGCGAACCTCATCTACGACAAGGACCGCAGTGAAAGCGAGATGAACGACATGCTCAGTCTCATTCCTCAGGCATCGGGCATTGTGCTGGAGGGACAGAGAATCATCGATCGTGGTGATATTGTGGATGCAAAGACTTACCGAGTGCTCAACTCGTTTGAGCAAGCGATGGAGAAACGAAACGATTCGAAAGATAAAATCACATCCACTATCATCGGGCAGAGCATTTACACCTTTATCCTCATTGCCCTTTTCACTCTCTATCTTGTAATGTTCAGAAGGGAGTACTTCGAGAAGCCCCGTTCATTATCTTTGCTTTATGCAATGATGATAATCTTCCCCATTCTGACATCGGTGCTGATAGATCGCAATATACTAAGTGTCTATATTATTCCGTTTGCCATGGCCCCGATTTTCGTGCATGTATTCATGGACTCCCGGACATCATTCATCTTCCATGTGACTATGATTCTCATCTGTTCGGTGGCAGTGAAATACCAGTACGAGTTCATCATCGTACAGCTTGTTGCGGGACTGATAGCCATTTTCTCGCTCCGAGAACTCTCGAAGCGCAGCCAGATCTTCTTGACAGCCATACTTGTCACCGCAGGGTCGGCCGCTATCTATCTTGCCATTCAGCTAATACAGTCCGACAGCTTCTCACAGCTCGACCGTTCCATGTACTATCATTTCCTGATCAATGGCTTCTTCCTGCTCTTCACCTATCCGTTGATGCTCGTCATTGAGAAAACCTTCGGCTTCGTGTCGGTGGTGACGCTCTTTGAATTGTCGAACACCAACAACGAACTGCTTCTAAAGCTTAGCGAACTTGCGCCAGGAACTTTCCAACACTCAATCACCGTGGGTAATCTCGCCACAGAGATTGCACGAAAGATCAGGGCGAAGAGCCAGTTGGTGAGGACGGGTGCTCTCTACCATGACATAGGGAAGATGGCCAATCCTGTGTTCTTTACCGAAAATCAGGCTGGAGTCAATCCGCACGACAAGATTTCAGACTTGGAGAGTGCCAAAATCATCATCAACCATGTGACAGAGGGCCTCCGACTGGCCGAAAAATACGACCTACCCAAAGTCATCAAGGAATTCATAGCCACCCATCATGGTACAGGATTGGTGAAATATTTCTATATCAACTACAAGAATGAACATCCTGATGAGGAAGTCGATGAAGCACCATTCCGCTATCCAGGACCCAATCCAACGACTCGCGAGCAAGCTATATTGATGATGAGCGACACTATTGAGGCCGCCTCGCGTTCGTTGTCTGAATATACCGAAGAGAGCATCAGCAATTTGGTCAACAAACTGATAGACGGTCAGGTGACAGAGGGATTCTTTACCGATTGCCCCATCACCTTCCACGATATCACTACGGCGAAAATGGTCCTCATCGACCGACTGAAGGCCATGTATCACACCCGCATCCAATATCCAGAGTTGAAGTCTTAAAGTCTTTCTCATTGACGAACGGAGTGAGAAAAACATCATGAAATATTTTTACATCTTAGCTTCTGTCGCTAAGTTTGTAACTGTTTGAAAAATAGCAAGATTACTCGTGAATTATGAAAGGTCAGCTTTCGCCATGCGATAGCTGACCTTTTGTAATGTGATAGCTGACCTTTTGAATCTCGAAAGCTTTTGCTTTCAGTAGGCATTGAAAATTATTTTGCAAACAACGACTGGCACAACCATAGCAGTCTTTCAGGAAACTGTTCTATTTCTGTCAACGTCAATAATCAGTTGCCGTACTTTCGATTGTCGTCCACCAAAAAAGCAAGGACTCACAGTGGAATCCTTGCTTTGCATTTGAGACTGACGTTAATCTGTTTATTATTTTACCTGAACAACCAAGTACTTGCTTGTGCTCCAGAAAGTTTGTGGATCTGAAATCTGAAGGACAAACTGGCCGGCTGCATCTTTGGTAAGTTTATAACTGCTTCCTGGATGAGCCGTGAGTAATTTCACGCTCTTGCTGTACAACTTGATTTCCTTTGTTGAACGGATGTCAATCTTTGTGAAGTAGTTCTTGTTGAAACTGCCCTGTAATACCCGTCCATTGTCGAGGATGCGCTGGTCTTTCAGTTCGCGCTTCGTACCGAACACATACCAACCTGTGTTCAGCTGCATATCCTGAGTTGAGATGGTCTCGCTTTTCTGCTTTGTCTCTGTCTGCAGGTTTTGCTTCTCTGTCTCAAGATTCTTTTTCTCTGTCGTAA
Organism: Prevotella corporis DSM 18810 = JCM 8529; assembly: GCF_000430525.1. GTDB lineage: Bacteria > Bacteroidota > Bacteroidia > Bacteroidales > Bacteroidaceae > Prevotella > Prevotella corporis. Next base: position 3,915 of record NZ_AUME01000037.1, on the reverse strand, counting down.
GGTTTTCCTTGTCGGTCTTCAAGTTTGAAACATCGGTATTCAGTCCGTTTATGGTCTCGTCCAACTCCTTGATGTGAATGTTTTTCGACTCCAGTTCTGTGCGGAGTTTGCGCAATTCTGCATCTTTCTGTTTCAATTGGGAAGTCATCTGTGCGAGTGTCTTGCGCATTTCATCGCCCTTGAAGCCTGTTTCCTGAAGCTGCTGCTGCAACTTCTTGATCAATTCACGGTTTTCCTTCATTCGCTGGGCAATAAACTGGATATTCTCCTTTATCTGTGATGTCTTGTCAGCACCCTCGCCGTCCTTGGCCAATGTCACACGGTTTTCCGCTGCATTGATTTCGGCGAACCCTTGCTGGATTTGGTTCAAGGTTGCCATCATGTCGTTGACCTCGTTATCACGGGCATCAATGATAGCACGCAATGAATCGTTCTGGATTTCGGCCGGATTAATGGTCGGTTTCTTGTTCTGGTTGCAGGAAGCCAGTGCCATCACACTGCAAGCTGCATAAATAAGTAGCTTTTTCATACTTTGTCAATTTTTTTATTTCTATTCTGAAGAATTGTTTTCCTCACTTCGTTTTATTAGCTTATTCTTAACTCTATCTGATTTTTTGATTTTCTCTTTTCCCGCCACCACGATGACAAATTCACCACGTGGCGCTGTCGTCTTGAAATGCTCAATCACTTCTTCAAGGGTTCCGCGGACACTTTCCTCGTGTATTTTGGAAATCTCCCTGCAGCAACTCACTTTTCTTTCCCTGCCAAACACATCGGCAAATTGCTCCAAAGTCTTGAGAACCCTATAAGGAGACTCATAGAAAATCATGGTTCGCGTTTCTTCTGACAGGCTTTCAAGATGGGTCTGACGGCCCTTTTTTTGTGGTAAAAATCCTTCGAAGCAGAATCTGTCGCAAGGAAAGCCACTCGAAACCAAAGCCGGAATCATGGCTGTCGCTCCAGGGAGGGTCTGCACCGTAATTCCCGCTGCTATGGCTTCACGAGCCAAAAAGAAACCAGGGTCGCTGATACCTGGAGTTCCCGCATCGGAAATGAGAGCTACGGTCTCGCCAGCCTTGAGCCGTTCGACGATGTTGGCAGTCGTGCCATGCTCGTTGAACTTGTGGTGCGCCAACAGATGGTTCTTGATATCAAAGTGCTTCAGCAGAATCCCCGACGTTCTGGTGTCTTCGCAGAGCACAAGATCCGCCTCTCTTAGGATTCGGATGGCCCGGAAAGTCATGTCCTCCATGTTTCCGACAGGCGTTGGCACAAGATATAAAATACCCATAAGTGTTGCAAATGTATAGCAATTCAATGGAAGTTCAAAATAAATTAGGATTTTTTTAATATCATGTGTCATCGTATGACATTTGATAATAAATTTGTGAAAAAGTCAGATTATCCGTAATAGTTTATAATGAAACCCAATTCATTGGTCAGATTCTTCTCAGATTTTGTTTGATTTTCAAGCAGATGTTTGTTGTTCTGGCGAAGACATGACGGGCAACTTTGTCAGAGGGCGGCCCATCAAAAGGTGGCAAGCGGTTAGAAATTGACATGAAACGTTTCATCATGATTGAAATGTAGCCTTGTGTTTTAAATGCTGACTTTCGTTCAACTCTATGAAAAAAGTTTCTATAATTCATTAGATTTGTGTGAGAGACGCAGTTGTGTTTTAGAATTGGCCCATGAGAAATGATCTGACAAAGAACTTTTAACTTTTATAGTTTATCAATTTATCTGTTTTTTTTTATCTTTGCAATTACTATGATAGCTATGGATAATTTGAATGGCGAACGCCGCCGCCAAGGTCGTATTGAAGTTATTTGCGGAAGTATGTTCTCTGGGAAAACGGAAGAACTTATCCGTCGGTTAAAACGTGCCAAGTTCGCAAAGCAGAGGGTAGAGATATTCAAACCTTCTATCGACACGCGCTATTCGGAAGAGGATGTCGTGAGCCATGATCAGAATGCAATCCGGTCAACACCCATCGACTCGTCGGGCAATATTCTACTGCTTGCGTCCAACATTGATGTGGTGGGGATTGATGAGGCGCAGTTTCTCGACGAGGGACTAACAGAAGTCTGCAATCAATTGGCCAACAACGGTGTGCGTGTCATCATAGCTGGACTCGACATGGATTTCAAGGGAGTGCCATTTGGACCTATCCCCGCTCTTTGTGCCATAGCTGACGAAGTGACGAAAGTACATGCTATATGCGTGAAATGTGGCGCCTTGGCATACATCAGCCATCGGTTGGTAGCCAATGAACACCGGGTATTGCTTGGGGAACAAGAGGAATACGAACCACTCTGCAGGGACTGTTATCAGAAAACTCTCCAAATAGAATCCGACCAACAAGAGGCCATACCAGCGAATAAGTAACAATAAAGTAGAATCGTTAAGACAAAAAGACCATGCAGCAACCCATTACATTCGACAAATTCATACGCTGGGCATTGGTGGCATTAGCCATAGTGACCATTTTCTTCATCGTAAAAACACTTTCGGGAGTTCTCCTCCCATTCTTTATAGCATGGTTGTTTGCCTATTTGCTCCATCCTACGGTGAAATTTGTGCAGCACAAACTTCACGTTCCTACTCGGGCATTGAGTATCATCGTAACATTGATCTTCGTGATTGCGATATTTGCAGGAGTTCTCATGTTCATCATACCGCCCTTGATAGAGCAAATCGACAAATTTATTTCAATAGCAAAGCGCTATTTGCAGAGCACTGCCGATCCAAACAGTCTGTCAGCATTGGTTCAAAGGTGGGTAAACGAACATCAATACGATATAGAGAAATTCTTGAAAAGTCGCAATTTTACCGACACTGTGAAAACGGCTATGCCGAAAGTGTTCTCTGTCATCGGCCAGACAGCGAGTGTCATAATCTCGATCATCGCATCGTTCATCACCTTATTATATATGTTCTTCATATTACTCGATTATGAGACGCTTACTTCGAAGTGGATAAAGATTTTCCCAAAGAATGTTCGTCCCTTCTGGTCAGGACTGGCCCAAGATGTTGAGCGTGAACTGAATAACTATATCCGTGGTCAGGGTATGGTGTCGTTGATAATGGGTGTGTTGTTCGCTATTGGGTTCACAATCATTGGTTTTCCGATGGCCATCGGTATGGGTATTTTGATTGGCATTCTCAATCTTGTTCCGTATCTGCACACCTTCGCTTTGATTCCAGCAGCGTTGCTCGCCCTCCTAAAGGCGGCCGATACAGGACAAAACTTCTGGCTGGTGTTCCTTTCAGCGATAATCGTATTCATAGTCGTTCAGCTCATTTGCGATACGATAGTCACACCAAAGATAATGGGTAAGGCAATGGGGCTGAATCCAGCCATTCTGCTATTGTCTTTGTCTGTCTGGGGAGTGCTTTTGGGCTTCATCGGGTTGATTGTCGCCCTTCCTTTGACAACACTTATCATTGCATATTGGCAGAGATATGTCACCAAGGAAGCCGACGATGACGACGATTCCTCGCCGGATATATCCGCTTCAGCCGACAAGGCCGATGAGGTGGCAAAACAAATAGTAGAAAAGGCCGACAAAGGGTGAGATTGCAAGTTCCAAAACGAAGTGCAATAAAAGAGTAGCCCTCGCCGAGAGATGCAGACGTTCTCGAAGCGTAGCGAGAGGTTGTCTGCATCTCTCGGCGAGGAAAAAAACAACCAGCAATACAAATAAAAAAAGGGAGACCGCTGTCTCCCAAAGATTAACTAACTTTGTATTGCAAATGTATCATCAATTAATCTCGGAGCAAAGGTCGCAAATTTTCGCCTTACTTCAAAAGAAAACAGGGAGAAAAGAGATTGCCGCAATCGTCGGCATCAGTCAGTCAACACTATCACGTGAAATCAAACGCAACAGCACGCCATCGGGAAAGTATATCTGG
>NZ_AUME01000036.1 GCF_000430525.1 Prevotella corporis DSM 18810 = JCM 8529 | reverse complement strand
AAAAGGCATACGGACTGTGCCACTCACTGCGCATAATCTTCGCCAAGAACACCATCAAGGATGCAGCCAGGCTCTCCATGGCACGGTGGTACAATAAAGTTGAAGAGGCAGACTTCCATTCATTCAATGTGATTGCTGCCACATTCTACGAGCATTATGATGAGATATTGAACTTCTATAACAACAGATCTTCGAATGCCATGGCAGAATCTTTCAATGCCAAAATTAAACTTTTCCGAGCCAATCTAAGAGGAGTGGCAGACAAGAAGTTCTTTTTATTCAGAATTGCAAAACTATATGCCTATCCCCATTGATTTTCTACTGAGCCACTTTTTGATTCATAATAGCTGACCTTTCGCATAGCAAAACCTGACCTTTTGAATAATAATAGTGATGCGTCTGATTATCAGTTAATTATAAGCTTCTGTTTTGTAGTGATTCAATAATGGTTCGTTTATTTCTGTAGGCATAGGCTACAGAACATTTTTAATGTGAATGTTGTATGGATTGGCTTTTCGGTCATCGGTGATGTAGCGGGATTCATTGATGAGATTAGAGCCACAGCATACCGTCGAACTGATATGAGCAGCCATGATGCTATGCAATCAATCTCTCATGCCGTCCATTTGGGCGAATGGATGATTAGGGTTGAAGGCTGGATATAATAAAAATAATGCGAGAAAGCCAGTTATAGGCAATCTCGCAGTAATTTGTAACGGTAGTGGTCGCTAGTCAGAATAGCGCTATTGTAATTGGTATAATAGAGACAGATTAGTACAATTAAAGCCCTCTGATTTTGTAGATGCGTTCTTTTGCATCGTTAATTTCCTGAAATTTCTTCTCGGCAGCTTTGCGGATGTCGTCGCCGAGTGTCGAAACGCGGTCGGGATGATGCTTTAATGCCATTTGACGGTAGGCTGCTTTTACTTCGTCGTCGGTGGCCGATGGAGATATCCCCAATACTTTATATGCCTCTTCTATGCTTTCTTTGCTGTCTGGACGCGAATTTGTCCCCATGTTAAGCATGGAGTCAACGTCTTGTGTTGATAATCCCAAATAGCTTGCTAATTCCTTCAACGCAGAGATTTCTTCTAGACTTACATAGCCATCCACCTTGGCTATGATGACAAGGTAGTTGAGGAGTTGGAGCCTTTGTGCGGAGCTCATGTGAAACGTAATTTCTACGCAGCTTTTCCGAATGATCTCCTTGAAATGTGTCGGGCCTTGTTGCTTCTGCATCTCAAAGAGTTTCAACAAGATGTCCTCGCCTTGCTGTACGGCCTGCGAGCCGAAGTTGTCGCGAAGGAAACTGCGTACAAATTCCATTTCTGAATGCATGACTTTGCCGTCAGCCTTAATGACGTATGATGAGAGAACAAGCATGGAGAAAAGGAAGGAGTTGCGCTGTTCCTCAAAGGGACGGCCACTAAAAGGACCGTTGAAGCCGTTGCTCGTATTCTGATGAGAGCTACTGTTGTCACCGAATATCTTGCTGCTCGACTTGTTGCTCCCTTCAAACGAGTCGTCTAAAAGGCTTCCAATGCAGTAGCCCGCAATTGCTCCAAGTATGCTTCCCCCTCCAATAATCCATCCCAGTGCTCCGCCAATCCATTTTCCTAATGCCATCTTGTAGTCTTTATTTCATTAAATAATGTTGTTCGCTTATCTTGAAATCGTGGAAAATCTCTCATCCCAAGTTTCGATTTACAAAGATAATGCCAATATTTTAAATAAAAGATATTTCGAGTATAAAAGCCTTTTGTTTTGGTGTTTTATTGTCACCTAACGGCTTTTTGTTCTATAATGCGTGGTATCAATGAAGTTCCCAAATGTATTTTTTTGACGAATTTTAGTAGAAAATCGCTGATTTTACAGAGAAATGATAGGTGAGAGAATATCTTTTGGCTTTCAGTCCATAATTGTTTGATAATTAATTTGTTAAGTGGGTAATTATAAGTAATGAGATGTTGTGGGACTATGATGGTAAGGTGGCTATCTTATTGGTTGGATTCAGCTTGGCTACTGGTGATTCTTTGAATTTTAAGGCCGAGTATATGAGATTAAAAGACATCAATTTTCCGGATTTTTGTCAATAAAAATTACTATTTAAATGCTCAAATATCTTAGTATTTTGTCAAATATTTTGATAGTCGGGAACGGACTCTAAAAACACATACGACTGCTTCTCGTAATCCATCTTACAGATATAGGTTTCAAGTCCGTTTGATACGATGAGATAATCGACATGGAGCAGTAGGTTGTAGGTTGATATTTGATCGAAAACTTTCTGTGATAACTTCACGTGAGGAGCCTTGTACTCAATTATCATTTTAGGCTGCAGATGTTGCGTGTATAGAATACTGTCGGCACGAATAACCTTGTCGCCAACTTGCAGGGCAACCTCGTTGGCAAGTAGGGGAGCTGGGTAGTTTTTGTGGTCTGTCAAATAGTGGATAAAATGCTGCCTGACCCACTCTTCTGGGGTCAGTATAACATATTTCCTACGGAGCTCATCGAATATTTTTATCTTTCCACCGTTCTCCTGTAGCTTTATTTTATATGGGGGAAGATTTAGTTTTTCCATAGACTTATTCTTATGAATATTTTATCTAATGCCACGTCTTAATTACTCATTAAAGTCAAATGAAAATTTTGTTTTCTATCTTAATTCTATTATCTTTGCAGAAGAAAAAATCGTTTGACAATTTGTGAGAAATTTACAAGTTGACACACGTATATCACTTTCTGCAAAGTTAATAAAAAAAGTACATGTCAGCAAAACAAGGACTAACATTTCAGGCAATAATGAGTGACTTGAAAGCTCAAAAGTTTTCACCGATTTATATATTGATGGGTGATGAGTCTTACTACATCGATCAGATTTCAGATTATATTGCAGAAAATGTGTTGATGCCAGGAGAGAGAGATTTCAATCTGACAGTGTGCTTTGGATCGGATGTGAGTGCGGTGCAGGTGACAGATATGGCACGTCGTTTTCCGATGATGGCAAAGTATCAGGTTATTATTGTAAAAGAAGCGCAAAATATTCGTTCGCTCGAAGCTTTGGAGAAATATCTTAAAAATCCCGTAAAATCAACAATCTTGGTCTGGTGTTATAAAAACGGGAAAATTGACGCTCGAAAGAAAGTGATGTCATTGGCTCAGGCTAATGGAGTCGTTTTTGAGAGTAAGAAACTTCGTGATTATCAGTTAGGAGATTTTATACAAAATTATGTTAAAGAAAAAAGTGTGTCAATAGATCCGAAATCGTGTCAGATGATTGCCGGTTTTGTTGGTGCTGATTTGAATCGGCTGACTTCTGAACTTGATAAAGTGATTATCTCATTGTCTGATGATGATAGGAGAGTAACTCCTGAGACAGTGGAGCGAGAGGTTGGGGTGAGCAAAGATTTTAATACATTTGAATTGCGAGAAGCGATTGTTCAGAAGAATATTTTCAAGGCAAATCAAATTGTGAAATATTTTGACAAAAATCCTAAAGCTGGCTCTCTTTATTCATTTCTCCCATTGTTGTTTTCTTTCTTTCAGAATTTAATGATAGTTCATTATTCAGCTAAAAAAGCAACAGAAAATGATGTGGCAAAAGCGCTCGATTTAAGATCGAGCTGGAGTGCAAAGGAATATTTTATGGGACTGAGAAATTACTCACCGCGTAAAACTATGGAGATAATTTCCAAGATTAGGGAGACCGATGCAAAGAGTAAAGGGCTTGATAATCCCAATACAGGTGCAGGAGATTTGATGAAAGAACTCATTTTTTTCATTTTACACTAAGAAATCGCACCGTTTTATCTTCATTTTTGTAATAAATCGCTCTTAAAACGACGATTTTTCGCCTATTTTTAGCTAGATTATCACTTTCTAAAAACAATCTTTTTTCATTTAAACGCTTAATAATAGGCTATTTAGCTTGTTTTTAATGCTCCAAAATTTGCGTATTTTCAAGTATCTTTGCCAATTATTCAGAATATGAAAATTTTGGTGATTTTCAATCCTTTCATTTATTTCAAATTTAGTATTAGCGTATATTAGTATTTATATCACTACTATTTTGATTTATAAATCAAAATAAACAAAAGAAACACGTCCCCCGATTTTCTATTTATAAACATATAAGACCTATATGCGCATCCTTGTTCCTTTATGTTTGTAAACCAAAATCAAGTAGTTTTAATACATAAACGAATAACTATACATAAGGATTTGATTACTTATAACGTATTGAAAACCAGCTTATTATTTAATTTTGCTAACCAAGCTGCGACAAAAAAGTGACAAATTCTCCCTTATAACCATAAATATAACAGAATATATGCATATTTCCCCCATGATATATATTTTATACCCAGCTATATAGCCTAAGCTACTAGTTTAACCCTTTAACTTGTATTCCCCTTGTTAGTTTACGTTTGTATATTCGTGTGTAATGATTTTGATTTGTTTATTAAGCTTTTATAAGTTTTAGTTTGTAAATGTATTTATTTATATTGAAATTTCCCTATATGTTTGTTTGTCCATTTAAAATTTAATGTTTACCTTTGTAAAATAAAGAACAAAGCGATTTTTTGAAACTATTTACCCTATTTTATATATGAAGGATAGAATTAAACAGCTGATGGATGACCATCACATGAGTCAACAAACCTTTGCAGATTTCATTGGTATTTCAACTGCGTCTTTAAGTAGTATTTTTAATGGAAGAACAAAACCTACTCTAAATACTGTTGACGCAATTAGGAGTAAGTTTACGACTATAAATCTTGAATGGCTCTTGTATGGTTCTGGTCCAATGTATAACGACCAGAAATCTGATTCATTGCCCGAACCTCAACCAGAGACCAAGAAAATCCCGAGTGAACTTTTTGGAGACAATCAATCCTCTGCCCTACCTTTTAATTTTTCCGACGCATCTGATTCTAATAATGTACATGGTATCTCCAACAAGGTACCACAATTTGATGCGAAAATATTTGACAAAAAACAACGTAATATTACTGAAATAAGAATTTTCTTTGACGATCAGACATGGGAAACTTTTCTTCCTAAGAAATAATTTACATAGCTTCTTTAAATTATAAATAAGTATTTGGTTTCCTGTTACTCTTTGCCCTTTTCTATTTTCTCATACTTCATGTTTTGCGATAAGAAATATTTATTCTCTATCATATATGGAATTAATATTTGGTACCTTGACTTATAATTTTTCTGGATCTGGAAATTTGTTATTAACAAATATTTGATTTATTTCAATAAATAATGTATTATTATCAAGCTATTTTCTTTCATTATTTTATTTCACGGCTTTTTTAATTCAGTCTTTTGCCCATTATTACAATGAGGATAGGTTTATTTTTTTATTTTCCATCTTTTATTTTCTTATCCCTGCTCACATAATCTTTTGTTGTTTCATTGTTGACCTTGCAAAAGGTAAGCTTTTGGTAAGCAAAAGCTAATCTTTTACAACCCAAAAGATAAGCTATCGCAATCCGAATGGTAATCTTTTTATCATAAGTATATAACAGACTTTAAGTAAGCAAGTTATGATTCGTAATTCTCAGTCGTGTGATTGTTTGAGTTTGGCTCTTGTAATTAATATCAACCCAATCTTCTTCACTTTTACAAAATTTCTATTTCTACCATGAGCAATGCCCTTTAGATTATTTTTCTTTACTTACCCAACAATACTTATCACCTATTAGATATTAATACTCTTATTTTTTGATGTGCGTCTGATATTTTATGTACCTTTGTACTCAAATCCCTAATACAATTATTAATGCAAAAGTTTATTTTGGATCTTCGAGTAAAATCCGTGTTACATCTAAACAATAGGAATGTCTTGATAAAGCTGACTGATGAAAAGCCCTTACCCGATATGTTGCCGGGGCAGTTTGTTGAGGTCCGTGTTGATGGATCCTCGACAACTTATCTCAGACGTCCAATTTCGGTTAACTTTCTCGATAAGGAATTGAACGAATTGTGGTTGTTGGTCGCAACCATCGGCGATGGAACTCGTAAGATTGGAAAAGTTCTACCTGGCGATATGCTGAATTGTGTGCTTCCACTTGGTAATAGCTTTACATTTCCCACGTCAAAAGACGACAGAATTCTGTTAGTAGGCGGTGGTGTTGGTGTAGCGCCACTTCTCTACTTTGGAAAGCTAATCAAGGATTTCGGCGCCGAGCCCGTTTTCCTGTTGGGTGCAAGAAGTGAAAGTGATTTGTTGGAGCTCGATGAGTTTGCTAAATACGGCAAAGTGTATGTCACCACCGAAGATGGCTCACGAGGCGAGAAAGGATTCGTGACCAATCATTCGATTTTGCAGCAGGCAAATTTTACTCAGATTTCTACTTGTGGACCTAAGCCGATGATGGTTGCAGTGGCAAAATATGCTCGCTCCGCTGGCATTTCTTGCGAGGCTTCTTTAGAAAACTTGATGGCTTGTGGACTTGGCGCTTGTCTTTGTTGTGTTGAGAAGACCACTGAGGGAAATTTGTGTGCGTGTACGGAAGGACCGGTGTTCAACATCAATAAACTTCTTTGGTAGTTTTCATGTATGAAACGTGTTTTTTCCTATTAATTTTGTAAAATAAAATGAATGTGAAATGGCCGATTTAAATGTAAAGATAAATGACTTAAAGTTGAAGAATCCTGTGATGACAGCCAGTGGTACTTTTGGTTATGGCTTGGAATTTCAAGATTTCGTGCCATTAGACCAAATTGGTAGCATAATCGTCAAGGGCACTACGTTGAAGCCACGTGAAGGTAATGATTATCCTCGGATGGTCGAAACACCGCAGGGAATGCTGAATTGTGTCGGGTTGCAGAACAAAGGAGTAGATTATTTCATAGAGCACATCTATCCGGAAGTAAGTAAAATCGATACCAATGTTATAGTAAATGTCAGTGGAAATTCAGCTGATACCTATGCCGAGGCCGCTGAACGTTTGAATAGTTTGGAGCATATTCCCGCCATCGAGTTAAATATCTCGTGTCCAAACGTCAAGGAAGGTGGAATGGCGTTTGGCGTATCGTGCAGCGGTGCCTCGTCCATTGTTAGCGCAGTGCGAAAGGTTTATCATAAGACGCTCATCGTTAAGCTTTCGCCAAACGTAACTGACATTGCCAGCATTGCCCGTTCGTGTGAGGACGAGGGAGCTGATGCCGTCTCTCTCATCAACACCCTTATGGGAATGGCTATCGATATTGAGCGTCGTCGTCCACGTCTCAGTATCCGTACTGGTGGACTTAGCGGCCCAGCGGTAAAGCCTGTTGCGTTGCGGATGGTTTACGATGTTTCCAAAGCTGTGAAAATCCCAGTCATTGGTCTGGGAGGCATATCCAATGCCGAAGATGCCATTGAGTTTTTCATGGCTGGCGCCACAGCGATACAGATTGGTACGGCTAACTTTGTTGACCCACAAGTGACAATGAAGGTGCGAGACGGAATCGATTGCTGGTTGGACGCACACGGATGCAAGTCTGTCAGCGAAGTTGTTGGGTGTTTGGAATAGCGGTTCGTGAGCATATAAAATTTGAGAGCGATCAAATGACCGCTCTCAACCAACACAAAAACTAAACTAGACTTAACTAAACGTATTCGGATGATTTATCGCAAACAATCTCGAATCGTTCTGCAAAAGTACTATAATTTATCTAAATATTGTTTCTTTTTTCTGTTCTTTTTGAGCAATATCTCATTATTTCTACATTTTTTCGGAGTTATAGAACAATAATGCGTCAAGAATGGTCATGGCAGCCATTGATTCTACTATGGGAACGGCACGTGGTAGGACACATGGGTCGTGACTTCCCCTGACGTCAATCTTAGCTTCCTTTCCATTGATGTCCACCGTTTCCTGTTCCATCAGCAAGGTCGCGACTGGTTTGAAGGCAACTCTGAAGTAGATATCCTCACCGTTGCTCAATCCGCCTTGTATGCCTCCGCTGTGATTCGTTCGGGTAGTGATTGCCTGTTCGTCAGTGTTCTCGCTATTGGGCGATAGTATGAAGTGGTCGTTTTGTTCGCTTCCTCGCCATGATGTACCAGCGAATCCCTCTCCGTACTCAAATCCTTTCACTGCGTTTATTGTGAGCATGGCCGCCCCCAGTTGAGCATGCAGCTTGCCAAATTCAGGCTCTCCGAGTCCTATGGGTACGCCTTTGATGACGCATGTGATAACTCCACCAACCGTGTCGCCCTCTTTTTTCACCTGTGCAATCAGTCTTTCCATTTCCGATGCTTTGTCTGGATCGGGGCAGCGCACTGCGTTCTCTTCCGTTTTCGTGAGGTCATACTGTTTGTAGTCTCTGCCAAGGCTGATGCTCCCCACCTGTGACGTGTAGGCCTGGATAGTGATTCCGTATTTGTTTAGTACGAGTCGAGCCAACGCTCCAGCCACCACACGTGCCAGTGTGATGCGTGCCGAGCTTCGTCCACCTCCCCTATAATCTCTGATGCCATATTTTTTATAATACGTGTAGTCAGCATGCGAGGGCCGGAACAGGTCTCGGATGTTCTCGTAGTCCTGCGAACGATGGCTTTTGTTGCGCACAATAAAACCGATCGGTGCGCCAGTGGATTTTCCTTCAAAGATACCACTGAGCATTTCCACCTGATCGTCTTCCTTTCTATCGGTCGTTATCTTGCTCTGCCCTGGCTTGCGGCGATTGAGCTCACTCTGAATGAACTCCATATCAATGTCTATTCCAGCTGGCATTCCGTCAACAATGCCACCTATTGCAGCGCCATGGCTCTCGCCAAAGGTCGTCAGTGTGAAAAGTGTTCCGAAAGTATTGTGCATCTTTTATTTGTTTTATGTTATGAGTGACATCCGCTGCCACATCCACAGCCTTCATCGTTGTTGCCGCATCCGCAGTTCCCTTGGCTGTCTCCGCCACCGCATCCGCCATGGCAACCACCGCCACAGTGATGACTTCTCATGCTCTCAAGGAAATCGTTTACTTCCTCTTCCGTGGCTTCCCGGTTTTCCATGATGCGTCCTTTGAAGTGCAATGTCTTGCCCGCCATTGGGTGATTGAGGTCTATCTTTACCTTGTCATCGCTTATTTCGAGTACACGACCGATAAATCTGTCACCTTTCTCATTCTGTAAAGGCAGCATGGCGTCAACAAACACATTGGCCTCGTCGAAAACTCCTTGATGTGAGAAGATGGTCTTGTCGAGGTCGAGCACACTTTCCGGGTTAAATTCCCCGTAAGCCTCTTCTGGTGAGAGGTTGAAATCAAACTCACTGTCTGTATTTAGCTCCTTCACTGCCTTCTCAAATGCTGGCAAAGCCATGTCGCAACCAGTATAGAATTGCAATGGCTTCTGCTCATCGGTCTTCTCTACAAATATCTCTTCGCCGTTTTCGACGCTGTAAAGTTCATAGCTCACAACAATTAATTTGTGTGTATTCTTATCCATTTTTACTCGAATTTTATATGATGTTAGGATGCAAAGGTAATATTTTAAGATGAGAATCCTACTGGCTTGACGTTAAATTTCCTCTATACCGTGCCATACAGTTGTTGTTTCCATCTGTTAATCTTTGAGTAATGGCTGATTGACGCTGCTCACTTCTTTTATCAGCTCCATGTTTCTCGCTATTCCCCCATTACGATTAGGGCCTCCGTAGTTGATTGTAATCATTGCAAACCTGTATGCGTCACTTTACACCACGGCAATAAAATCCTCACCGTTGATGATTTTACCGACAGATGAAGGTGGAGTAATGTGATGGCTTCCTGAAGATTTTCTTGTTTCAGTTTAGACAGATTGGGGATAGAAAGACATGAAAAAATCCCTAAAATAGACCAGTGATATGCACTTCTGTAATTGTCTGGGAATCAACATAATAGTAACTTCGCTCCGAAAGCTCATCTATGGCATTGCGAAAGCTCATCTATGGCATTGCAAAAGCTCATCTATGACATTGCAAAAGCTGACCTTTCGCTGAAAGAGAGTTTTTGTGCTCTTCGACGACTGGCTAACCAGTGCAGCATCAGACCATCCTTTCGTGTTCAGCATGGCTCTTTGACTGACAAGCGCCGGATAAAGTTTCTTAGTATGTCTTTTTGCCGTTTTATTTGTATTATTCATTTTTTTTCTTTTTCTTTGCAGTATGGGAGTCGTGAGACAAACACGGGAAAGCAACATGGAACTATTGCGCATTGTGTCAATGCTGATGGTTCTGTTGCTTCATGCTAACTTTCTGGTGTTCGGAACACCCACAGTGGCCGACGCTACGTGTCAACCGGTGGCGACGTTCATTCGCCTGTTTTTTGAGAGTGTCAGTATTGTGGGCGTCAATCTCTTTGTGTTTATATCCGGTTGGTATGGCATCAAGGCGAAATTGAGGCGCATTGCAGCCTTCTTGTTTCAGGTATTCTTTTTTGTTGCTGTCTGCTATGGGGCGGAAGTTATGGTTTTGGGCACAAACACCTTCTCGTTCTCCTATCTTTTCCATTTGTTGAGGATGGATTCCTATTGGTTTGCGCAGTCTTACCTTATCCTTTATGTCATGTCTCCTGCACTCAATAAATTTATCGAACATTCGCAGCATCGCGACCACTTGCTTCTTCTCATCTCGTTGTTCGTTGTTCAGACTGTGTTTGGTTGGCTTGGCAATGAATGGTACAGAGGTGACGGCGACTCTCCGCTCACCTTTTTGTTCGTCTATCTTCTCGCCGCATACGTCAGAAGATACAGCTTGCTGCAATCGTTCTCCAGCGGCCGTTTGCTCTTCATGGCCTTCGGTGTAATCTTGGTTGGGTCACTGTTGGCCTTCGGAATGTCAGTTTTCGACCATCGGCTTGCATCCCTCTTCTATAAGCACACCTCACCCCTTGTGTTGATTGAGGTGACGTTGGTAGGCGTTGCCTTCTCAAAGTTTCATTTCAGAAGTCAAGCCATCAATTTCGTCGCAGCCTCATGCTTCGCAGTATATTTATTGAATTGCTATCCAGCATCTCTCGACTATTACATCCATACCGTAAGAGAATGGTTTGGAAGAGAGCCAGTAGGCTGTTTCGTGATTTATGTATCGGTTTTCGTTCTGGCCAATTTCCTCGTTGCCTTACTCATTGACCAACCGAGGATAGCAATTTGGAACTTCATCCAGAAGCAATTGGATTATAAAAGACAATCAAAATGAAAAGAATTTGCTCATTATTAATGATTCTCAACCTATCTGTTTTGCTCTGTGCACAACGTCCGTCATATGGCAAAATGTCACCTTTGGTACGACAGGCCGCGACAGAGGTCACCTTGAAGAAGCGTCAAGCTCGTTCCGTTGTAGGTTCATCACGTCGCCCTACCATTACGGCCTTTGTGAGAATCATCAGGAATGCCGATGCGGTTTTTAAAGCAAATGCTTGCAAGCAGTTGTCAAAGGTAGGCGACATCTACATCGTCTCCATACCATTGGACAGACTCGCCAGTCTTTCGCACAGCCCTGACGTCGTGCGCATTGAAGCAGGGAAGAGCGCAAGCGTACAAATGGATACCACAATAGCCATGATCAATGCGCTGCCGGTCTATGACGGGACGAGCATCCCTGAGAAATATACGGGCAAAGGTGTCATTGTGGGTGTGCAGGACATAGGTTTCGACCTTACGCATCCTAATTTCTATTCAGCCGATATGAGCCGTTATCGCATCAAAGCGATGTGGGATCAACTCTCGAAGGACACCATAGGGTCGGAACTTCCCGTAGGTCGCGACTACAAAGGACAAGCCGAATTACTTGCCATCGGTCATCCACTCGACGGTCTTACCCAGACACATGGCACGCATACGGCAGGTATCGCAGCTGGAAGTGGGGCAGAAGGCAACGGCATAGTTTCGCCTTATCGTGGCATGGCCTTTGATTCCGAAATCGTAATGGTAGCCAATGCCGCCGGCGACAATGTGGAGTTGATTGATTCGGCTGATTATTATAAATACACTTACGCAACAGACGCATTGGGATTCAAGTATATTTTTGACTATGCAGATAGCCAAGGCAAGCCCTGTGTCATAAATTTCAGCGAGGGAAGTCATCAGGATTTCCAAGGCTACGACCAGCTTTATTATGAAATGCTGGATGCCTTAACGGGGCCGGGGCATATCATAGTGGCATCGGCAGGCAATGATGCCGATTGGGTAAACCATATCCGGAAGCCTGCGGGCACAACCACCGCCGGGGCATTCGTCATCAGTAATCAGAAGTATGCCTACCACACGGTGAAAACCGATAAGCCTTTTACGTTCAGGACCAAGCTTTATGCCGACACACAGCACCCGCAGGTTGTCGATATATCAACCGATCAGATTCTCTCCAGTCCCGACTCGTTGTACTCTGATACACTGTCGGTAGGCGGATTGACCTATATATGGCGGATAGCGGGTTATCCTTCGAGCTACAATGAGGCCGAATTGACCTATGATTTCTATCTTTCCTGCGATGCAAACCTCGGCTATAACATGCCTGTCTCATTGGAGCTGGTGGGCAATACGGCAAATATTGACTTGTATAGAATCGCCGGTTATCTCGTCGCCAATCCACTTGACCCGTCGCTTAACTCAGGCGACAACGGCTATAGCGTCCACTCTCCATCGAGCGCCCCCAGTGTAATATCGGTTGGTGCTACAGCTTACCGTCAAGGTTTTCTCAACTATCTGGGCGATTGGAAGAGCTACGACAAGGGGACGGGTGGCGTTCGCACCTCTTTTTCGGGGGTTGGGCCTACGCTCGATGGGCGGACGAAGCCCGATGTGATGGCTCCTGGCCAGAATATCATATCGTCTTATAGCAGTTTCTTCATCAACAATCCCGCCAACGCAGGTTTCCCGCTTTCGAGCGATGTGCGTCATTTCGACTACAACGGCACTACCTATGCATGGAACTCCAATGGAGGCACGTCCATGTCTTCGCCTGTTGTGGCCGGTGCCATAGCCCTTTGGCTGCAGGCCTATCCCCAGCTGACGCCCGAAGACTGTCTTGACGTTTTCAGTAAGACTTGTACGCACTACGATTCGTCGCTTGTCTATCCTAACAACCTCTACGGTTATGGACAAATAGATGTCTATGAGGGTTTGAAAGAGGTGCTGAGAAAGGCGGCAGCTGGTGTGGAGACGGTCGAGAGCAGTGATTCCGATGAATGCGACAAAAGGATTTACTATCTTGATGGGCGGTATGCGGGCACGTCGGAGAAGGTATTACCACATGGAATCTATATTCGCAACCACCAGAAGTTTGTGAAACGATAGCCGATTCCACAGAAAACGAAATGATAGCGACACACTTCTGCTCATCGAATGTGTAAAGAAAAATTACCGAAAAACAGCGATCGGAAATTCCTGTTTCAGGAACGGTAAAACCGAGAATGGCTGCAGATTTGGTCCTTTTCAGCCATTTTTTACACTTTTTTCATGCATTGTCATGGCCGTTGCTTATCTATTGCAATCGAAAAGGTCAACGATGGTAGTCGGAAAGGTCAACGAACGAAGTGCGAAACCTAAGCTATCGAAAGAAAAAAAACGGATGGTTTTTCATTTTTGGCTGATGCTTTTTGGGGGGAATAGCAATAGTTTGATAATCAGAGTGTTGTGATGGCTGTCAAAATTGGCATATTTGCAAACTTATTGGAGGTTGTTTTCAAATACGCAAGCTATGAAGAGGCAATTGTAAAGATTCTTCATCGCTCACGACACCTCATTCATTCGGTCCTTGCCAGTCGTTTTATTTTCTCCTTTTCCCAAAGCTAAAATACGGCTATTCTTTCGTTTTTCTCACATTTCTATTATATCTTTGCATGGATAATGCTGGGCACAACCTGGCGACAACTCGACAATTATAGGAATCTAATGGACATACGAAAGAAAATAGACTGTTTTCTTCCTTGCAACGACTTGAAGAGAGCTGCCACGATAGCAGAACAGTTCCAACACAATGACACGGTCAATCAAATCTATTTGTTGGTGTCTGGCAAGGCAACGACCAGCAAAGGTCTGCCGGAAGGCGTCAGCACGATAATGGTTGACAATCTCTTGTCGGCCGACACCATGAGAGCGATAGCCGAAGCCACAACAGCCGATTATGCTTTGTTCTATATGAAGAGCACACCCGTCACTCTCGGCTATCAAGCCATCGACCGATTCATGCAAGTAGCTTCAGCCACTGATGCCATGTTGGTGTATGCCGATCACTATTCGGTGGAGGGCGGACAGACGGTGAAGCATCCAGTGATTGACTATCAGGCTGGCAGCATTCGCGATGATTTTGATTTCGGCTCGTTGGTGCTTATCGACGGAGGGGCATTGAAGGCCTACGCAAAGCTGGCCGTTGAGGCTCAATACATGTTTGCGGGCTGGTATGACCTCCGCCTCTTCCTGAGTAGGATGGGACAGGTGTTTCATCTGAACGAATATCTCTACACTGAGGAAGAGGACGACCTACGAGCGAGTGGCGAAAAGCAATTCGACTACGTGAATCCGCGCAACCGCGAAGTGCAGATCGAGATGGAAAAGGCTGCCACTGCCCATCTTGAGGCAGTTGGTGCATTGGTAGATACTGCCAATTATGCACAACCCGACTTTGAGGGGGGCAACTTCGGGGTAGAGGCCACTGTCGTTATTCCGGTGTTCAATCGTGAAAAGACCATACGCGACGCAGTGGAGTCGGCACTGAAACAAAAAACCGACTTCAAGTATAATGTGATAGTCGTTGACAATCATTCGTCTGACAAGACCACGGAGATACTTGCTCGACTGGCCGACAATGACAAAAGACTCATTCATCTCGTTCCCAACAGGCACGACTTGGGCATCGGCGGCTGCTGGAACTATGCCGTCAACAATGAGAACTGTGGTCGTTTTGCCGTGCAGTTGGACAGCGACGACCTCTATTCGTCGGAGAACACGTTGCAAAAGGTTGTCGATGCCTTCCACGAACAGAAGGCAGCGATGATCATTGGTTCGTATCGGATGTGCGATTTCGAGCTGAACACATTGCCACCGGGACTGATTGACCATGCGGAATGGACTGACGACAATGGCTGCAACAATGCGTTGCGCATCAATGGATTGGGTGCTCCTCGCGCTTTCTACACTCCGTTGGCTCGTGCAGTGAGGTTTCCCAATACAAGTTATGGCGAAGACTATGCCGTCGGGTTGGCATTCAGTCGCTGTTACCGAATCGGACGCATCTACGACGAATTGTATTTGTGTCGCAGATGGGGAGGAAACAGTGATGCGGCATTGAGCATCGAGAAGGTGAATGCCAATAACTTGTACAAAGATAGAATACGCACGATAGAACTTTCGGCCAGAAAGGCACTCAACAAGTGTGGCGACAAGGAGGGCGCAACGAGGCTTGAGCCTTTTTTTACGGTCAGCTGAGTAGGTGGAAAGATGCCGAAAAGCGGTTCAATGACTTGAAATCGGTTAAGGTTAGGTCAGTAGGCAGCCTTAAATTGCAGTTCAATCCTGCAAGGATGGTGAGCAGTGGGGCAAAAATCGATAAGGCGACAATTGCCAAGCGACCGTGTTTCCTATGTGGTGGCAATCGTCCTGCCGTGCAGATGATAAGGCATTTCAACGAGAACTTTGATATTCTTGTCAATCCTTTCCCCATACTGCCGGTACATTTCACCATTCCCGCGCGCCAACATCAGTTGCAATTGATAGAACAGAGCTACGGTGTCCTTCACCGATTGGTTGACACCTATCCAGAATGGATGTTCTTCTACAACGGACCGAAGTGCGGTGCCAGTGCGCCTGACCACCTTCACTTCCAAGGTGGCACAAAGGGCTTGCTCCCTTTGCAGGAGCAATGGTCGGAGTTGGACGAGCGACGAGATGTACTGGTAGAGCTGAATGACTGTGAGAGCATATCTCTTGTCAGAGATTTCGCCCATCCCGCCATCGTGATAAAGAGCCGTTCGGAGGCCGCTGACAAACAAATGTTCGGAATGGTTTATCGCTCGCTACCCCTTCAGTCAGACGACGCAGAGCCAATGATGAATATCATCGCATGGAAAGAGGGACTTGACAACCTGTCTGTTGTGTTCCCACGTCGCAAACACCGCCCAGATTGCTATTCTGCCGTAGGCGATGAACAGTATTTGATAAGTCCAGGTGCGCTCGACATGGGTGGATTGATCATCCTTCCGCGGGAAGAAGATTACGAGCGACTCACCGAAGAGCGCCTGACAGCTATAATGAGGGAAATAGTTCTCTCACCCAAGGATATGGAAGAGGTGGCCCAGAAGATAAAAGGGCTGCACAAACAGAAATCAAAGCTTTGAAAATGGATAAGGAACCTATCGTAACGGTGGGCATTGTGAGTGCTGAGGAATTGCACTTCACGCTCAATGATTGTTATTTGGTGAATGCCAGTGAGTGCAAGGGCAAGCAGTGTGTTGTCTTTTCCGAAGGAAGTATTCTCTGGGAAGGCACGAAATACACGGAATTGGCTTTTGTCCCAATACGCCAGGAGGTATCTTTCACACTTGAGGATGTCACCATCGGTGTTAATTTCCACTGGGAACGTCAGGAGGAGCAGACCTTTCAAGGCACGTTGCGTCTGGTAGTCGATGGCGATAAGAT
This sequence comes from Prevotella corporis DSM 18810 = JCM 8529, assembly GCF_000430525.1. Taxonomy (GTDB): domain Bacteria; phylum Bacteroidota; class Bacteroidia; order Bacteroidales; family Bacteroidaceae; genus Prevotella; species Prevotella corporis. The sequence goes on along the minus strand of NZ_AUME01000036.1, from coordinate 15,796 downwards.
ATGTGCCATCAACGAATTGCCAGTAGAAACCTATCTCATGAGTGTCATATCAAGCGAAATGAGAGCAACTTCCTCATTGGAATTGCTCAAGGCACACGCAGTCATATCACGTAGCTGGCTGCTGGCACAGATAGAAAAGCGCAAGAAAACTGAGCAAAGACTTGGGGAAACCTCATCGTTCATCGTCAAAGAGGATGAGTTGATACGGTGGTACGACCGTGAGGACCACACGATATTTGACGTTTGCGCCGACGATCACTGTCAACGCTATCAGGGAATCACAAGGTGTGTCAACGAACACGCAGTGAAGGCCATTCAAGCGACGGCTGGTGAGATTCTCATGTATGAGGGAGAGATATGCGACGCACGATATAGCAAGTGCTGTGGTGGAGCTACCGAGGAGTTTCAGTACTGTTGGGAGAATATCAGAAAGCCTTACTTGGCATTTCTTCCCGATGCCATGCCAGACGATTCAGTCATTCCCGACCTAACCAATGAGGACAATGCACGTGCGTGGATATTATCTTCGCCAGAGGCTTTCTGCAACACAAGGGATGCAAAAGTGTTGAGTCAGGTGCTTAATGACTATGATCAGGAGACGCAAGACTTCTACCGTTGGACGCAAGACTATACTCAAGATGAGCTTTCGGCTCTGATAAAAGAGAAAGTTGGAGTAGATTTTGGATGGATAGTTGACCTCATTCCTTTGGAGCGTGGTAAGAGTGGGCGTATCTTTCGCTTGCAGATCGTGGGAACAGAGCGCAGACTTATCATCGGGAAAGAACTTGAAATACGCCGCGTACTTAGCAAATCGCATTTGTACAGCTCTGCTTTCGTGATAGAAAAGAGCAACTTTATCAATGGCATAGCGCAGAAGTTCCACTTCGTTGGTGCGGGTTGGGGCCACGGAGTTGGTCTTTGCCAGATAGGTGCTGCCATGATGGGCGAAAAAGGCTATGGTTATAAAGAGATTTTGATGCACTATTATAAAGGTGCGAATGTGGAAAAGAAATATTAGGCAAATCAACGGTCTGATGTTGGCTTAGAGACGAGGCTGCTTATGATACTCCATCGTGCACCGTCTTTCAGCATAAACGTACAACAGCATATTAACAGAAGTGATATTGATGAAGAATGATGATTCCTGAGTTGAAAAAACATGACTGGCTGTGGCTTCCTACGATATATTTCACACGTGGGTTGCCATACGTTATCGTATTCTTGGTGTCGCTGGTGTTCTATAACCGCATGGGACAGTCCAACGGAACGATCACGCTTAATACGTCATGGTTCTTCATTCCATTTATTCTTCGACCTATTATGGGACGTGTTGTCACCGGATTCGCCACGAAACGTTTCTGGATACTGGCAATGGAGTTGCTGATGGCTGTCTGTATGTTCGGCGTTTCTCAAACAATCTCCTCTAAATACTGGGAGTTGCTGACGATGTTCTTCCTGTTTGTTACCGCTTCAGCCTCTGTTGTGCACGATGTAGCCATAGCACGATTCTACAAACAGTTTGTCTCGCCAATGGAAACACGCCACTTCAGCATCCACACTATTTTTCTTTTGGTGTCGATAATTGTGGGAATGGGCATCCCAGTGATGGTCGCCGGCAACTTGGAGGTGCTGAATAGAGTCGTGACAACTTCGTGGATGTCAACATTCGACTTGCTTTCCATCACTTTTATTATATTGTTTGTATATCATTTGGTTGTCATTCCCCATCCTCAAGACAATCCGTCGGTACCTGTTTGGAGTGGATTGACCCGCCGATGGTGGATGGAAACCAAGACAGGTTTCATGCAATTGCCCAACTATGGCGCATTGCTTTGTTTCCTGTTGCTCTTTCTTATTCCAGAAGGAATGTTCTTTCGCATAGCCCCGCTTTTCCTAATTGATCCAGGAAGTAATGGAGGACTGAGCCTCTCGCCACAGGAACTGGGATTGGCACAAGGCTCATTGGGTGCGTTTGCAGCCATTTTCGGTTGCGCTCTGGGAGCCAAAAGTCTCAAGAAATGGGGCTTGAGGAGATGTTTGTGGCCCATGGTCATCGCCATCACCTTGCCAAAGATGCTGTACATTTACTTGAGCTATAACTTTGTCTCAACACTCTCTATTATAAATGTCTGCGTTGTGATAGAGCAGTTCGGCTTTGGTTACGGCATCACGGCCTACATCCTTCTCCTCGTTTATTGTTCACAAGGCAAATACTCCGTTTTCAAGTTTTCGATAGCGAGCGCATTGGCTGCAATATCCCTGATGTCGTCGGGTTGGTTCACAGGCATTTTGCAGGAATATGTCGGCTATCGTCGCTTCTTTGTCATTGTGTCTATTGCCAATATCCTTCCTTTCATTGTCGCAGCTCTCATCCATGCCGACAAGAACCTGAACGAGAGACAAACAGAATCATTGTAAAACATCTGTCTTTTCCTCCGCAATAGGGAGAATGTCAATGAACTGCGCTTCACATTCTCTCAAGGCCTTTAGTTTCAAAGAGTGAAGCGGTCAACCATAAAAACATGTATTAGAAAATGTGATTCATAACAGTTTGATTTTCAGTGAAATAGAAAACGTGATTCAAAAGGTGAGCTTTCGTCGTGCAAAAGGTCACCTTTTAACAGTTGAAAGGTGACCTTTCGCAAAACCATCGCTGATCTTTTTTAGATTTTCTTAATCACCTTGCACGGATTTCCTGCAGCCACCACATTGTCGGGAACGTCGTGTGTGACTACCGCTCCGGCGCCAATGGTCACATTGTTGCCAATGGTCACACCCGGCAGCACCACCACGTTGCCTCCAATCCACACATTGTTGCCCACCTTTATGGGTAGAGCGTATTCTATATTCTTGTTGCGCTCCTCCGGGTTCAAGGGGTGTCCGGCAGTATAGAACGAACAGTTGGGAGCAATGAATACATGGTCGCCGAAAGTAACCTTAGCCTCGTCGAGAATAACGAGGTTGGTGTTGGCGAAGAAATGTTCTCCAATTTCAATATTGTAGCCATAATCGCAGAAGAACGGTGCGATGATTTTGAAGCTTTCGCCCGTCTTTCCCAATAACTTCCTCAATCGTTGCGTGCGTTCTTCGCGCTTCGATGGTGGGAGCATGTTCAGGTTGAAACATTCCTCCTCGCATGTAAACAGGTCGTTCAACACCTCCGGGGCACTTGCAAGATATGGGAGACCTTTCTGTTGTTTTTCTTTTTCAGTCATAAATCTATAATTTTATGAGACGGGACTTTGGCTACATCTGTTTTCAGCCATAGCTCCCGACCTACCATGAGACAAAATTGAAGTGGTGTCAGCGTTTTTTCTGGAAAGCGACCCTTGGATCTCCGTTGGCCAGATGGATAACTCCGCAATACCTGAACGCCAGTCGTTCCAAAGCCCTTTGCATGGGAATGTTGTCCTTATGGGTGTCGATGCGAATGTTGTCAACCTCTTTGAAGCAATAGTCCACCACCATTGCCATGATACCCCTTGTGCCGGGGGCCGACGCAACTCGGTGAATGGTTCCGTAAGGCTCCTCGTTGAGCCAGCCTTCACCCTCAATTTTCAGATAGGTCGGGTCAACTCCCTTTATAAAGGCAAAGGTGGCGATCGCCCTGTTATCATCGGTCGATATCAGATAACAGTTGCCTTTTTCGATATCGCTTTCCAACTGGGTCTGTGGAGGGTAGCCTTCTGTCCATTGGCCTGTGTTGCCTGACGCAATCATTTTCTCCCGACCGCATTGTATAAGGCTGAGTACGACGTCTAAATCGTTTTGAGTCGCTTTTCTTATTGTCATATTACCAACAAAAATAAGTAAAAAATCAATTACTTGCAAATTTTCTACCACATAACAATCCTTTATCGGCCATTCAATACAAGACATGAATAAAACTTTGAATTTTCAAATAAAAGACTGATAAAAAAAGCAAAAAACAGCAGATTTGAGCTTTTATTTTGAGTTTCAAGTGGTTGTGGCAGTCGTTGGCTTTAAGTGGCATAGACGAGGAAATGCGAAAATGGTGGATTTGAGAAGTGGAAACGCTTTCAAGTCATTACCTCAAAGAAACGTCCTAATAAGCATATTTAACGGCTTCGGTTCTTACTTCTCCATTCTGCATAGGTTGTGAATTTGCCATGCAACTCTCATGATTTAATTTTGCACCCAACAAAAAAGCAAGGAATTATGAGAAGTACATTCAAGACGGTCTTCTATGTAAATGGAAGCAAGGAGAGAAACGGAATTGTCCCTATCATGGGACGTGTGACAATCAACGGAACTATCGCACAGTTCAGTTGCAAGCAGAGCGTGACCATGGCAATTTGGGATGCCAAGGGCAACAGAGCCAAGGGAAGAAGTAAAGAAGCCAAGGAAGTGAACTTTGCGCTTGACAACATCCATGCCATCAGAGAAGTCTGTCATCTTCCTCCTGGCAGCCGTGGCGATGGAGGAAACAAAGACGACATATGAAAGGAGAATATATCAATTCAAAAACTGGAAAGAAAAGAATAAAATAACAGTGGAAGTACAGAGAAAGGAAAGATGAATTACACACTTTTAAGGACACTACCCGGTAGGGCATATGATTTAACCAGTTTATCCTCTAATCACATATTCAAATTCATCAAAATACTCATATCCTAATTCTTTTAAGACTTGGCGACTGTGTTTCCTATCCTCTTCGGTGTTGAACTTTGGTATGAAGGGGAGGCGGAGAATGATTTTGTCTTTATGCTTTGCATGAGTGTAGAGCCAGACAAGGTTGTCGATAACTTGTTTGTTGGTCTTGCCTGTATAGGCTTGGTAGATAGCTGGATTCATGTCCTTTATGTCGATGATAAAGGAATCAATGTATGGAGTGACTTCCTCCAAGTTATGGCGAGGCACGTTTAGACTCGTCTCCATCGTAAATTGCCATTCATTTGGGCATTGCTCACAAAATTCCTTTATAAATGAACTCCGCAGAAGTGGTTCGCCTCCGCCAAAGCAGATGCCTCCTCCTGTCGCCAAGAAGTAAAGATTGTCCATCTCCACATTCTGCATTAAGAGTTCTGTATCCATTTCCTGCCATACGCCGTCAGCATCATAACACTGTGGATTGAGGCAGTATTTACAACGAAGCGGGCAACCGTGGAATGCCACGAGCGTAGTTACCCCTTCACCGTCTATTGAAAGGCGGTGGCGGTCTATACAGATGAGCGGAGCGGTATTCATATTATTCAATTCTGAAATTGACAGGAATAGTATATTTTGATTTCACGGCTTTGCCGTTTAGCTTTGCAGGCTTCCATTTCGGCATACTTTTCACAATACGAATGGCTTCCTCATCTAGAGGAGGAGTAAGGTTCTTCATCACAGTTATATCACTCAGACTTCCGTCTTCATTGACAGTAAAGACAATGACCACTCTTCCCGTGGCTGCACCTTCAAGGTATTCTTTTGGATAGCAGAGGTTTATCCTTAATGTATTGCATCAGTGCAGCCTTACCACCAGGAAATGAAGCCATCTCTTCGGCTACACCAAAAATGTTTTTGCTTTCGGTGGAGTTTATTCTTATGGCTGGTTGAACTATGACTGTCTTGTTTTGTTTTGATGACTTGCCTTTTGTCTTGTCCTTTTTAATAACAGGAGTAGTTTTTGGGGTTAAGGAGCGATACCAGCAATCACTTCTAAAATATGTGCCGTTAAAGTAACAATATTGAGCTTGTCTTGGCTCATTTCCGAAAGTTTGATTACTCGGTCTTGAAAGCCAATGTATTTTACAGTTATCATATCCCCTTGCTTTACTTCAAGGGTAAAATTCCCATCAATGTCAGACAACGTTTGCTTTCCTGAAAGCTTAGAAGTGATAATGGCTCCGATGATAGGATTTTTCTCATCGTCAATAACATGCCCTTGTACAAATAACACTCCCTTTTTGCCAAGTTCTTCTTTTTCTTTAAGTAAAATGGTATCACTGGAAGTATAATCTTGATAGCTGATAGGAATAACTTTTTCTGGCATGGATGATTCCATGTCATATTTTGCCTTTTGTGTGGCACAAGATGTGGTGGATGTGGCAAGGGTGGTTATTCCCAATGCTATTCCAGCAACCTTGATAGCCTTTCCTGCCATCTGTCGAAGTCTCAGTTCATACTCTAAGTCCTTCACATCTTGCTCGCATTTAGGACAAGTACCCTTACATTCGCCCTTGAAATGACATTCTTCGGGTGAATATTTTATCTCATTGGCATCTGCTATTTGCTTGCGGATGGCTTTAAGAATATTACAGATGTTGCGTCCTCTTGTCATAGTTTATTTCCTTTTATGCTTATGTCCTTTTTTTGACAACAACCACTTCTCCTGTGAGTCCAAAAGCTTCTTTCAAAGTTATAACATTGAGTTTTTCAAGATTCATTTCTGATAGTTTAATGATTCTGTCTTGCATACCAATGAACTTTATGGTGATTGTATCTTTTGGCTTCACTTCAATGGTGAAGTTTCCGTCAATATCTGCTACCGTTTTCTTTTCAGAAAGTTTAGCTGTGATGAAAGCAGCGACAATCGGTTCTTTTGTGTTTTCGTCAATGATATGCCCTTGAACAAAAAGAACTCCTTTCTTACTCAATGTTTCTTTTTCTTTTAATAGGATAGAATCTTTGGCTGTGTATTCTTGGAAGCGAATCGGAATAACTTTCTTTGGCAGTGAGGGCGTGGAGTTATAGTATCCTTTTTGTATAGAGCAGGAAGTAAAAGATGCAGAAAGAGCAGTCATTCCCAATGCCACTCCTGCGACCTTTATAGCCTTCCCTGCTTTCTGCCTAAGTCGCAACTCATGTTCCAACACTCTAACATCTTTCTCGCATTTCGGGCAAGTTCCTTTGCATTCACCTGTGAAGTGACATTCGTCTGGTGAATAGTTAATCCCATTGGCATCCGCTATTTGTTTGCGAATAACCTTTAGAGTATCGCAGATGTTGCGTCCTTTGGTTTTCATAAATTGATGTTTTTATGTGTTCAACATTCTCTTTATTTTCAAAATGAGTATATATTGCTCCTTAGTTATAATTCATAATTCTGTTTTCAAAAGTACGAAAAACAATCCACAAACAAGAATGTTTTGCTTTGTATTGTAAGAATTGGGGACGACATTTAATATTTCTCTTGTTTTTAATGCCGTATATGAAAATTATATGTGTTTCGTTAGATATTGTGTTGTTGCATTTGTGCGCATTTTTTCGACCATAATTTAATAATCTATAAAAGCAAAGCAAAAGATGTAGTTTCTCAGATTTTAAATTTGTCTTTGCAGTCGTAAAGAGTTGTTTGACAAGCAAGGCAAACTTATGTAGAATATAGAAGTTAAAACTATTGCCAAGTCATTACCTATATTGAGGAGAGACACTCATAAATTGCACATTTTAAACTATTCAGAAGATTTTAGCAGAATTTTCAAATAAAAAAACGTAACTTTGCAAAATACATAGAGCCGAAGGAAAGTTATGGAAAACAATATGAAGATAGCGGTTGCAGGTACAGGCTATGTTGGATTGAGCATCGCAACCTTGCTGAGCCAGCACAATGAGGTAAAAGCCGTTGATGTCATACAGGAGAAAGTCGATTTGATCAACAATCGCAAGTCGCCTATTCAAGATGATTATATAGAAAGCTATCTGGCTGAAAAACCGTTGAGGCTCGAGGCCACGACGAACGGTGAGGAGGCTTACCACGATGCCGACTTCGTGGTTATCGCCACACCAACCAACTATGACCCGATGAAGAACTATTTTGACACGACACACGTCGAGGAGGTCATAGAAATGGTGATGCGTGTCAATCCAAGCGCAATTATGATCATCAAATCAACGATTCCCGTCGGATACACGGAGAGCGTCCGGGAAAGGTTTGCCTGCGATAATATTATCTTCGCACCAGAGTTTCTGCGTGAGAGCAAGGCCCTCTACGACAATCTCTATCCCAGTAGAATCATTGTGGGTCGCCCAGAAGGTGACCAGCGTCTGGACAAGGCGGCCCGTTGCTTTGCAGGATTGCTGCAGGAGGGTGCTATCAAGAAAGACATCCCAACGCTTTTCATGGGACTTACCGAGGCCGAGGCTGTCAAACTCTTTGCCAATACCTATCTGGCGCTGAGGGTGAGCTATTTCAATGAGCTGGATACTTATGCGGAGGTGAAGGGACTCGACACATCACACATCATCCAAGGAGTTTGTCTCGATCCTCGAATAGGCTCATTCTACAATAATCCCTCGTTCGGATATGGCGGTTATTGCCTTCCGAAAGACACCAAGCAGCTGCTTGCAAATTATTCAGATGTGCCCGAAAACCTGATTCAAGCTATTGTGGAGAGCAACCGGACAAGAAAGGACTTTATTGCCGACCAAGTGCTGAACAAAGCTGGTTATTACGACTATTACGAACAGGGGAGTTACAATCCTAAAGTGGAAAAGAATTGTGTCATTGGTGTTTATAGGCTTACGATGAAGTCGAACAGTGACAATTTCAGGCAAAGTTCCATTCAGGGTGTCATGAAACGTATCAAGGCCAAGGGGGCTACCGTGATTATCTATGAGCCAACGCTTGAGGATGGCAAAACATTTTTCGGAAGTCTCGTGGTGAATGATCTGTCGGATTTCAAGCAACGGTGCAACACCATCATAGCAAACAGGTATGATGCGGTGCTCGATGATGTGAGAGAGAAGGTTTATACACGTGACGTTTTCCAGTGTGATTGAGGGATGATAGTGGATATTGAGAAAAAAGAGGACAGCTATTACAAGGGCTTGATTCGGGTGGAGGTGACGCAACCGCGCATAGATGTCGTCAACGAGGTCGTTTATGCCCAATACTTCAAGAACGGAACACGCTCCCTTCACATGACACTCTTCGTGCCGAATACTGACGAGCCCAAACCCTGTGTGGTTTATTTTCCCGGCGGTGGCTTCACCACGTCAGACTATGGCAAATGGAGTCGATTGCGCATGGCTATGGCATTGCAAGGATTTGTGGTGGCGGCAGTGGAGTATAGAGCCATTCCCGACCCATTCCCCGCTATTCTTATTGATGGAAAGACAGCCATTCGCTATCTCCGCGCCCATGCCGTTAAATTCGGAATTGATGGCAATCGCATTGGCGTGATGGGCAATTCTGCCGGTGGGTATCTTGCCAATTTGGTGACTATGACGGCCGATGTGGAGGAATTCAACGTTGGCGACTTTCTTGATTACTCATCCGACACACAAGCTTGTTGCGACATCTTTGGTCCGACAGACCTCGCTTCGGTTGACGAGGGCTTTCCACCGGAAGTTCACAAGTATCACAAGTCGCCAAGTGCGACAGAGGCCCTTCTGTTAAATGGTGTTACCTATGGGCGAAATCAGAGCTACGACATCCACGACGACTTGGTACGAGCACGGTGGGCAAGCCCGATGGGTTATCTGAAGACCGGACTTCCGCCATTTCTCATCATGCATGGAACAAATGATCAGATGGTCTCGATTATGCAGAGCGAGCATCTTTACGATGGATTGAAAGCACTCCGCGTTCCGGTGGACTACTATCAACTCAAGGATGCTGGACATGGCGACGACCCTTGGTTCCAGCAACCGGTCATAGAATTGATTGTTAATTGGTTCAGGAAACATCTGATGAATGTGGATTAACATCGCTCTGACTCTTTCTTGCTTTCCGGTCCCAGCTTCCAATATCAACGATTTTTTTTTGGATTAGGGATAATCGGCGACTAAACAGTCGTGAAGCATCATCTCAAATCACTACACAAAAGGGTAATAATTCATCACCGAGGCTATTTTTTACCCAAAAGTGTAGTGATTTTTTTCTGTGAAGACATTACTTTTGCGGTATAAAAATGAAAATGTAAGACAAAAAACGCATTGGGATGTCACAAGACAGACAGTTTTTCCGTCTTTCTTAATTAGACGTAAAATAAAGAAAATGAAAAAATGTATTCTATCGCTGTGGCTCTGCTGCATGGCTTTCGTACAGGGGCAGGCACAGCAAATTACTGGAAAGGTGATGGATGAGAACAACTCACCGATGGAGTTTGTGAATGTAGTTTTGCTCACGGCAAAGGATTCGGCTTTCGTAAAGGGAGCCGTTACGAAAGAAGACGGCAGCTTCGTGATTGATACGGAATGTAAAGGCGGTATTCTCCGCGCCTCGTTCGTGGGGTATCAAACGGCATTCAAGACTTGCAGCGGTGCGAACGTTGGTATTATCCAGATGCAGTTGGAGGCAAGGACAATGGACGAGGTAGTGGTGAAAGGACGACTGCCACAGTACAAAATGACGGGCGAGGGCATGATGACTACCGTTGCCAACACCACGCTCAGCAAACTCGGTACAGCCGATGACGTGTTAGCGCACGTTCCGGGACTGATCAAGAAGAGTGGGGCTTACGAAGTGTTTGGCAAAGGTTCGCCCATCTTTTATATTAATGGTAGGCTGATGCGCGACAAGACGGAATTGGACCGACTGAAGGCTGAGGACATTTTGAGCATTGAAGTAATCAGAAATCCGGGAGTGAAATATGATGCTACGGTTACGGCGGTGGTGAAGATAAAGACACGCCGCAGAGCCGGTGAGGGCTTTGGCTTCGACCTTCGCTCGTCTTATTACCAATCGGAAAACATCGACCTCATAGAGCAAGCCAATTTCAACTACCGACATAAAGGGTTGGATGTGTTCGGCTCGTTCTATTACTCAAACATCAAGGGTTTCTATAAGGGAATCACTACCACAGACGTGGCTGCCGATACGCTTTGGCATCAGCAGTTCTCGCAGAACTATCAATATAAGAATCTCAGTTATACACCCACCATTGGTTCAAACTTTCAGCTGAACGACAGCAATTCCATCGGTTTCCGTTATCAGTTAAGTTTGAGTCCGAACAAGAATTATTGGACTCCGCTCATCTTCGATATCACCGCCAACGGCGAGTTTTACGACCATCTGACGAACAATGTGGACTATTGCTATATCTACAAACCGTCACACAACCTGAACCTCTATTACAACGGAAAGTTTGGAAAAGTAAATCTAAACCTCAATGTAGATTATATGCGGAATGGGCAAGAGGAAAATGCCGTTTACAACGAGAAGAGCACTACCCATCAGGACCGCACGGTAACATCGTTGAACAGCGTACGCAACTCGTTGGGAGCATTCAAGTTGGATGTGAGTTTCCCTTTGCTGGGCGGCGAACTTTCCGTAGGAGCTGAGGGGAGCAAGACCAACAGAACCGACACCTACTACAATGCGGAAGGCTATGTGCCGTCGGCCAACAGCGAGCTGCGCGAACGGCATTGGGCAAATTTCTTCCAGTATTCCCGTATGACCCCGATAGGACAGTTGATGGCGGGCCTCCGCTATGAACATGTGAAATTCGACTATTTCAAAGACGGTGCACACATGGATGAACAAAGTCGATCGTTTGGCAATCTCTTCCCACAGCTCTCCTTGGCCACTCAGTTGGGCAAGGTTCAGTTGCTGCTCGCTTATGCAGGCAAGACCGTGCGTCCCAACTATAGCCAGCTTAGCACTAACGTTACTTACGGCAACCGTTTCCTTTTGCAGACGGGAAATCCCTATCTGAAACACGAGTATGTGCACAATCTCTCGCTTTCGGGAATGTGGAAAATACTGCAATTCTCTATCGACTATACCGACTATCGCAACGCCATCCTCTTTTGGGCGGAACAGAAGGAGGACAATCCATCCATCTCTATCGTAACACACAGAAACATCCCTACGCTGAAGAACCTGGCACTCTCGCTCGTCGTAGCTCCGAAGATTGGAATATGGTCGCCACAGCTGAGTGTGGCATTGATGAAACAATGGCTCACATTTGACACCAAAACCAATCACTACACGATGAACAAGCCTTACTTTCAGCTTTCGTTCGACAGTACTTTTAATTTCGGACACGGTTGGGTTGCCACTGCCGGAATGTGGCTAAGAACAAAGGGAGACATGGAGAATTCCTATTTTCCAAACAATCTAATGAGTGTGGACGCTACGCTGACCAAATCGTTCTTCAACGACCGGTTTTCGGTTATGCTGCGTGGCTCTGACCTCTTCCACACGCAGAGAGCGGAAAATCTGATATATTTGAATCAGATGAGGGTGCTGCAGTCGCAGTCAAGCGACACGCGCGAAGTGTCCGTTACGCTGCGCTATAAGTTCAACACCACCCGAAGCAAGTACAAGGGAACGGGAGCAGGCAATGCAGAGAAGAACAGGCTTTAACAGTGGCTCCGGATAAAAACGACGTAGGCTGAACCCTTTGTTTGGGTTCAGCCTATTTATGATTTGTGCTGATTGTAAACTGATTGAATTACAGCACTCTTAGTGGTGGACCTGGTGGGAGTCGAACCCACGTCCGCACAAGGAAACCATACGCTTTCTACATGCTTATTTCAGCCTTTGGTTTTCGAGCTACAGCAAGACCTGAACCACCAACTGTAGCCTTATCCTCTAAATTTCATCCGACCGGCGAGGCACAGCCGAACTATTTCCGATTTTCCTGCACCGCTTGATCCTCAGATTCGGAACAACATCCTTGGAGCGATGTCTCGTTCCATCGCCTTGCGACGGAATAAAGCCAGTAATCTACTGTACTTCGATTAGGCAGCGAGAGCGTAATTGTTTTCGCCAATTAATTGTTTGATAACTGATATTTAGGAGCCAGCCACCGACGCTCCGCATGCTTACATACCATTTCGTCTTGCCGTCAAATCCAAACAAGCCCATTGTATTAAGTGGTGCAAAGGTAATGATTATTTCTGAAATGCGTAAGATTTATGCTGTTATTTTCTTTTTTGGGTGCAGAGGGCTGTTTAGGGTGGGCAGCGAAATGAAAAAAAGAAAGACTCTGGTTGAGTCTTTCTTTTGATCGGATCTTTCTTTTTGATGAAAGATTTCTTTTCGATTGGGTCTTTCTTTTTGATGAAAAGGTTTGGTTTATGCTTCTTTGTCGTATTCCAAGTGGAAGTTGATGACGGCTTCGATGCCTTTCTTCCAGAGGTCTATTGGCATGTTTTCGTTGGGGGAGTGGATGGCGTTTGATTCCAGGCCGAAGCCCATGAGGAGGCTCTTTACGCCGAGTTCTTTCTCGAAGGTGGAGATGATTGGAATACTGCCGCCGATGCGCATGGGCAATGGTCGTTTGCCGAATACTTGTTCGAAGCCGCGTTCGGCTGCTTTGTATGCGGGGAAGTCGATGGGGCAGACGTAGCCGTAGCCGCCGTGGAGCATTTCTACTTTTACTTCGACGGTGTCTGGCGCTACTTTGTTGAAGTAATCGACGACGAGTTGTCCGATTTTCTTGTAGTCTTGATGTGGGACGAGGCGTGATGATATTTTGGCGTAGGCTTTTGATGGGAGTACGGTTTTTGCGCCTTCTCCTTGGTAGCCACTCCAGAGTCCGCAGACGTCGAATGATGGGCGGTAGCCTGTGCGTTCGATGGTGCTGTAGCCTTCTTCGCCGAATACGTTTTTGATGCCGAGTGATTTCTTGTAGGCGTCCATGTCGAATGGTATGGAGGCGACGAGTGCGCGTTCTTCTTTGGATGCTTCTTCTACGTCGTCGTAGAAGCCGGGGAAGCGTATTTTGCCGTCTGGGCCTGTTATGTCGCCGATGAGTTTGCAGAGGACGTTGGCTGGGTTTGCCACTGCTCCGCCGAATGTGCCAGAGTGGAGGTCGTGGTCGGGGCCGGTAACTTCAATCTGCCAGTAGGCGAGTCCGCGCAGTCCGGTGGTGATGGAGGGTGTGTCGGGTCCGATGAGTGTGGTGTCGGATACGAGGATGACGTCGCATTTCAACAGGTCTTTGTGTTCTTCGATGAATGGGCCGAGGCTTGATGAGCCGATTTCTTCTTCGCCTTCGAAGATGAATTTCATGTTGTGCTTCAGCAGGTTGTGCTTGTTGACGTATTCGAATGCTTTTGCTTGTATGAATGATTGTCCTTTGTCGTCGTCGGCTCCTCGTGCCCAGATGTGTCCGTCTTTCACTACCGGTTCAAAGGGTTCGGTTTTCCACAGGTCGAATGGTTCTGCGGGCATTACGTCGTAGTGTCCGTAAACCAGGACGGTTTTTGCTTTTGGGTCGATGATTTTTTCGGCATAGACCATTGGGTTTCCTTTTGAGGGCATGACTTCTGCTTTGTCGACGCCTGCTGCCAAGAGCAGTTCTTTCCATCTTTCGGCACAGCGTACCATGTCTTCTTTGTGGGCTGGTTGTGCACTTACGCTTGGGATGCGTATGAGGCTGAAGAGCTCTTCGAGCATGCGTGCCTCGTTTTCTTCTACATATTTTTTGATCATAGTAATATAAATGTTATTGGTATTTCTTTTTCATAGCCAGCATTGCTGTTTGGCGAATGTTCCGCAAATATACAACTTTTTTCCGAATGCGTGTGTAAAAATCCGGATATCTTTTCCTTTGTTCGGTGTATGGGCTATAATATTTAAGGTGTAGTGGATGCTTTTAATGGTCATAAGGAGGTGTGTGTAATTGAGTTGGCGTGATATTTTCGTTTGTTTTTCAGCCGGTGTTTTGGCTTGAGAAGGGGAGTGTGGCGAGAGTGTAATCGTTTTTGTTTTCATGGTGATGGGGTATGGTTGGATAGAATGTATAATCGTTTCGGGAAGAACGTATAATTGTTTTTATGGGAAAAACTTTCATTTCTTTATTTGTCTCTATCTATTCATGCTTCGTATTTCTTCTTCTGTCGGATATTACAATAATGCACCAGTGACATTTGGTCAATGTCAGGGTACATGGCGAGTATTGGTCGTCAACAGCCCACCTGATAATCCGGAATGGACTCAATGCTAGCATTTGAGATTTTCCTGTCACAATGCAATGCTGTGTTGCGAGTTCCATAACGTAGGTTTTGTAAGCTTCCCCTGTTTGATTAAGTCTATTTTACCTTGTCTTATTATGGTTGTGGTGAAGGTGCCCATCATCTTCCATATATTCTTGTCTCACATTTCATATTGATTGGAGCGTAGTATTATTCTTTTTTGCCTCGCAAAAAGTATCTTGAATGGAAAAAAAATGTTTTTATTTGCCTTTTTACAAAAAAAGTGTTATATTTGCGGTAGGATTTGGAGCAATCCATTCCAAGACATTTTGGAAAAGAAGAGGCGTTATGCTAATATCTGTTCGGCCTGAAACCTGAGAAATTTCAAAAACGAACGAAGATTTGCATAGTGGTTCTCACGTTATGGCGTGGGCTGCTATTTGTACATTCGTTCGTTTAGGTTTTCTCAGGACCGCAGGCTGAAGATGTGGACATAGTCAGTTCCACGCCTTCACGTTTCATTTAAAATCCTTGATAGGAGCTGGTTGAGGAGTCTGTTTTTATATGAAAAATAAAACTTTTTTCTTGTTCCTCTCATTGATGGCAATGTTTGGATTGAACTCATGCCAATTGGATGAGTCCATTAACACGGCTCAGTAGAAAATCAATGGGGATAGGCATATAGTTTTGCAATTCTGAATAAAAAGAACTTCTTGTCTGCCACTCCTCTTAGATTGGCTCGGAAAAGTTTAATTTTGGCATTGAACGATTCTGCCATGGCATTCGAAGATCTGTTGTTATAGAAGTTCAATATCTCATCATAATGCTCGTAGAATGTGGCAGCAATCACATTGAATGAATGGAAGTCTGCCTCTTCAACTTTATTGTACCACCGTGCCATGGAGAGCCTGGCTGCATCCTTGATGGTGTTCTTGGCGAAGATTATGCGCAGTGAGTGGCACAGTCCGTATGCCTTTTG
>NZ_AUME01000035.1 GCF_000430525.1 Prevotella corporis DSM 18810 = JCM 8529 | reverse complement strand
CCAAGGTGCGTAACATTTTTTCTTCCATAATGCGAAGGTCGGAATTATTAAGATAAATAACAAATTATTCCCCCATTGATTTTCTACTGAGCCAATTTTCAGCCTACGCAATGTCCATTACCCCTATAATAAATCAAAAATGTCAGAATCGTGATGGTTCTGACATTTTTTATTTGGAAATAAGCGAGGTGCCTAGCAGAATCGAACTGCTCTACACGGTTTTGCAGACCGTTACCTAACCGACCGGCCCAGGCACCAAATTACATTTACTAAAAGACATCACTTCTGAAATGCGAGTGCAAATTTAGTAATAAAATTTCATTCCGCCAAATTTTTCTCTACTTTTTGCGATAGCATGAAGGGGTTTTGCCTTCAGAAGTTGATTTATTTTTAAGCATTTGCTCATGAATGGCACAGCCTGAACAACCTTTGCAGGGATCATTCTTTTTCTTGAATGCCTTGATAAGGAGCAAAATAGCATAAGCTACAGAAACAAAAAATACTATTGCTATAATAAAATACTGTATAACCATACGAAACGGAATAGTTATAGACCACAATCTCAAAATTATCGATCGATGATTGTTTATCGGTCAAATAGCTTAAGGCTAATCAACTATATGATATTCGTTTTCTACGAATATCTATATGGGATTGTTAGAATTGTCTTCATTGAATAAGTCATCAGCACCTTTCATCTCATCCTCATCGAACCATTGAACAAGCTTGGCGTGGGCCTTCGTCTTGACATCCTCTCCCACATTCCCCCAAATCTTATGAAGCACATAGATTAGAACAGTTAGATCATCACCCAACCCCGCTATAGGAATCGCATCAGGAACAATATCCAATGGTGAAATCAGATATCCAAGAGCTCCGATAATGATAGCTTTGTCTTTGATGGACACTTTATCACTCTCCATTGAATAATAGAGTATCAACGCAGCATATACCAACTTCGCTCCCGCACGCTTGGCAATTCGATGGATTTTCTCTACAAACCCTGTTTTGGTAAACTTATCTTTGTATTTAGATAAATCAGGTAATTCCATATTGTTAAAAATTAAATATTAGCCAATGAACAACTTGGTTGACGGTAATCCATCATACAATTATTTATATGCAAGGACTTTATCTACATAGGCTTTTACTTCTGGATAAGCCTTGTTTACATTGTTAATTTTATTACGAATCATCAACTTTGAAATAATCCAATAGGTTGCGAACAATACCAATCCTACACCAATTGCCAACAGAACGTTGTAAAAATCCTTAAATGGCAAACAATCATCAGGAAAAGCCGATATGATAATTATTGGTAAACACATCAGAAATCCCGCAATTGTATATTGTGATTTCGTACTTCCAAAACTATCCAAAGCTGCCTGAATTTCAAAAAGATAATCAGAGAGGGACTCTTCGCTCAGGTGTTGTGGCCGTTGAGGAAATGAGGCTTCACTTCCATAGAGATTTATCTTGTGTTCAACTTGATGTTGAAAATCATCTAAAATCGTTTTATATTCTGGTGATAGATTCATATTCACATTGTATTTAAACCTCACCATCATTCTCCCAAGAATGGGAGAAGATGTGAGTTTAATTTAAGTAGCAATCCTTGTAAGCCGGGTTCCGTATCTTCATCATCTTTCGATAATATGAAGATGTCTGTCATTTATCTATCTGAAAGGTCACCCTTACAGTAAAGCGTTCTACCCTCCGTTGTAACTTAAAGTTTTGGGCGGGTAGCCCTCAAACAACGGTTTACATGAACTTGCGGCTCCTGAACGGTACAACCAGGTGATCACCCACCTGTTGGTAGTCTCTTACACTACCTTCTCACCCTTACCAATATTTTGGCGGTTATTTTCTTCTACCTACATCTACTGTTGCCAATAGCTTCTATTTTCGGAAGCAAGATACCCTATGCCGCCCGGACTTTCCTCTTGTACATTAAAATACCAGCGACAGAACCGGAAAACTACCTAAGTGTATTTTGTTGCAAAGATAGTGTAAATTCGATAAAAAGCAAAGGATATTATTTTTTTTTTACTTCTATTCGATAAAACTTCACATGTATTCTTCCTCCCAGATATACGTCTGAGCCGAGTTCCAACGGATTTCTTTTTTGAACGAATGTAAAATTCAGGGCCTCACAGATTAAGAGCCGTTAAGTTGTTAAAACTAATTGTTAAAATCGAATAAAGAAGTCGGATAAAGTTTCTGAAATACATTTTTTGGGTCTATATTTGCATTTGTTTTACCGATGAGCCGATTGCAAAAAAATGTAGTTTTTAGGCAATAGATAGAATAAATTGTAATCATAAAATATAAATTAATTATTAAACGGAAGTTATGAAAAATTTAGGAAAGTTTTTAATTGGTGCATCTTGTGTGCTTGCACTCGCATTCTCTACAGGAGCTTTCATTAAAGTTTATGGAGCAAAGGCTTCAGTAGCAGTTCCAGGGCAGCCCGTTGACCTAACTTATGCGGCAGATAAAGCTCTTCCAGCAGTCGTTCATATCAAATATGTACAAAACTCCAAGACCAGGACCGTTGAAGTACCAGATGATCCATTTGGAGGATTCTTCGATTTCTTTGGATTCGGTAACCCTGGCGGTAACGGCGGTTCTCGCCAGCAACAGATTCAAACACCCAAAAGACAGGCTACAGGTTCAGGTGTAATCATCTCGGCTGACGGTTACATCGTTACGAACAATCATGTTGTTGAAGGTGCTGATGAATTGACTGTCACACTTAATGATAACCGTGAGTTTTCTGCTCGCATAGTAGGAACTGACAAAAGCACAGACTTGGCGCTGATCAAGGTTGACGGGAAAAATCTCCCTACCCTTCCCATTGGTGATTCAGAGCAATTGAAGGTGGGCGAATGGGTAATTGCAGTGGGCAATCCCTACAACTTGAATAATACGGTTACTGCAGGAATTGTAAGTGCGAAGGCACGTGGACTCGGCGCCACTCCAAACGGAATCGAAAGTTTCATCCAGACAGATGCAGCCATCAACCAAGGTAATTCTGGCGGTGCACTCGTAAACGCTCAAGGAGAGCTTGTCGGCATCAATGCAATGCTCTATTCTCAGACTGGCTCCTACGCAGGGTATGGCTTTGCCATACCGACGGCCATTATGACAAAAGTTGTCGATGATATAAAGAAATACGGAAATGTTCAGCGCGTGACATTAGGTATTCAAGGTGGTGATGTACTTAACTACATCAATGCACAGAAAGAACAAGGCAAGGAAGTTAATCTCGGTACAAACGAAGGTGTCTATGTCGCTCAAGTAAATGATGACGGTAATGCCAAGGATATAGATCTTCGCGAGAACGATGTGATTACAATGTTCGATGGGAAAAAGGTTTCCAAAATGTCAGAACTCCAACAGGCACTGAATAGTAAACGCCCAGGCGACAAGGCAAGCATCACTTTCATCCGCAACAAGAAAGAAATAACCAAGACTGTAACACTGAAGAATGCACAAGGTACGACAAAACCTATCGCGCAAGTTGACATAGATGTTTTAGGCGGCCAGTTCCGTCCTGTTTCAGACACTCAAAAGAAACAACTCAACATCTCCTATGGGCTGGAAGTAATTAAGGTGAGCAGTGGCGCTCTCAAGGAATCGGGAATCAACAGAGGATTTATCATTCAGAAAGTAAATGACGCTGTCATAAAGAGCATCGAGAATCTTCAGCAAGAGGTCAAGGCTTCCTCAACCAGCAAGGAGCCAGTACTCTACATTCAAGGTATTTATCCTACAGGAAAGAAAGCCTATTTTGCTGTTCCATTGGCAGAATAAATTGTAAACATTCAAAACGGAAGTGCAATTCTCTTGGGTGTTGAAGAGAGTTTCTCGGCGTTAGGTGCGGACATTCTTGGAGCGTATTGACAAGGTTGTTCGCACTTTAACGCAGAGGAGAAAAATCAGCAATACTGAAGAAACAAAGGCATCGCATTGCGTTTCATGAAATAAATCGTATATTTGCATTAACAATAAAATCAGATACAATGAAGAAAATCCTAACAATGGCGTACTTTGCCACAGTGGCATTGTGCGCAACAATGACTCTCTCGTCATGTAGCAATGACAATGAAGGTAATGATGGTAATGGTGCTATTGGTGCAGCAGTGAACCCTAAAACAGTATTTACAGGCGGACTACCCAAGATTGTAGCAGGTATGACCATTCAGACAAATAAGAAGGGGCAGATTTCAGCAATCCAAGCAGAGGACGAGACAGTTACATTTGAATACGTAGAACCTACTACCCGTGCAGCAAATTCACCCAATGTGATTATGACTGTTGAAAGCTCGGAAGAAAAAAAACAAGTATTCAATTTGTACCTCAACAAAAATGGTTTTGTAAAGCACTGTGAAGAGACAAATTACCATAAAAATCCCAGAGAAAGTGAATGGAATACAGACCATAAAAATGAAACATGGGATTTCACCTACAACGACGATGGCCAACTGCTGACAATGCTGCGCTCTGAAGGCGGAAACGAGAAGACTACCATTAAATATCAAGACGGTAACATCGTTGAAACAGCAACAGTTTCTGCTGATGAACCAAAAGAAAGCAACCCCTGTAAAGTGTATTACACCTCAACGGAAGTAACTTCACCGATTGAGAACAAAGGCTGCCTCATGGCCTTTGACGCAACATTTGGCATTGATATGGACGAAATGGGGTACGCTTATTATGCAGGAATACTTGGAAAAGCAACCAAAAATCTGCCGGTAAGACTTGTCGATGATGAAAACAATCCTATGATTTTCTCTTGGATACTGAATTCCTTAGGCTATCCCATCTCGCTTGAATACGACCATGACACCTACACTTTCGTTTGGTGAGTATGAGTAGGTGAAGGAAAAGGCCGACAAGAATAACGAGACGGGTAGCACTACAGGTGGCGGCCAGAATCCGTTAGTCCGCCACCATGAACGTGTGAAAAAACAAAGTCGCCCAGGCATTTAACTGTCAGGGCGACTTTTTGCATATATCGTGAATTTCGACTAATTCTCTATATTGTTGGCGGGCATAGGCTTTTCTTTTTCCACACCATCCGTTGTCAGCAGTATTTCCTTGGAATCGTAACGCGCCTCGAAATAAGGTGGTTCCTCACGCAATGATATGCTATCATATTTAAATGGAGTTACTTGCGTATCCTTTCCATCAGGAAGAACCAGCCCCATCTTGCCATTCAGCTGGGCTATAATCGGCATCGTCCGAAGATCGTCTACATAAACATAACACGTACGCACGAATTCGTATATGGGACTGAGTATGACATTGCCCTGATGGTCGAGGATGCCAAACTTTCCGTCACGTTCTATCACTTCATGGTACTGGATGTAGATGTCATTCAGCATTTTAAGATAGCGTACCACCCTACGTTTGTCATTAACCAGCGTCATCAGATACCCAAAAGTGTCAGTATAATTGGCCATCGACCTCACCAACACCAACTTCATATCCAATCCCTTGATTGCCTTACGATTGAGATCAAGATACAAAGCGATGGCCTTTTCCCTTTCCTCAAGTGACAACTTTTGCATGGTGTCCTCAAATCTGAGCATGTGTTCTTTCGACCCTCGCATTCCTTTTATGTAGCGATGAATCTGACGGCTCATCTCCTTACAAGCAAAATGCCTTATCTGTCTCTCTTCAACAGGGTCAGCATACTCATTTATTATGTTATTCTGCTCATCCATAGTCTATTCCTCAGCAAGTATTAAAGTTGAAATAGGATAATTTTATATCTATCATGTCTTTACCAGAAATGCAAAGAACTCATACGCTTATATTATAACTTACTCAGAAGAAATTTAAGACCTTCCAACTGATTTTCCCATAAAGAGATTTTATTTTCAACTTTCTTGAAGTCGAGATTTTGATTCAACGTGGGTGAATCTCTTTGTTGCTTCAACAGATGTATATATTGCTCCACCAACTTGATTTTCTGCAAAACCGTCTTCTTCTTGGGATATCCACGTTTATCGACTTCGCGTTGGTATTGCTCCGACACCTCATTAATTTCATATCCGACTTTTTCATACAGACTAAGCCACTCCTGATATTGAGCATCGACCGTTAGGTTTTCGACATTTCCAACTTTGATAGGATTCTGCTTGGCATTAATAATCTCGTAGGTGGATTGAGCCATACTGACAACTGATGGGAAAAGTAAAGCCGTTATAATTAATATTTTATATTTCATAATATAAATTTGTTTGGTGATTATTTGCAAATATACATGAATTAGATTGAGAAAACAAATCTTTTTTGTATTTTTGTATTTATAAACAACAGACTTCGAATGAAGAAGATGAATAGAATCAAGCATAAATTTGATAATTATATAGAGATAAAAGGTGCAAAGGTTAACAACTTAGACAACGTTACCGTAAAAATTCCGAGAGAGAAATTCGTTGTAATCGCCGGCGTTTCAGGATCCGGAAAATCATCACTTGCATTTGACACTTTATATGCCGAAGGACAACGTAGATATGTTGAAAGCCTTTCTGCCTACGCCAGGCAGTTCCTTGGCAGAATGTCAAAACCCGTAGTAGATTTTATAAAAGGCCTTCCGCCAGCAATCGCAATCGAGCAGAAAGTCATTGCACGTAATCCACGTTCCACGGTAGGCACTTCCACAGAAATCTATGAATACTTACGTTTGCTCTTTTCGAGAATAGGCAAGACTTTCAGTCCCATAAGTGGAAATGAGGTCAAACGTCATACAGTTGAGGATGTCATAGAAAAAGTCTCTACTTTCTCCAAAGGTACGAAATTCTATATTTTAGCTCCATTACATCTGAACAATGAGAGAACGATCCATGAGCAATTGGAGATGGAAATCCAGCAAGGATATGCAAGAATATTCGTGAAAGGAGAGATGCAACGAATTGATGATTGGTTAGAGGCGAATCAACCAGAGGTCAAGGAGCTCAAAGCAGAGGAAATATTTCTAGTGATTGACCGAATGTCGGTAGATGACTCAAAAGAAACAATCTCACGTTTGACCGACTCTTGTGAAACAGCATTTTATGAAGGAAATGGGATGCTGCGCGTTGTTTTTCTACCTGCCAACCTGTCGTATGATTTCTCCACGCGTTTCGAAGCAGATGGAATTAAGTTTGAAGAGCCCAACGATAATATGTTCTCGTTCAACTCTCCGCTTGGCGCTTGTCCAACTTGTGAGGGATTTGGCAAGATTATTGGTATCGACGAGCACTTGGTCATACCCAATTCGTCATTATCGGTTTATGAGGGATGTGTTCAATGCTGGCATGGTGATAAGACAAAAATCTGGCAAGAGGAGTTTTGCCGAAGAGCTGTCAAAGACAACTTTCCCATTTTCAAACCGTATTTTGAACTGACCATACAGGAGAAGGACCAACTTTGGCATGGATTACCAAGCGATGCAGACAACATTCTCAATGAAAAAATATGCATTGACTCATTCTTCCAAATGGTGAAGAATAATCAGTACAAGATTCAATACAGGGTATTGCTAAGCAGATACAGAGGAAAGACAACTTGCAAGGCATGCCACGGCAAACGACTGAAAAAAGAAGCGACATGGGTTAAGATTGCAGGTATGGCAATAACCGATTTAGTAGAGATGCCGATTTCGAACCTAAAAAGTTGGTTTGATAGGCTAAAACTCACAGATACAGAACAAAAAGTCAGCAAACGGCTGATTTCAGAAATAACCAATAGGCTACAATTCCTTATCGATGTGGGACTTGGTTACCTGACGCTGAACCGCCAATCGAACTCGTTAAGTGGAGGAGAAAGTCAACGCATCAATCTGACGACGTCATTAGGGTCATCCCTGGTTGGCTCTCTGTACATCTTAGACGAGCCGTCTATTGGCTTACACAGCAGAGACACACAAAGGCTGATACACGTACTGAAAGAATTACAGAACATAGGGAATACCGTCGTTGTCGTGGAACACGATGAGGAAATAATCAGATCAGCAGACTACCTCATTGACGTTGGCCCTGATGCTGGACGATTAGGAGGAAAAATTGTTTTTGAGGGAAAAATTCCCAATACGGCAATTGGAAACTCTGAGTATATAAAATTGTTAGAACAATACCCCAACTCATACACTCTGAAATATTTAACAAGAAAAGAAATAATTGAAGTACCCAAGAGCCGACGATCCTGGAATCTATCAATAGAATTGAAAGGATGCAGGATGAACAATCTAAAGGGAATTGATGTCAAGGTTCCTCTAAATGTTATGACTGTGGTAACTGGCGTCAGCGGCAGTGGGAAATCGTCTCTTGTTAAAGGAACGCTATACCCTGCCATCAAGAGAAGATTAGACGAAATAGCAGAGATACCTGGCGAATACTCTCAGCTGATTGGAGATGTTGAACAAATCAAACACATCGAATTCGTAGACCAGAACCCCATCGGAAAGAGCACGAGGTCGAATCCTGCAACTTATGTGAAGGCTTATGATGAAATCAGAAAGCTATTTGCAGAGCAGCAACTATCAAAACAATTAGGACTCACAGCCCAATACTTCTCGTTCAACACAGATGGAGGGAGATGTGAAGAATGCAAGGGAGCTGGTGTTATTACAATAGAAATGCAGTTTATGGCAGATTTAGTGTTAGAGTGTGAGACCTGTCATGGTCAACGCTTTAAACGAGAAATATTAGATGTTTACTTTCATGAAAAAAACATTAATGATGTTCTTGACATGACTGTTTCTGAAGCCATACAGTTCTTTGGAAAGCATAAAAAGAAAGGAATAGTCGATAGACTTAAGCCCCTGGAAGATGTAGGACTGGGATATATTAAATTGGGGCAAAACTCATCAACGCTTTCAGGCGGTGAGATACAACGTGTGAAATTAGCCTTCTTCATCGGACATGAACGGCAAGAACCAACGCTCTTTATGTTTGATGAGCCTACCACAGGTTTACATTTTCATGATATAAAACGCTTGCTAAGTGCTTTTGACGCACTTATTTCACGAGGTCATACCATTCTCGTGATTGAACATAATATGGATATAATTAAATGCGCTGACCACGTAATCGACATTGGCCCTAATGGTGGAGAAGAAGGAGGAAAACTAGTCGTAGCCGGAACACCAGAGGAAGTTGCCAAATGTAAAAACAGTTTTACGGGAAAATACTTAGCAGACAAATTATAAATCAATCTTCTTCTCTTGTCATTCGAATAACAATCTTTTAAGATTTACTCTGCGTTGGTAAAAAACAAGTCTTCATCTACATTTGATTTTACCACCAAAAATGAAATGCAACAAGAGCTATTCTGCATTCATTCAAGACTTCAATTTAATGAAAGCTCATCCATTACAATATGAAAGCTGACCTTTTGCAGAGTCATTGGTCATAAAACAGCCAGCG
Organism: Prevotella corporis DSM 18810 = JCM 8529; assembly: GCF_000430525.1. Lineage (GTDB taxonomy): Bacteria > Bacteroidota > Bacteroidia > Bacteroidales > Bacteroidaceae > Prevotella > Prevotella corporis. The sequence continues at coordinate 25,256 of NZ_AUME01000035.1, read as the reverse complement.
AAACCTCACCTTTTGGAAACCCTTTGATATCATACTGAAAACTAATACATTACAGGGAAAGACTCTGTGCTAAAGATATAGTCACTCCCCTATTTTGCGTCTCAAGGACAAAAGGCAATGCAATCAATAATACGAAATATAATTTCATGATGATGGCCGAGTCGAATGTTCGCTATTAAGTGTCTGTTTACCCATAACCTGGAAAAAGGGGCTTTACACACTTTTATAAGATAGTACAGCAACTAAAGTGGATACCTATCTTACTAAGCATCCTCGTTATACAATGCTCATATGTGAGTTCGTCAATGAAAAAATCTCTTGTCACTGAAATGTGACAAGAGATTATTTATAAGTTAGATATTTACAAATCGCTTATGCCTCAGTTACTCTTTCGAGCCATTTAACCATTGAGAACATTACAATCATAGAGATTCCGCATACGATAGCAAATACCAACCAGCATTCCCAAATCGGCCACTTGTTGTACATCAGCGGACCTACCCAAAGGAGGAGGTTACCAACGGCAGTGGCTCCGAGCCAAAGTCCCTGGCACAGTCCTTGTAAATGTTTTGGAGCCACCTTACTCACAAAGCTCAAACCAAGCGGAGAGATGAATAATTCGGCTACGGTGAGGAAGAAATAGGTAAGGATCAGAATCCATGGAGCCGCCTTGGCAGCAGAGCGTGATATAGGATCCATGGCTGTGAATGTTTCAGCAGAAGGATAGTTGTAAATCAAGGAAATTATCATCAAGAAGATGTATGCCATTCCTGCTATTCCCATACCATAGGCAATTTTCTTTGGTGTAGATATTGGATTGCCCTTTTTAGAGAAATATGCAAAAATCCACATCACGACCGGAGTCAGGGAAATTACAAAGAATGGATTTACACATTGCCAAATTTCAGGTGCGATGGAATCCGTCTTAACGAAATCGCGAGCAAAGAAAGACAAGCTCTGTCCGTTTTGGTGGAATGAGAACCAGAAGAATACGCTAATACCCAGTACGGCAAAGAGTGCGTACATACGCTGTTTGATTTCTTTTGCCATGGTTGCTTTTTCTTCCTCTGTGTATTGTTCCACAACAACTTCTTCCTTTTTCCCGGGCATGGGGAATTTACGTTTGTTGAATACAAAAATAGCCAAGGACACAAGCATCATCAGCACACTAACAATGAATGAATAGTGAATACCTGTGTTGAAGGCATCGAGGTATTGCGGACAGAACGATACAAGGTCAGAAGCATTTCCTCCAACTTGCTCTGTGAGTGTACGTAAGTTATCGATATTATTGCCTATGTTGCCATTAATGAAGTCGTGGCAAAGCTTTGGAAGGTCAGCGTTGTATGTAAATCCCTTGGTGCCAAGCCACCAACTACGAAGCATAGGTGCCAAGAACGGTGCCACCAGTGAACCAATGTTTATGAACACATAGAAAATCTGGAAGCCGGCATCACGTTGTCCTTGAGCCCATTTCAGTTTCTCAGGGGAGACTTTGGCGGCTTCTGTTTCAAAGTTGTCATACATCTGACCGACTATAGCCTGTAAGTTACCCTTGAAAAGACCATTACCAAACGAAATCAAGGCAAGTGCCACGATAGTGAAACCAAGCCAGAAGGAATTGTTCTGAGGGGTAATCATAACCGGGAAAGATAAGGCAATGTAGCCTAAGGCCATAATAACAAGACCACTTTCAATGGTTCGCTGATAATTTTGGGTTTTATCAGCAATAATACCTCCCACAAGACTCATCACATAGATGGCAGCAAGAAAAAGAGATGCGATAAGACCGGAAGTCTCATCGGACAAACCAAATTTTGAACAAAGGAAAAGAGCGAGCACGGCAATCATAATATAATAGCCGAATCTTTCGCCCATGTTACTAAGTGCGGCCTGTAAAAGACCTTTTGGATGATTTTTAAACATAATATTATTTTGTTTTGGTTAAATCTATTAGATAGGTAAGTTTAACTATTATTGAATTGTTATTGGACTTTCCAAAGAAATCTTTTTTCGTGTTACCATAAATATTCCCAAGTCCGTAATAATATCTTCCTTCAAGGAGAAAATGCCCCAATCGATGATTACTCCACTCTGCACCAAGTCCGGCAGCTATTCCATAATCGAATTTATGTTCAACTGGCATTGATTCCTGCGCTATAATCGTATTACTTCTGCCTGTGCCATCGGTTGAAAGATTAGGCGTCTCATAATTCTTCACTGTTGACTCACCCAAGAAAAGACCTATCTGCGGGCCAGCTTGTACAAAGAAATTCCATCCGGTCTTCTCTTTGCCCCATGCCAAATGGGCAAAAACAGGAATCTGTAGATAATTCATAGTTCGGGAATATTCTTCAGTCGCCCCATTGGAATTGACTACCTTTTCGTCTGTACCCGTGAGAATTTCTTGCTTCCATCCCAAAGAGGCAAAATTTACTTCACCATAAATTGAACAGATTGTATTAAAATATTTCTCGCAAACATAACGCAGACTTACACCACCGGTTATTCCTCCGTGCATTGTCTGTGAAACTTTCGGATCGAATCCGACATTAGATAACGCATATCCCGCATTTACTCCAACGGAGAAGTCATTACGATAATCACCCACCTGCGCATAGCCCATGAGAGGAGCGAGCAGCAATAATGGGAATAATATAAATCTACGCATTATCATCTTCTGATTGTATTTCTCTTTAATTAGATAAAGTAAGTTTTTCCTTTAATTTAATACACAAGATTTTCCATCGTCTGGTCAGTCTTAAAATGTATCAATTGAAAATGATTATTCATATAACCGCCCTTCCCAACTTTCTCGAAGTTATAACGAGTTTGGATAGGTGAATATTTTACTTCCATGCTACTCCCCCTAAAAGTTTTCCCTTTGTTCTTGAAACCGCGGACAAAGAATTGGGCTTGATCATACCCTACTATGGCGAATCGAGGAATATATGTCTTACTCATAGTTTCTCCGTATGTTGATTGGTATAATTTTTCCAAATTCTCAGTCTTATCAGCTACTTTATTATAATAGTATGTAGAAGGAATATAAACTCCGTATTTGAAAAAATTGGCGAGGGAGTAATCTTGATACATAAACCATTCATTGTATCCAAACATGGAAATTGCTAATCCAGGATTGGTCGACTTTAAAGCATCAAGTTTAGCAAAAACCTGATTAAGTTGCGGACTCTTTTCCGAGTTTATAATCACTACATTAGGACGTCTGGAATCAAAATGTTTGGCAAAATCAGCTGCTGGTGAATTAATGTTCGTCAAATCATATTTTATGTTAGCCAATTCCAATTGTTTTCTCAGTGAGCTTGTAAATATCCCGACCTGACTTCCAGCATCGTTGCAATCAATAAACACGGGATGATGGGTCTTTTGGAAACGCTCGAAAAAACAGGCAATGGCCTTGCTATTCAGACGGTCATCATTCTGATAAACTTGGTAAATATTTGGATTGGTCAAGACTTCGTCAGTTTCAATAGAGAATGGGATAACAAGTTTTATTCCATAAGTACGGCAAAAATCTCCCAATGGCTTGACTTGATTTGAATATAACGGGCCAAAGATGATATCAAGTGCAGAGGCATTCTTGTCCAATAACGTTGTTCGGATGTCTGCATCCTTAGGCACATTCCATGCATGAACATCTGTAGTTATGCCTTCTGCCTTTAATTGATTTAAAGCCATCAATATCCCACGATAATATTCGACCATTCTTTTCCCGTCACCATCGTTATTATGTAATGGAAGCATCACCCCTACACGAACGGAGCTTGTGACTGCAGCGTTCGTTACAACAGTTTTTTTTGCTGGCATCACACTGGATGTCTCCGATTTCTTATCGCCAGACTTTGCAAAAGGTACGAATATCCATTCGCCTTTTTTCAACTCATAGCCTTCACGCTTCATCTCAGGGTTCGCATCCAACAATTCTTGGATACTTACACCATAATCCTTGGCTATTCCAAATATGGTTTCTTTCTTCTTTACTTTGTGAATATCTCGCCATATTGTAGTTTGCGCCAAAGTATTCACACTCCATGTCAAAGTAAGTAAAAACAGCAAATATTTAAAATAGTGTCTCATATTTTCACGTTTTTAGTTTAACACTATGCAAAGATACCAAAAAGTATTTAGTCTTTGCTTCTTGTCGATAGATTTTTTATATATTTGCAGAAATAAGCGTTTATGAAATCATTTTTTTTGAAAATATTAGTGTTTTTCGCTGCATTTGGGAGTTATCTGTCTATATCGGCCCAAAGTTGTAGTCCGTATGGAGTTTTTCTTAACGAAGAAGGAACTGTTGATACCCTCAATTCTGTTCAAGGTTTTTCTGGTTCAGCTCCGCTAAAGGTAAATTTTGTAGCTAATCCTACAAATAATTACCCCGATGGAACTCATTTTGAATGGCACTTTTTTGAACAAAATAATTTTAAGCAGTCTTTTTTAGTCCGTTACGAAGAGAACACAGAATATACTTTTAATCAAGCAGGCTCATTCAGTGTGTGTCTATTTGAAATACTTGGGAGTGACACTATCAACATTTATGATCCTATCAATGTTTCGATAAGTGAAAGTGAGCTTATTATGCCAAATGCTTTTTCGCCCAACGGTGATGGTATCAATGATATTTATAAAGCTAAAACTTTTAAGAGTATTGTTGAATTTCATGCTGTTATTTTCAATAGATGGGGACAAAAGGTATTTGAATGGACTGATCCCAGCACAGGTTGGGACGGAACATTTAAAGGTAAGAACATTGCTCAAGGAGTTTATTTTGTGAATGTTAAAGCTAAGGGGGCAGACGGTAAGCTATTCCATATAAGGCGAGACGTCAATCTTCTCAGAGGTTTCACAGAATCAACAAACACAGACAAGCCATAGCTGATTTTTATAATTGAAGTATTCAGATTAAAGATGGACAACAACATAGAAGTATTAGGGGCACGTGTGCACAACCTCAAAAATGTAGATGTCACCATGCCACGTAATTCCATAATTGTATTTACGGGATTATCGGGCTCAGGAAAAAGCTCATTGGCTTTTGATACAATTTATGCAGAGGGGCAAAGAAGGTATATAGAAACGTTCTCGGCTTATGCCCGCAATTTCCTTGGAGGGATGGAACGCCCTGACGTTGATAAAATAACAGGTCTGTCGCCTGTAATTTCAATTGAACAAAAGACTACGAATAAGAACCCACGCTCAACCGTTGGCACAATAACGGAAATATATGACTATCTCCGCCTACTTTATGCCCGCGCAGGAACGGCTTACTCGTATATGAGTGGCGAGCCAATGATAAAATACACCGAAGATCTTGTCGTGGAAATGATACTCAACGACTATGCAAATAAGGCAATTTACATTCTGGCACCATTGGTAAGAAACCGTAAAGGGCATTATCGCGAGCTGTTCGAGCAGATGCGACGTAAAGGCTACCTCTATATCCGTATTGATGGTGAAATAGTGGAAATCACCAGAGGAATGAAAGTTGACAGATACAAGAGTCATAATATTGAGGTAGTTATCGACAAGATGAAATTAGATGACCCAAAGAATGAATCGTTTAAGGAACGTCTTGCCAAGACTATTGCCGTTGCAATGAAGCAAGGGGACTCACTCATCATGATTATGGAGCGGGAGTCGGCAGAGACTAAGTATTTCTCAAAACGATTAATGGATCCTGTAACAGGGATTGCTTACAAAGATCCAGCTCCAAATATATTCTCTTTCAATTCACCAGAAGGTGCTTGCCCTCATTGTAAGGGTCTCGGAAAAATCAACGAAATCGATTTGAAAAAGGTAATTCCAGACAATGGGATAAACATCCATGATGGTGCCATAGTTCCTTTGGGGAAATACAAGAACCAGATGATATTCTGGCAAATCAGAGCCATTCTTGAAAAGAACTCTTGCACTTTAAATACACCAGTAAAGGACATACCAGCAGAGACACTTGAGGAAATTCTCTACGGAACGCTTGAGAAGGTGAAGATATCAAAGGAATTGGTTCATACTAACTCAGATTATTTTGTTTCATTTGAAGGTGTCATCAAATATTTGCGAACAGTAATGGAAAATGATGATACTGCAGCAGGGAAAAAATGGTCAGAACAATTTATTGCTGAACGTGAATGCCCTGAATGTAAAGGACAAAGACTTAATCGCGAAGCACTCTCCTATCGTATTTGGAACAAAAATATTGCAGAGCTTTCTTCTATGGATATTACAGATTTGAAAGCGTGGATAGAAGAAGTGGAGCTTCACATGACTCCCAAACAAAAAAAAATAGGAACCGAGATTATTAAAGAAATCAAAAAGCGCATAAACTTTCTACTTGACGTGGGGCTGAATTACCTCTCCCTGAATCGACAAAGTGCTACACTGTCTGGAGGAGAAAGCCAGCGAATACGTTTGGCAACCCAGATAGGCTCGCAGCTTGTAAATGTACTTTATATTTTAGATGAGCCATCGATAGGGCTTCATCAGAGAGATAATGAGCGACTAATCAAGTCGCTTAGAGATTTAAGGGATTTAGGCAATACGGTTATTGTCGTCGAACACGATGAAGATATGATGAAGGTGGCTGACTGGATTGTTGATATTGGGCCAAGAGCTGGAAGAAAGGGAGGAGAAGTGGTGTTTCAAGGAACTTACGATGAGATGCTAAAAACCCATACATTAACAGCTCAATATCTTAATAGGGAACAAACGATAGAAATTCCTCAGAAACGACGGAAGGGAAAAGGGCAATCCATTTGGTTGAAAGGATGCAACGGCAATAATTTGAAAAATGTGGACATAGAATTTCCACTTGGAGAGTTAATTGTTGTGACGGGAGTTTCAGGTTCAGGAAAAAGCTCGCTGATTAATGGGACACTTCAACCAATTTTATCACAACATTTCTACCGTTCTTTAAAAAAGCCAATGAAATTTGAAAAAATTGAAGGCATAGAATATGTTGATAAAGTTGTAAACGTGGATCAAAGTCCAATTGGACGTACACCAAGAAGCAACCCCGCCACATACACAGCTGTATTCTCTGAAATAAGAAACTTGTTTGTAAATTTACCTGAAGCTAAAATCCGCGGCTACAAACCGGGACGGTTCTCTTTCAATGTTAAAGGAGGCCGTTGTGAAGCTTGTGGTGGAAATGGATATAAGACCATCGAAATGAATTTCTTGCCCGACGTAATGATACCATGTGAAGTTTGTCATGGAAAGAGATATAACAGGGAGACACTTGAAGTGAGGTTCAAGGGAAAATCAATTGCCGATGTCCTTGATATGACAGTGAATATGGCAGTTGAATTCTTTGAAAATGTACCACAAATCTTACCAAAAATCAAGGCTTTACAGGATGTTGGTCTTGGTTATATCAAGTTAGGCCAGAGTTCCACGACCCTATCCGGAGGTGAGAGTCAACGAGTTAAATTGGCTACAGAACTATCAAAGAAAGATACAGGGAAAACGCTCTATATACTTGACGAACCAACTACAGGGCTTCATTTTGAGGATATTCGAGTCTTGATGAGCGTGCTTCAAAAATTAGTTGACCGTGGCAACACCGTTATTATCATTGAACATAATTTAGATGTTATCAAACTTGCTGACTATATTATAGATTTAGGTCCGGAGGGGGGGCGTGGTGGCGGACATGTCGTTGCAACCGGAACTCCAGAAGAAATTATGAATAATAAAATGAGCCATACGGCACGATATTTAAAGAAACGTCTGGCGGAATGAGATGTCGTCCGCCACTAAAATCATGGGAAATTAATATCTTAACTACCTATTGTCTGGATAACCAATTGGTAAAACATCGACTATGTTAAGTATCGACTAGAAAAATAATTTGATATGGGTAAAAATCATATCGGGAATTTCAACTAATTTCCTTCTTATGCGATGCAATCTCTTTATTTATTGCAATTCATATTGCAAACTTAGAGATTTTGGAATTGTTTCTTTCATCGCTTTCAACTGTGTGTGGGGTGTGTTGTCGGTTGTGCTGAACAAGGTGTCTTTTATTTTCCTCTAAAAAACAATAAACTAAAGTGTCAAACGTTATCCTTTTATGTTACATAGAAAGATATTTTATATTTTTATTATACTCATCTTATCACTAACAGTCAATCAGGCTTTTGGGCAATCCTTTACACTTCAAGGCAAAGTATCAGACAAGGATGGGAACCCTATTGAATTAGCTTCCATAATGGTTGTATCTCAAGGAAAATTAGCCATGAGCAACTTAAAGGGAGAGTTCAGTCTTATGCTGCAAAGTGAAGATTCCGTGAAAGTTAGATTTTCCATGATTGGATATAAATCTAAAACAAAAGTATTATATAAGCCTAATGGTAAACAGACCCTTTTAGTTCAATTAGCTGACGATAACGAACTTCAGGAAGTAGTTGTGGAAGGTAAGACCCCGCAACATGGGACCACAGAAGAGCTCAAGATAGAAACTACCAAGCAAGGACCATCCGCTACTGGAAATGCCGTGGAAGAAATGATTCAGACACAAGCTGGTGTTTCAACTCACTCCGAACTATCATCACAATACAACGTAAGAGGTGGAACGTTTGATGAGAACTCGGTCTATATCAATAACGTTGAAGTATATCGTCCATTCCTTGTCCGTAGTGGACAACAAGAAGGACTTTCCGTAATCAATCCTGATATGGTAGAGAGCGTAGGATTCTCAACTGGAGGTTTTGAGGCAAAGTATGGGGACAAGATGAGTTCAGCACTCGATATTACATATAAACGCCCAAAACGAACAGAAGGTTCAATTTCTGCTTCATTGCTTGGCGCCAATGGGTATTTTGGTCTTTCAACTAAAAAACTCTCATGGATAAATGGATTACGTTATAAAACCAACAAATATTTGTTGGGTTCTTTAGATACTGATGGGGAGTACAAGCCATCGTTCCTTGACTATCAGACCTTCTTGTCATGGAATCCGAACAAGCGTTGGCAAATTGACTTTATCGGTAATATTTCTGATAACCATTATAACTTCGAGCCAAAAGACCGAGAAACAAATTTTGGAACAATGGAAAATGTCAAATCATTTAAAGTCTATTTCGATGGCATGGAGAATGACCTTTTCCGAACCTTTTTTGGAACTTTCAGCATAACGAACCATCTTTCATCAAAGACAGATTTGTCACTGATAGCATCTGCATTTACGACAAAAGAGCAAGAGCGTTATGATATCCAAGGACAATATTGGCTCACACAAACTGAGACATCCGAGAATTTGGGTGTTGGCACTTATTCTCAACATTCACGTGATTATCTAAATGCCAATGTGCAAAGTTTCAAACTCATGATGAAGCATCGGGCAGGAAAACATAATATAGAAGGTGCTTTTACCTATAAAATGGAAAAAATTGAGGAACATTCTGCAGAATATGAGTACCGTGACTCTGCTGGGTATAACGTTCCCCATACTGGTGAAGATCTCAACATGATTTATTCGCTCCGAGCACAAAACAAGCTTGACGCTAAACGTATTGAAGCATATTTACAAGATACATGGCATTTTCAGACCAAGGACTCCATCCCCACCCTTTTCACATTGAACTATGGTGTTAGATATGCTCATTGGAGTTTCAATGGTGAAAGTTTAGTGTCTCCTCGTGCATCCCTGACTATTACTCCTGGATGGAATCGGAACCTCTCTTTCCGTTTGGCAGGAGGCCTTTATTATCAGGCTCCATTCTATAAGGAATTGCGTGATACAACTACAATAAACGGAATTACCTATGCTTTGCTCAATAAGAAAATCAAGGCTCAACGTTCCATCCACGCTTTGGCTTCAATGAGCTACCGCTTCCAATTGATGAATCGTCCGTTCAAGTTCACAACGGAAATCTATTACAAGGCCCTCTCTCGCCTCGTCCCCTATTCTGTGGATAATGTGAAAGTTACTTATTATGGTGATAATGAGTCGTCAGGACACGCTATGGGCATCGATCTCAAACTCTTTGGTGAATTTGTGCCAGGAACAGATTCATGGCTCACATTTAGTCTGATGAACACACGAATGAAACTGAATGGTAAGAGTATTCCACTGCCTACTGATCAGCGTTTTGCTGTGAATCTCTATTTTACCGATTATTTTCCTGGCACAACCCGCTGGCGAATGTCACTTAAACTGGCATATGCTGACGGACTACCATTTTCAGCTCCACACAAAGAACTTGAAAACAATTCTTTCCGTGCTCCAGCCTATAAACGTGCAGATATAGGTATGAGCTATCGACTGTTCGACAATCACGACGGCTCAAAGTCTTCAATTTTCAGAAATGTATGGTTGGGCGTTGACTGTTTGAATCTCTTCGGAATCAATAATGTCAACTCATATTATTGGATCACTGACATTGCGGGACAGCAATATGCGGTTCCAAACTATTTGACAGGGCGACAAATCAATGGTAGGATTACGGTAGAATTCTAAGATGACTTTTCATTTATCGAGGAAGACTCTCAACCTATAAGGAATAAGTTGTGGGGTCTTCTACTCCTACCACTTTGAAAGCCTCACGACGTTCCACGCAAGTTCCACATTTTCCACATTGATGTTCTCCATTTTTATAGCAACTCCAAGTCTTTGAATAATCTATTCCCAGTGACAAGCCACGTCTCACAATGTCCGCCTTGCTCATATTGGTATAGGCAGCCTCAATACATGTATTGTTGAACGTTCCTGTCGTAGCTGCTCGATTCATCGATGAGATGAATTCTGGACGACAATCTGGATAGATGGTGTGGTCGCCACCGTGATTGGCTATATAAATACGATTGAGATTGTGACTTTCTGCTATTCCGACAGCTATCGAGAGCATTATGCCATTGCGGAAAGGAACTACAGTTGACTTCATGTTGTCTTCTGCATAATGACCATCGGGGATTTTGTCTGATCCCTCAATAAGCGAACTCTTGAAATAGCTTTGCATGAACTTCAAAGGAATGACAATATGTGATATACCAAGTTTATTGCAATGATATGCTGCAAATGGAATTTCTTTTTCAGCATGATTCTGCCCATAGTCAAAAGAAATTGCCAATTCAATTGTTTCCTGTTTGTCGTATAAAAGCGTTATGGAATCTAAACCTCCACTTACAATAATAATAGAATCTTTCATTGATTACGTATTTATATGCAAAAATACAAAAAATATCTGATATCATTCTATTAATCAATTAAAATTATGTATTTTTGCGGTAAGAATGTATTCATTATAAACTTCAAATAAAATTCAAATGAAAATTAATGATTTTAATTTCGCAGGGCTAAAGGCTATTGTCCGCGTTGATTTCAATGTGCCATTGGATGAAAATGGTAATGTTACAGACGATACCCGTATCCGTGGTGCACTTCCTACATTGAAGAAGGTGCTTTCAGATGGTGGCGCGTTGATAATGATGAGTCACATGGGCAAGCCGAAAGGCAAAGTGAAGCCCGAACTGTCACTGAGTCAGATTGTAAAAAATGTGAGTGAAGCACTGGGCGTTGAGGTGAAGTTTGCAAAGGACGCAGGTAATGCAGAAGTAGAAACTGCCAATCTGAAGGCTGGAGAAGCTCTTATGCTTGAGAACCTCCGTTTCTATGCAGAGGAAGAAGGCAAGCCCATTAATGTAGAAAAGGGTACTCCTGAATATGATGAAGCTGCTAAGGAAATGAAAATCCGCCAAGTAGAATTTGCCAAGAAGCTGGCTTCTTATGCAGATGTATATGTTAATGACGCATTTGGCACCGCTCACCGCAAGCATGCTTCAACTGCCGTCATTGCCGATTATTTTGATGCTGGACGCAAAATGCTCGGTTTTCTTATGGAAAAAGAAGTGAACGCCATCGACAACGTGCTCAAGAATGCACAGCATCCATTCACGGCTATTATTGGTGGTTCTAAGGTAAGTTCCAAGCTTGGAGTTATCAAAAACCTTCTTGACAAAGTCGATAATCTCATTATTGGAGGCGGAATGGGATATACTTTCATCAAGGCACAAGGCGGCAAGATTGGAAAGTCGCTCCATGAGGACGAATTGATGCCTGAGGCGCTGAATGTAATGTCAGCGGCTAAGGAGAAAGGGGTAAACCTTTCTTTGTCAGTTGCAACCCTTTGCGGTAAAGAATTTTCTAATGACACAGAACGTAAGGTGTTCCCTATCAATCAGATTCCTGACGAATGGGAAGGTATGGATGCGTCAGAAGAAAGTCTGGAGAACTGGAAAAAAATAATTCTCGATTCAAAAACTATCCTTTGGAATGGTCCAGTAGGTGTATTTGAGCTGGAAAACTTCGCTCATGGTACAGGTGAGATTGCCAAATATGTTGCTGAGGCTACTCAAAAGAATGGTGCTTTCTCGCTTGTTGGAGGTGGCGACTCTGTTGCAGCAGTCAACAAATTCGGATTGGCAGACAAGGTTTCTTATGTTTCTACTGGTGGAGGCGCTATGCTTGAAGCAATCGAGGGTAAAGTCCTCCCTGGTGTAGCAGCTATCAATAAAGAATAACTTAATAAAATTCCTCCTTTCAAAACTATTGGGAGAACTAAGATTTTAACAAAAGAGAGTATGGCATATGACATACTCTCTTTGTTTTTATCAATCAAATACAGATGTTATTATTCAGGCAGAAGGCATCTACTATCAAAATCAAGTGTAGCCATATAAGCAAATAACTCTCATAGAGCGTCTTTTCCAAAAGATAATGACCATGGCTAACAAAGTAATTAAAGTTAAAAAGAATTAGCTACAATTAGATTTATAACTTACTAAAAATCAGAATCAAATAAGTACCAAACAAAAGGTGACCTTTCGTATGGTGATAGGTTAGGTTTTGCACAGTAAAAGGTCACCAATTAGTTTCCTATCGCTGAACCTTCTTGCTGAAAGTAAAACTTGCCTCATCGAAAATCAATGAGAAGGATAAATCTTTTCTATTCTATTATCATTAGAACGCAGTAACACCATCCAGCGGTGGTTCTGGGAAAGGATCGTCATTCATTCTGCTGCTAACAATCTCGCCTGACGCTAAATTGCCGTTGTCAATTGGAGCTTTAAATATATCTGTTTCATCAGGATTTGAAAAGCGAGTATATTCCCCACGGAAATTAAGCAACACATCACCCGTGGCACCTTTACGGTGCTTTGCAATAATGATTTGTGCCATTCCATGAAGGTCATTTCCTTTCTCGTCTTGATAGATATGGTAATATTCTGGTCTATGTACAAACAACACCATATCGGCATCCTGTTCTATAGCTCCTGACTCTCGCAAGTCGCTAAGTTGAGGGCGTTTCCCCTCAGGGCCATCTCTCTGTTCAACTGTTCGGTTAAGCTGTGACAATGCAAGGATTGGAATATTTAGCTCCTTTGCCAAACTTTTCAGCGAACGGCTTATGGTAGAAACTTCTTCTTGTCTGCTACTGAACCTCATTCCATTGGCATTCATCAGCTGAAGATAGTCAATCATCAATATCTTGATGTCATGTTCTCGGACTAAACGGCGTGCTTTCGTACGCAATTCAAACACTGATAAACCAGGTGTGTCATCAACATATATCGGTGCCCCATCCATTTTCCTGATGTTATTGTCGAACCTTTCCCATTCGTCCGGTGTAAGTTGCCCATTAAGTATCTTGTTTCCAGGTATAGAGCACACATTAGAAATCAGGCGATTTACCAATTGCACATTGTTCATTTCAAGTGAGAAGAAGGCGAGAGGCAGGCGATAATCAATGGCAATGTTTTTTGCAAGGCTCAGTGCAAAGGACGTCTTACCCATGGCTGGGCGTCCTGCTATAATGATTAGGTCTGACAATTGCCAACCAGCAGTTATCTCATCTAACTTCTTGTAGCCAGTAGGAACACCAGTAAGTCCTCCGCTCTCCTTATTGGAAGCTGCTTTCTGAAGAAGTTCATGTGCCTGTTTTACAATAGGGTCAATCTGTGTATAATCCTGAGCCATATTCTTCTGTGACAACTCAAAAAGACTTCCTTCGGCTCTTTGCATCAAATCATCTACGTCAACTGTTTCGTCAAAAGCATCTGTTTCTATCATTGATGCAAATTGGATGAGTTGTCGGGCAAGAAATTTCTGTGCTAAAATGTGTCCATGATATTCTATGTGAGCGGATGATGCCACATGAGAACTCAATTCTACTATATAGGTTGGACCGCCCACATCTTCCAAATTTCCTTTATAGCGCAATTCCTCTGCCACAGTCATTATGTCCACAGGCTTTTGCTGTAGATTCAATGATTGTATCGCTTCATAAATCTTTTGATGACGAGGCTCGTAAAACGTTTCAGGACGCAATATTTCTGATATTACTGTAAAAGCGTCCTTATCAATCATTAGGGCACCCAACACCACTTTCTCTACTTCAAGAGCTTGAGGTTGGAGATGTCCGTATGAGGTATCAATCGATGCTGATTGACGCCGACGTGGATTTTTTGATTTAACACTATCTTTTTCTGGCATAACGCTACAAATTTACAAAAAAACTTTAAACTTGCCTACCATAAGTAATAAGTTTTTCTATCTTTGCAAAACAAAAATTCAATTATACATGATGACAATATATCCTTGCTCTAAAATAAATTTAGGATTAAACATTATTGGAAAACGCAACGATGGGTATCACAATCTTGAGACTGTGCTCTATCCTATACCGCTTTGTGATCAATTGGAACTTATCGATATCGGTCATCAATCTGAGAATCCACTGTGTACACTTGAAGTTGACGGGGCTTTATTGGATTGTGATCCACAACGCAATTTGGTTGTAAAAGCCTATGAATTAATTGCTAAGGAACATGGGCTACCAGATATTCGTGTCAAATTAACAAAAAAAATACCCTCAGAGGCAGGCTTGGGCGGCGGCTCTTCTGATGCTGTCAATATGCTGAAATTGCTAAATGAATATTTTAGTCTCAATATTAGCAGTCCCCAAATGCAAGATTATGCGGTTCAGTTAGGTGCCGATTGCTCCTTTTTCATCCACAATAAACCATGTTTTGCAAGTGGAATTGGAGAAAAGATGGAATTTTTAAACACAGAAGATATTAATCTATCTAGTTACTATATAGGATTAGTCAAGCCCGAAATATCTATCTCTACAAAAGAAGCTTTCTCAAATATTAAGCCAAGGCCGTCAACTGTTAGTTGTAAGGATATTGTGAAATGTCCAATCAAAGATTGGAGATATTCTCTTGTGAACGATTTTGAGCATTCTATTTTCCAATCTCATCCATCTTTAGGAAGAATCAAGGAGGAGTTATACAATATGGGAGCACTATATGCGCAGATGTCGGGAAGCGGAAGCACTATATTTGGTATTTTCTCAAACGAGCCCCATTCAATGACGCAATCTTTTCGTGATAGTTTTACTTTTATAACAAAACTATAACGAGGTATCATACCGTATCTCTCCACCAGTCAGCAGTTTCCATGTCGTCCACTTTCAACATTGTCCGTTTCGACTTTGACAAAATGCCAAAGCGCCTTGAACGACAATCAAACAAAATCTGTACAGGTTTTAATAAACCGTTTGAGGTTTAGGATTTCATCGAAAAAGTGATATTTGATAGACATTATTTACCTTTTCTTTGCTCAAATCACTGATTTTATGTAAATTTGCCCAGTATAATATTATTATCCAAGTGCAATGAGACAACTGAAAATCACGCAGAAAATAACAAATCGGGATGGTTATTCTCTTGATAGATATCTTCAGGAAATAGGGCATCAGGATCTCATTTCCATGGAAGAAGAGGTTGAATTGGCACAAAAGATAAGAAAAGGTGATACAAAAGCTCTCGAGAAGTTAATCAAGGCTAATCTTAGATTTGTGGTATCTGTTGCAAAACAATATCAAAATTACGGACTTTCACTCCTTGACCTTATAAATGAAGGAAATCTCGGATTAATGAAAGCGGCTAAGAAATTTGATGAGACCCGAGGATTCAAGTTCATATCTTACGCAGTATGGTGGATTCGGCAAAGCATTCTGCAGGCCATTGCTGAACATAGTAGATTAGTGAGAGTTCCACTAAACCAAGTTGGAACAGCAAACAAGATACGGAAGGTATTGAATAAATTTGAACAAGAGAATGGCAGAGCACCAAGTACAAACGAAATAGCCGATGACATTAACATCTCGGAGGAAAAAGTAGAGGTTGCAATGAATATCGGCTCTTATCATGTCTCAGTGGATGCCCCATTCAGCAATGGTGATGACAATAACTTGCTTGACATTTTGCCCAACAAAGACCTGATACCTACGGACAATCAGCTTGTTGAAGAAAGTATGCTTCGTGAAATCGACAGAGTGCTTGATACTTTGTCGAGTAGAGAAAGGCTCGTTATCAAAGCCTACTTTGGTCTTGACCAACAGGAGATGTCATTAGAAGAAATAGGCGAAAAGACAGGGTTGACACGGGAGAGAGTCAGGCAAATTAAAGAAAAGGCCATCAGGCATTTAAGACAGAATAACATTAGTAAGGAACTAAAAGCATATTTAGGACAATAAATTATTTAAAATGAAATTCAATAAAGTATTTTTAATAGCATTTTTCCTTTTGGGATTAGCTCATTCTGTGTCAGCAAAAGGTTATAAAATAGCCAAAGTGTATATGTTTGGCTTTGCTGCGTCGTTTAATGATTCAACTGTATATTTTACCGACATCCAATCTTTGGATGTCTATATCGAAGATAGCCGTCCACATTTCTTGGTGAATCGTGATGACTATGCTTACCAGATGAAAAATTATCTTCAGAACTCTAATTACAGTAAACATCCCACATGTGTGGTAATGTTTGCCGAAACAGAAAAGGAAGCAATGAAAAAGTATATCAAAATGCAAGCAAAATATACCACTAAAGCAAAAGGCAGATATTTAGTAAACAGCATTGATTCCGCCCAATTTAGTTTCACAACCGTTGCCCCAGATGATAACTCAGCTGCATTGGAAGCATTAGAAGCAAAAAAAGCAGCAACTGGTCGTAAACAAAAAGAAAGGAAAAAGTAGAGTAATATTAGTCAGCTATTTACAAATGGAAACATATTATTTCAGAATTGCAGAACTGAACATACGAATAAATTTCCAAAACTCAGATGTAAATGGAATGCATCTGTTGCCATCTTTCATGCCATTTGCAGTTGAATCTATTGGGGATGATTTGTTTTTCCAACTGACAGTTGATGATACATTAAAAACCGTTCCCCAAAATCAAAGGAAGAGAATCAGAGTATTCGATACTGGAAATGGTGACACTGCAGTAGATAGGTTGGAAAATGGAGGCTATCAATATATTATCAAAGATCTAAACAATGCCGATTGCTGTCTGCTTAAGACCAATAAGGATTTCTCCGACTGTAGATGCGCATTGAATGGACAGCACAACATGAGGAAATTCGGACTCAACAATGCATTAATGCTTATTTTTGCATTCGCAGGCGCTCGCAAACAGACCTTACTTATCCATGCTTCACTTGTAAGGAATAAAGGTTATGGTTATCCTTTCATAGCAAAAAGCGGTACGGGTAAATCAACCCAAGTTAGCATGTGGCTTAGGTATATACCTGGAAGTGATTTAATGAATGATGATAATCCGATTATAAGGGTCGTCAATGATGAGTTATGGATTTTCGGTGGCCCATGGAGTGGAAAGACACCATGCTATAGAAATGTAAAGGCAAAGCTGGGAGCAATAACAAGAATTGACAGAGCCATGCAAAACTCAATAGAGAAACTCTCTCCTACAGAGGCGTTTGCCTCTCTCCTTCCATCGTGCTCAAGTATGAAATGGGATTCTGAAATTTACAATGCCATTTGCGATACTATAACAAAAATAGTAGAGACAACTGGTATATACACCTTACACTGTTTACCAAACGAGGATGCAGCAAAAGTCTGTTACAACGCAATTGCGAATAAATAAAAATGCCAGAAACATCTTTACATAGAATAGAGATGCAGTTTTCAAATGCAGAACTGTTGCCAGAAATTGTCAAGATGATTAACGAGGGACATACAGTCACTCTTAAACTTCGAGGGAAATCAATGCGCCCTTTCCTCGAAGACAATAGAGACAAGGCGTTGTTGTCAAAACCAGAAACGGTATCTGTTGGTGACCCCGTTTTAGCAGAAATCACACCCAAGCATTTCGTTCTTCATAGAATTAAGGCTATAGAGGGGACTTCCGTAACTCTATTAGGTGATGGCAACATCTTAACAGAACATTGTAAGTTGGAAAATATTGTTGGGGCTGTGATCGGCTTTTATCGCAAAGGACGGCCGCAGATGGATAGAACCGATTCGCGCAAATGGAAAACTTATAGCTATATATGGGTACGTCTATATCCGATAAGAAGGTATCTTCTGGCCTTCTATAATAGAATATGGATTCCCTTATTTGGCACCATATAAATATAAACTATAAATTAATTATGAAAGCAAAAAAAGGATTTAATCTTCGTCAAGTTTGTGGAGAATATATTATTGTTGCGGAAGGAGACGAAAATATTGATTTCAGCAATATAATTTCAATGAATGAAAGTTCGGCTTTCCTGTGGAAAGAGATTAAAGACATGGAATCGTTCAATATTGATTACTTGGTAAACAAAATGACAGAAGAATATGAAATTGATGTGGATACTGCTCGTCGTGATATTACCACGCTTGTTGCTGAATGGGGACAATCAGGAATTATCGAGGGTGAAGACATACCAGAAGTCAAACTGGAGAAAAATCAATCAGAACTGACCAAGGAAAATCCTGAACTGGATTCAAAAGAAGAGCAGAAAGGATTCTTCAAAAAGTTATTCAAGTAATATCGATGCTCTCACACGACTCAACGTCTCTGGTGTCATTTGCAAGTAGCTTGCGATATAAACTAAAGGAGCACGCAAAATAACTTGTGGGCTTAATTTACACATCCTCTTATATCGATCTTGTGCGGTCTCAAATCGCACGAGATCTGCATGAATCTGAGAAATAATTAGACTCTCTTCGAGAATTTTACGATAGAGAATTTGAATATTAACATTGTGCAAAGCAACTTGTTCTAATCTATGCTTAGGCAAAGCATAAACAAGAGTTGGCTCTAATGCCTCAACTTGTAATTTGGTTGGTTCCTCACGAAAAAGACTTTCTATGCACATGAAAATAGTATGGTCCTCTCCAAGATGCTCTGTTATTTGTTTGCCATTCTTAAAATAGAACTGACGGATGAGACCGTGCTCTATGTAATAGATATTTTCACAGATTTCTCCTTCTGAAAGAATCATCTCTCCCTTTGCAAACTTGATTGGTACAAGGACACTTTCAAGCACATCAAGTTCATCATGAGTCATTGTACTATATTTTCTTGCTAACTCGCGGGCAATTTCTCGTGTTTCAAAAGTCTCTTTCATTTCATTTTCCTCCCTATTAAGTATTTAGTCTAATTTCAATACTGCCAAAAAAGCCTTCTGTGGCACTTGCACGTTTCCCACTTGCTTCATACGCTTTTTCCCCTTCTTTTGCTTTTCTAAAAGCTTCCGCTTACGGCTAACATCACCACCATAACACTTTGCAGTTACATCTTTTCGTACTTGTTTAATCGTCTCTCGTGCTACTATTTTACCACCAATGGCAGCTTGAATAGCAATATCAAATTGTTGTCTTGGTATTAATTCTTTTAATTTCTCACACATTCTTCGTCCAAAAGCCACAGCGTTGCTCTCATGTGTCAAAGTCGAGAGCGCATCAACCGGCTCACCATTAAGCAAAATGTCGAGCTTGACGAGCTTAGATGGACGAAATGAGTCTATGTGGTAATCAAAAGATGCATATCCCTTGGAAATACTTTTCAACTTATCGTAGAAATCGATTACTATTTCTCCCAATGGTATCATGAAAATTAATTCCAAACGATTGCCACTCACATAGTTTTGGCTCACTAATTCACCTCTTTTATCCAGACAAAGGGTCATAATAGGACCAATATAGTCAGCCGAAGTGATAATGGAAGCCTTTATATAAGGTTCCTCAATATGCTCAATCATCGTAGGCTCTGGCAATCCTGATGGATTGTGAACTTCCTTTTGATTTCCCAACTTATCATACACCAGATAACTTACATTGGGAACAGTAGTTATCACATCCATATTAAATTCCCTATCCAAACGTTCCTGAATGATTTCCATGTGTAAAAGTCCCAAGAAACCACAACGGAATCCAAATCCTAATGCTTGAGAACTTTCTGGAAGGAAAGTTAGTGATGCATCGTTCAATTGGAGTTTCTCCAACGAAGCCCTTAAATTTTCATAATCACTCGGATCAATAGGATAAACTCCTGCAAATACCATTGGTTTCACCACTTGAAAGCCAGCAATTGCCTGTTCACATGGTCTGTCTATATGTGTGATTGTATCACCTACTTTTACTTCTGTTGCATTCTTAATACCAGAAATGATATATCCAACTTCTCCTGTCGATAGTTCCTTGGTAGGTTTCATATCCATTTTAAGAACTCCAACCTCGTCAGCATCATATTCCATCCCTGTTTGCACAAACTTCACTTTATCGCCCTTGCGTATAGACCCATTCATCACCTTACACAAAGTTATGATACCCCTAAATGAATTGAAAATAGAATCAAAAATCAATGCTTGTAGAGGAGCTTTGGGATCTCCGACAGGGCTTGGCACACGTTTTACGATAGCTTCGAGGATGTCAGGCACTCCCTCTCCAGTCTTTCCACTTGCTCGGATAATATCTTCACGCTCACAACCGATAAGATCAATTATTTCATCTTCGACTTCTTCAGGCATAGCATTGGGCATATCGATCTTATTGATAACAGGGATTATCTCCAAGTCATGGTCAATAGCCATGTAGAGATTAGATATTGTTTGTGCCTGAACACCTTGTGTTGAGTCAACAATCAGCAGTGCCCCCTCACAAGCGGCTATACTTCGTGAAACTTCATAAGAGAAATCGACGTGTCCTGGCGTATCAATCAAGTTGAGTACATATTTTTCACCATCATGTTCATACTCCATTTGTATGGCATGACTCTTAATAGTAATACCTCGTTCACGTTCAAGATCCATATCATCTAACATTTGACCAGCCGTCACCTGGATAGTTTTTGTATATTCCAGAAGTCGATCTGCTAATGTTGACTTTCCGTGATCTATATGCGCAATGATACAGAAGTTTCTTATGTGATCCATAGGAAGTTTTGTCTTTTAATATGCAAATTTACCAATAAAAAACGAAAAAGAAGAAAGAACAATTTATAAAATTATCCAAATGTCTATCCCTGATTGCAGAAATGTCCCCTTTACTTTTTAGAGAAAAGAGTGGAATATTAGTGATATTGAATAAATGACAAACTATGAATGTCACGCTTCTATGACAGTCTCTTCGTCTTAAACGCGCAATGTCAGGATTTAGTTGTTTATCCTGACATTGTTTCTGTATTCTTTTGAATGAATTTAAATGGAGAACCTTTAATATTTCATTGTCTTATTTCATCACAAGAAAACTATTCCTCTGCAGGTTTCATATTAGTATAAACATTTTGAACATCATCAAAATCTTCAAGACGTTCTACCATTTTATCAATTGTTTCACGCTCTTCATCTGTGACGTCCTTCAAGTCATTGGGGATACGTGTAAACTCTGCTGATGTAATCTCAAAGCCATTATCTTCCAAATGCTTCTGAATTTCGCCAAAACTTGTTGGCTCACCATAAATGGTTACTTCTCCTTCCTCCTCATCGACATCAAACTCGTCATCCACACCATAGTCTATCAAATCGAGAATCAACTCTTCCATGTCAAGACCTTCCTTGGTCTTGAAACTAAACACACACTTATGATCGAATACAAAAGCTAACGAGCCTTGCGTTCCAAGAGTACCATTAAACTTGTTGAAAACCGAACGTACGTCACCTACCGTACGGGTGGTATTATCCGTCAAAGTATCGACAAAAATGGCAATTCCGTGAGGTCCGTATCCTTCATAAGGCACTTCCTTGTAATCGCTTGTATCTTTACCCATTGCATTCTTGATAGCACGCTGAATGTTGTCCTTAGGCATGTTCTCGCGCTTGCAAGTCGCAATAATAGCACGCAAACGTGGATTGGTTTCGGGCTCAGGGCCACCAGCCTTAACGGCAATTTGGATTTCCTTACCTAATTTAGTAAATGTTCGAGCCATGTGGCCCCATCTCTTTAACTTTGTCGCTTTGCGATATTCAAATGCTCTTCCCATTGGAACGTTCTGTTAGCGGAGCTCTGCTCCAAGTTTATTTGTTAAATTTTTAATTAATTTCTGCATAATTGCATCGATAGCCTTGTCATTCAAAGTTTTCGTCTCGTCTTGAAGAACGAAGTTAACAGCATAACTCTTCTTACCCTCAGGAAGATTTTTACCTTCATAAACGTCGAAGAGCTCTACTTTTTTCAAAAGTTTCTTCTCACTCTGAAAAGCAATTTTCTCTACTTGGGCAAACTCTATATTTGCATCAATAAGTAGTGCCAAGTCACGACTTACGCTTGGATACTTTGATATTTCCTCGAATTCTAATTTGTTCTTTCGAATCAATTTCATCAAACCGCCCCAATCAAGTTCAGCATAATAAACTGGTTGTTCGATACCCAATTTCTTAAGCAGTTTGTAACTCAGAATGCCCATTTCAACTACCACCTTCCCAGCACGGTTTTTTAATGCCAAAGCCTTGTCAAAGATGTTATTCTCGGACGGCTCACTTAAAATCATCCCCTGGGCAACTCCTAAACGGCGTAGGATATTCTCAACATGTGCTTTCAGTTCGTAGAATGTTGCATCTTCATTGGGATGCGCCCAAGAGCCTTCCACCCGTTTACCAGTAATCCACAATGCCATGTGGTAACTTTGGTTATATGCCTTGATAGGACTATCCTCATTCCACTTTTCTTGATTATAGGTGTATGTATTACCGACCTCAAAGAACTTTAAATTATGTGCCTTGCGGTTAACATTTCTGCGAATACTCTCCAAACCACCAAACAAAAGTGTTTGACGCATTACCCCCAAATCACTTGACAACGGATTCATCACCTTGACAATCCGCTCCCATGGATAAGCATTCAGTTCGGTTCCTTCGTAGTAAGAAATTGCAGTTAGCGAATTATTCAATATTTCATTGAAACCAGATCCTACAAGTTGCTCGCTGATAGTATTTTCCCTATGATAGTCTTTATCAGATTCCTCGGCAATAGTAAGTGAAGATTTCAAGGTAGAAGGTATCTCAACATTGTTGTATCCATAAATGCGGAGAACATCTTCAACTACATCACAAGGTCGTTGTACATCAACTCTGTAGGGAGGCACAATGAGGTCAAGTCCATCAGCATCCTCCTTCACAATTTCCATTTCAAGGCTCTGTGCTATACTCCTGATAGTTTCAACACCGAGTTGTTTACCAATCAGACGGTCAGCATATTCATAATTTAAACGAACAGGAAAGCCCTCCATTTTTGTTGGATACTCGTCCCTGATTTCCATACTTACTTTAGCACCCGCCAATTCCTTGCAAAGGATTGCTGCTTGTTTCAAGGCATAAATAGTGCCATTAGGATCAATGCCACGTTCAAAGCGGAAGCTCGCGTCTGTTGACAAGCCATGGCGACGCGCACTCTTACGAATCCAAGTAGGATGAAAATACGCACTCTCCAACACGACATTCCTCGTATTCTCGTATGTCCCACTACCCTTTCCGCCGAACACACCTGCAATACACATTGGAACTTCAGCATTACAGATAGCAAGATCGTGTTCGCCAAGGATATGTTCTTCACCATCAAGAGTAATGAACTTTTTTCCTTCGTTCTTATCTTTTACAATAATTTGCTTACCAACAACCATGTCAGCGTCAAAGCAGTGCATGGGTTGGCCGTATGCCATCATTATGTAGTTCGTAATATCAACAATATTATTAATAGGACGAACTCCCACAACGTTCAACTTATCCTTTAACCATTTTGGGCTTTCCTTTACCTCGCAGTTCGTAACGCTTAAACAGGCATAACGACGACAAGCTTCTGTATTTTCTATCTTGACGTCTATTTCCAAATCATGATTATCAACAACAAACTTATCGCAATCAGGACGATGTAATGAAGTCTTATAACCGTTCTGTTTCAACCATGCGTAGAGATCGCGCGCTACTCCAAAATGACTTAAAGCATCGGCACGGTTAGCTGTAATATCTATTTCAATTAGCCAGTCGCTATCCAAGTGATAGTATTCAGCTGCCGGCATACCGACCTTTGCATCTTCAGGCAATACGATTATACCATCATGGCTTGTTCCTACACCGATTTCGTCTTCAGCACAAATCATCCCGAAACTCTCGACACCGCGGAGTTTGCTTTTCTTAATGGTAAAACTTTCCTCACCGCTATAGAGCACACATCCCAAATCTGCCACAATAACTTTCTGACCAGCAGCAACATTAGGTGCTCCACAAACAATTTGTTGAGGAGCTTCTTTACCAAGATCAACCGTCGTAATGTGCAAATGATCAGAATTAGGGTGCATTTCACAAGTCAACACTTTGCCAACAAAAAGCCCTTTGAGCCCACCACGAATAGTCTCCACTTCCTCAACACTTCCAACTTCCAAGCCTGTAGAGGTCAGCGCTTCGGCCAGTTCCTGTGGTGTGAGGCTGAAATCGACGTATTCCTTAAGCCATTTGTATGATATATTCATCTATATTGTTATTTTATTGATTTCAATTCGTTTAGTTGCTTGAAAGCAACGTGCAAAGATACACAATTTTCTCAGCATACACAAATCAAAAAATAAGTTTTTAAAGTTCCAATTTTAATATAGGAAATCGTAGAGTCAACCAGCAAGTGCAAAATTACAAAACGTGTTTGAAGAACTCGCACTTAGGTGTAGAAAAGTTTAATTTTTCTCTCGGTCTTTCGTTCAATTTCTTTTGTATCGACATAATTCTCTTGTCTGTGTAATGTTCAAACGAATCCTTTTTCGGTATATATTGTCTGATTAGTTTATTTGTATTCTCAATCGCTCCCTTTTGCCAAGAACAATATGGATCAGCGAAGTATACGGGCACGCCTAAGAACTTGGTAATGTCCTTATGTGCTGCAAATTCAGGTCCGTTGTCTGTTGTAATGGTCTTCAGACAGTCCTTGTATGGTAGCAGCAGTTTCCTAACTAC
>NZ_AUME01000034.1 GCF_000430525.1 Prevotella corporis DSM 18810 = JCM 8529 | reverse complement strand
CTTATTTCACGTGACACTGTACTTGGACTTACATTTATCGCTTTGGCAATGTCTTTTTGTTTCATTCCGTTTTGGAGTAGCACAGAAATTGTGTACCTTTGCTCCGAGGTTAATTGTTTGTACATAGCAATGCAAATTTAATTAATCTTTGGGAGACAGAGGTCTCCCTTTTTCATTTTTATGCATTGCTTGCTGATTTTTCCACTCATGGGGGCTGCTCGCCCCCAACCCCCTCGGTGTTTTCAGGTATAGATTATTAAGCTACACCCGTACTTGGGATTGCAGTTCTATGTTGAACTTGCGCTTTTTTTCGGTTAAAAGCTAATAATGGCAATGTCATTGACTAACGATTAGTGACGAATGGGCCACGACTATTCAGATTGATGGTTTGTTTTCAGGTGCGAATTTACGAAATATTGTTGAAAGTTAGCTCACCGATTGCCAACATAATGTTTGGCAATGGTTGTGCGATGCTTATTCAGCCGTTGGTTGTTGCCTGTGCTTTTTGACAATGTTTTTTCGTTATTGGGAGGATGATGATACCTCTTTCATCCTACCGAATATTTGTTAAAATACTTGAATAATGCAGTGGCGCGCGAGACATTATTTAGATAAATACCTAACTTTGTAAGTCAATGGCTTTAAAACTAATTATCAGTAATTTTGAAAAGTATGAAGAAAAATATACTGTTGGTTCTCATTGCGTTGGTCGTATCTTTGCAAGCATCTGCCATTCGTCCAATCAGGAAACTGTGGGAGATGACGCAGAGTGATGGAACAACCATCAAAGTTTTTGTCCATGGTGATGGACGTGTGGATTACTACTCAACGCTCGATAATGAAATTCTCATGAAGAATGCGTCGGGAGACATCTGCTACGCAGTGATAGTTGACGGTCGGCTGGTGGCTTCTGACCTAATTGCCCACGAGAATGGAAATAGGACCCGCGAGGAGGCTGCTTTCCTCCGGAAAAACGATGTCGCTTCCCGTTTGGCGGAGCTGGAACAATTCAACGTTCAGCGATTTTTTGCAAAGTCGCGAAAGGCGATTCATGCCTCCACCGATGATGGATTGGGCAAATATGGGCAAAGCGGTGTCGGTGCGGTAAAAAGCATCGGCGAGGTTACGATACCGGTTATCATGGTCGAGTTCAGCGATACCAAGTTTCAAGCCACCACCACTCAGAAGAAGATGGGGCGCTATTACAACACGCAAGGCTACCATGAGGAGCCCGGATGTGTAGGTTCCGTGAAGGATTACTTCACGGATCAGAGCCAAGGCAAGTTCATTCCGACGTTTGATGTCGTCGCCAAGGTGACGCTTAGCAAGAGTTACAAGGCCTATGGCAAAAACAACAGCTGGGGAGACGACACCGATGTCGATGGGTTGGTGAAGGATGCCATCAAGGCCGCCAAGGCATCGGGAGTTGACTTCGGTAAGTTCAAGGACAATGCTGGCAACATTCAGCTTGTGAGTATTCTGTATGCAGGCAAGGGAGAGGCCACAAGTAGCAATAATTCCGACTTGGTATGGCCGTGTCAGATGGACTTCGAACCTAATGTCGATGTTGAAGGCTTCCATTTCAATGGATATTTCGTGGGTAATGAGCTCGACGATGACGGCTCGTTGATGGGCATGGGTGTGTTCTGCCATGAGTTTGGGCATGCTCTTGGATTGCCTGATTTCTATTGTACGAGTCAATACAGTACTTTGTATGGCGACCCTTTCAGCAACTGGTCGATAATGGACACGGGCGCTTACATCCGCAAAGGCCGTTCGCCCATAGGTTATACGGCTTACGAGCGCTCCTATCTCGGATGGCAGAATATTGCCGAACTGAAAGATACAGTCTGTGTGGAGCTCCATCCTTTTGGCAGTATCGCTGGTGAATCGGCCGTGTTGCTGCGCAATCCAAAGAAGCAACAAGAGTATTTTATATTGGAAAACCGCCATACAGGAACATGGTATCCTGAGTCGGACTTCAACTACCGAGGTGAGAAATGCACATTCGGCAACGGTCTGATGGTGACCCATGTCACATACGACAAGACCAAATGGGAGAACAATGAGGTGAACCTCTATCAAAATGAGCGGCACTGCTATCTTGTTGCGGCAGATGACATGGAGTTGGATTTCAGCGCTTCGAACACGAATCTTTACGGAAATGGCTCTCAAATACCAAGTTTCACTCTCTATGATAACACGAAGTTGGAGCGACCGGTCTATAACATTCAGGTTGCACCCAACGGAGTCATATCGTTCAGTTATCTGACTCCGACCTATATCGCTGACATACGGAATGATGAGATTAAAGGCGATGGCTACTACTATGATTTGCAAGGTCGCAAAGTGGCACATCCAACCCGTGGAATCTATATCAGAAACGGTAAGAAATATGTGATAAAGTAGTGCTTTTCCCCAACAAATACAAATCACCTCTTCTGAAAGACATCGGAAGAGGTTATTTTTTTATAGGTTGGCAATGAAGTAATAAATACTTACAAATATGACTCTGAAAGTCGATTTGTAAACGCTTGATAGTAAGATGCTTATCTTATTAGCTCCGAAATGATAGCAATCACCTCGCAAAACCTGACCTTTCACCTTGCGATACCTGACCTATCATGTGTTGATCACTGACCTATTGGAACTCGTTTCCTGAAAAATTTTGACAAAAAACAGTTTCTGTCAATCATTGTGGGACGTCAGATGGACTCAAGGAAGCCTCATTATCGCCCTTCGTAAGCGCCCTGCTATCCTTGTCGCTATGTAGGATTAGACAACCTTTATGTTTTTTTGAAATTCAAACGACTAAACCGTGTTGAATCCTTTGTGGACTGCTTGTTTTTTATTATCTTTGCAAGAAATGAAAATATAATCAGGTAGAACCCTCGCGGATGCCTCTAAACAACAAATCGAAATTAACGCAATGGATGTAGAAAAAATTGCTGCCCACCTTGAGAACGAAGATGGATTGAGCCGAACTCTTGGTATGCAGTTCATGTCAACACCCGAACCAGATACATTGATGGGCAAAATGACCGTCGATGACCGTAATAAACAGCCATTTGGCTTCCTTTCGGGAGGTGCAACCTTAGCTTTGGCTGAGAATGTGGCAGGAGTGGGCTCTATGGGGCTTTGCCCTGGCAAGATGGCGCTGGGCATCAATGTCAGCGGAAGTCATGTGAAGGCAATGCCCTACGGTGGCACGGTGACCGCCTACGGACGCATCGTCCACAAAGGCAACAGGCTTCATGTGTGGCAGGTGGATGTAAAGAATGACGACGGCGAAATCATCTCCACCGTTCAAGTGACTAATTTCGTCATCGACTCACAATCCAAATAAGGAGAAACCCCAGCCTACATGCCGTCATTTGCCATATATCGTTTGCCATTCGCAAGGCAATGCACGCTGATGGTGCAGAATACAAGCCCCATTGAGTTGTCGTCGCTCGCCGACCTCAATGGTCAGAGTGGCTTTGTCATAGCCCCATTCTCGTCGGACGACGAGAATCCGATCCTATTGATGCACCCCGACGAGATTACAACAGTGGATGTCCGTGATGTAGAGGCTGGCCGATGGAGCTCTGATAGACAACTCAGTTCATCGAAAGCACGGGCTGAACGAGAATCCTATCGTGACGATTTCGCTCATTTTCATTCCCAGCTGATCAGTGGAAGATTCTCCAAGTTGGTGCTGTCGCGTTGCTCCGAGACACCATTGGATGACGGGTTGCAGGCTGAGGAGATATTTCAGCGCGCATGTCAGCTCTACCCACGGCAGTTCGTCGCTCTTTTCTCTACTCCAAAATCTGGCACATGGCTGATGGCTACTCCAGAAATACTGCTCGATGGCAGTGGCGGCAGGTGGCGGACGATGGCCCTTGCTGGCACGATGCCCTACAGAGAAGGACCTGTCAGTTGGTCGGAGAAGAATCAATCGGAGCAAAGGTATGTGGCCAACTACATTCGTGAGCGGTTGAAAGATTATGCACGAGAGATAAAAGAGGAAGGACCGCAAACAACAAGGGCGGCCGATTTGGTGCATTTGCGCAGCGACTTTACCTTTTTTCTGAACGACGATAATGCCATAGGTCATCTGCTCGACTCTCTTCATCCCACACCAGCCGTCTGTGGCATACCCAAAGACGAGGCGCGCGAGTATATTCTCGAAAACGAATCTTCGCCACGACATTATTATAGTGGGTTCGCTGGACCGCTAAACCTCCAAGGAGACACTCACCTTTATGTTTCGTTGCGCTGCATGGAGATACTGCTTGGATGCTGCAAGCTCTATGCCGGCGGAGGCATTCTAAGGGAGAGCACCGAGGAAAGTGAGTGGGAGGAGACCGAAGCCAAATTGTCAACCATGCGAAAGCTGTTGGTGTAGCGTCGGTATGTTGATAAACTATAGGGGGAGCAATCCTCCGTAAAATGATGAAACGATAATGTTCAGCAACAAGGAAAACGTGAATATTCTCACGGCTCTACTCGTTAAATCCGGCATTCGTAAAGCAGTGGTGTGCCCTGGCTCACGAAATTCACCCATTGTGCACAATCTTTGCGAGTGCAAGCAGATAGAATGCTACTCCGTTACCGACGAACGCTCGGCCGGTTTCTTTGCCCTCGGCGTGTGTTTGTCAGAATATGAGCCGGTGGTGGTTTGCGTAACGTCGGGCACGGCGTTGCTCAATGTAGCACCTGCAGTAGCCGAAGCCTATTACCAGCATTTGCCTTTGATCATCGTTTCTGCCGATCGACCACAGCAATGGATAGACCAGAGCGACGGACAGACCATCCATCAGGCGAATGTCCTTGAGCCACATGTGTGCAAGAGTGTTGATTTGCCCGAACCATCGGGCGATGAGCAGCGGTGGTACTGCAACCGACTCGTCAATGAAGCTCTGCTGGCAACTGCTCAACGTGGCGGAGGACCAGTGCATATCAACGTGCCCATCACCGAGCCGTTGTTCGAATACAATGTCGAGACTCTGCCACCGCAGAGGCTTATCAGACGTTCGGCCACTGCTGGAGATATAGAGGGTGTTTACAACCTTGTCTCTGATTTCAAAAAAGCGCACAAACCGATGATAGTCGTTGGGCAAATGCAGGCCGATGAGATAGGCAACGTCATCGAATCCTTGGAGGAGCTGTGCAAATACACCATTGTGTTGCAGGAGAAGCTTGCCAATGACGACCTGTGTCCTCCGCAACATTTCGACGAACTTCTGTCAGTGTTGGCCGACGATGACCGATTGCGTCCCGATTTCCTTATATATATAGGTGGAACGATTGTCAGCAAGCGGCTGAAGCGTTTCCTGCGCGGTTGCAAAGGTATCCGCTCGGTGCTGGTTGATCAGCGGGGAGATGTCCGTGACACGTTCATGAACCTGACAGACATCATCGAGTGCACGTCGGAGCAGTTTTTCTCGGTGATGGCCGATGAGCTGAAGGACAGCCAACCGACAGCATTTGGAAATCGTTGGAAGGTCGAATTGGAGAAAACGGCTGCTGAAGCTGCTGCTTTTCAGCCAGATTACTCACAGATGTTGGCCGTGAAACGATTCCATGAGCTGTACGACGAGGAACAGATAGATGGCGAAATGGTCTATGGAAACAGTTCGGCCGTGCGTCTGGGCAACATCTATTCCAACCAATATATCCATGTAAATCGGGGCGTTAACGGAATAGAGGGGACGCTTTCGGTAGCTGTCGGCATGGCGGTTGCTCGTCGGGAGATAGAGGATATCTACTGCGTGATTGGCGACTTGAGCTTCTTTTACGATCAGAATGCCTTGTGGAATAGGAACCTTGACTCAAATCTTGGCATATTGCTGCTCAATAACGGTGGGGGAGGGCTCTTCCATCAACTTGCAGGACTTGAGGAATCGCCACATCGCGATAGCATGATCGGTGCGTCGCATGAGACCACTGCCGAGGGCATTTGTGAGGAAAACGACATTGTTTACTTTGCTGCCCATGACGAAAGCGAACTGGAAACGGGGCTGAAGGCTTTCTTCGACAGCGAGGAAGGTCCGGTATTGCTGGAGGTTTTCACCGATTCTGAGGAAGATGCACGAGTAATGAGAGAGTATTACGAACATTTTAAGAGAAGTAAAGGTAGTTGACAGTAGTTGGAAGGTCGGTAGGCGATTCATGTCTTACTTGTCATGGCTTTCAAATTCCTGTGCTACAACCTTACTTTTCATTAACAATCATACAATGAACTATGGCTAAAAGAGAATGGAAAACAATCGAAGGATTCGATTTTAAGGAGATTTTATTTGAAGAATACAACCATATTGCGAAGATAACCATCAACCGTCCCCGTTACCGCAATGCCTTTACGCCACTTACTGTGTGGGAAATTTCACAGGCATTCGGCTACTGTCGCGAGGCCTTGGATGTCCGGGTGGTATTGCTTACGGGAGCTGGCGACAAGGCTTTCTGTTCAGGTGGCGACATGCATGTTAAGGGACGAGGCGGTTATGTCGGAGGCGACGGAGTGCCACGGCTGAATGTTCTGGATGTGCAAATGCAGATTCGGCGTCTCCCAAAGCCAGTTATCGCCATGGTAAACGGCTATGCAATAGGTGGCGGACATGTGCTTCATGTGATGTGTGACTTGTCTATTGCGTCGGAAAATGCCATTTTCGGGCAGACCGGACCTAAGGTCGGATCGTTCGATGCTGGCTTTGGAGCTTCCTATCTCGCACGAATCGTCGGACAAAAGAAGGCCCGTGAGATATGGTTCCTTTGTCGCCAATACTCTGCTCGGGAAGCTGAGCGCATGGGTTTGGTGAACAAAGTCGTCCCTTTCGACCAGTTGGAGGATGAGTGTGTTGAGTGGGCGGAGACGATGATGGAGCGTTCGCCGCTCGCTCTCAGAATGATGAAGGCTGGATTCAATGCCGAACTTGATGGGCAAGCTGGCATTCAGGAACTTGCCGGCGATGCTACCATGCTCTATTACACCATGGATGAGGCGCAGGAAGGTGGCAAAGCGTTCTTGGAAAAGCGTAAACCAGACTTTGATAAATATCCAAAATTCCCATAAGAATTCGTGAATGCTATGACGGAATCGCAGTTTTGACCGTCTCATCTATGCTTTAAATCATATCAAAATGTTGAAGATAGTTATCTCGTCAAAGACGTTTCACTTCATCAATCCTGCTGGAACGTCGCGTGGGGTTTATACCACGAGACAGAGTTTCTTTGTCACCCTGACGTCAGACGACAGCCCTGGCGTGCAAGGGGTGGGGGAATGTGCGACGCTTCCTGACCTCTCGTGCGACGCCATGCCACCCACCGATTACGAAAGGACACTGCGGGCATTCTGTGACGTGCTTGAACGAACGGGGGAGATAGACTATGAGGCGATGAGACCTTACCCCTCAATGCTCTTCGGGTTGGAAACGGCATTGGCACAGTTAAGGGCCGGCGGGAAACTGGATATCCTTGACACTCCGTTTGGTCGCGGAGAGGAAGGCATAACCATCAATGGACTGGTGTGGATGGGCACTTTCGACGAGATGCTCGCTCGTCTTGACGAGAAGATTCAGAAAGGTTTCCACTGCGTAAAGTTGAAAATCGGGGCTATTGATTTTGACAAAGAGCTGGAGCTTGTCAGACATATTCGTGAATCGTTCACGAGGGAACAGATTGAGCTTCGGGTGGATGCTAATGGTGGTTTCTCGCCAGATGAGGCCATGAGCAGACTGGAGGCACTGTCGAAGCACGACATCCATTCCATAGAACAGCCTATCAGACAACACCAATGGGCAGCGATGGCCCGTCTCTGTGCAGCGACGCCGTTGCCAATAGCCTTGGACGAAGAGTTGATAGGTGTGAATAGCCGACATGAAAAGATAGAGCTGTTGGACACGATCCGCCCTCAATACATCATCTTGAAGCCGAGTCTGCATGGTGGCATGTCTGGTACGGCTGAATGGATAGAACTTGCCCGCGAGCGGAACATTGGCTCATGGATTACGTCTGCTTTGGAAAGCAATGTCGGACTGAATGCCATTGCCCAGCTTGCGGCCCGTATTTATGGACCGAACATCAGCATGCCGCAGGGATTAGGTACGGGACAGTTGTTCAGCGACAATGTGCCCATGCCGCTAACCATCCGTGGCGACCAGTTGATGTTGGATTATTCTTCATCGTCAAGTTAGGTCTCTCCGACCGAATGCTCCATTAATCATCCTAAACAAATCATGGAATTAGATGAATTTCTTACTGAATGGCACAACGAGCATCCAACAGTCATGGTGCATACCAGCGGCTCAACGGGCACGCCAAAGCCGATATGGGTAGAAAAGCTACGCATGTTGAATTCTGCTCGGATAACCTGCGACTTCCTGAAACTGAAGCCACACGACACGGCCTTGTTGTGTATGCCACTCGATTTTATTGCTGGAAAAATGATGGTCGTGCGCTCTTTGGAGCGTCATCTCCAACTTCTCAATGTGCGACCATCGGGCCATCCATTGTCCGACGCATCACTATCCACGCTCGACAATCCACTAACGGCCATCACCTTTGCAGCCATGATTCCCCTACAGGTCTATAATTCCTTGCAAATTCCAGAAGAAACCGAGCGCCTGAGACGGATAAAACATTTGATAATAGGTGGGGGAGCGATAGACGACTCGCTCTCAAAGGCATTGCAATCATTTCCCAATGCCGTTTGGAGTACATACGGAATGACCGAAACCCTCTCGCATATCGCCCTCCGAAGGCTCAACGGTGGTGCTGCGAGTGACTGGTATGAGCCATTCGATAGTGTGAATGTGTCGCTCAATGATGACGGATGCCTGATCATCGACGCACCTTTGGTTTGCGATGGGCCCCTGCTGACGAACGACCGGGCAGAGTTGAGGAAAGTAAAAGACATTGACGGTAGCGAAAAAATACAGTTCCGAATTATCGGGAGGAAAGATAACGTCATCAATTCGGGCGGGATTAAGATTCAGATTGAAGAGGTAGAGAAAGCCTTGAAACAACATCTCAAAGTGCCTTATGTCATCACCAAGCGTCCGAATAAGAAGTTTGGCGAAGAGGTGGTTTTGCTAACGGAATCGCCCGATTTACAAACAGTTCGCGACATCTGCACTTCCGTTCTTCCGAAGTACTGGCAACCTCACCACTACCAAACCATTTCGACTATCCCCACCACCGGAACGGGAAAGATAGCCCGTGAAAAGGCAAGGTTATTGGTGGAGTGACCGTCGGCCTGATGTGCCATTCTGCATTGTCATTAGGTAATGTTGAATTGCAAGATACTTTCCAATTTCTCTTTCAAGACAACGGCATTGTTGTGTGTTCCGTCATGAGCTCCGAAAAGTAAGGTCACGACTTCGTGCCGCTCTATCGACGTAAGAAAATCATTGAACGAGCCATTTTCCTCCAATTCAAGCAAATAGCGTTGCTTGAAATCATCGTAGCGTTCGGAATCGTGTCCGAACCATTTCCTGAGTTCATGCCTTGGGGCAACGTTCGCAGCCCATAAGTCGAGTTTAGCTTTCTCTTTGCTGATGCCACGAGGCCACAAACGGTCTGTCAGAACACGGAAACCGTCTGTGTCCTCTGGCTGTTCGTATATTCTTTTGAGTCGGATAATCATCTCAAAGTGCAACCGTCTTTCCCTCTAAAGCCAGTGCCCGTGGGAAGAGCACCTCGTTTTCGACGTGGATATGTTCGAGCAGGTAATCGCGGAACAGGCGCAAGTCGTCGATAGCTTTTCTGTATTCGGGTTCGGCATTCTCAGGAGCGGTATAGTTGTTGGTCAGCTCTGCGATTCTCTCGTGCCGTTCGGTCTCGTCAGTGTGGTCGGCCATCATGGCGTTGATGGGATGCTCAATCGTTCCGCAATGGAAGGCCTCCAGCTGTTCTCCCTTCTCTGCGGCGTCGAACAACGCCAGTATGTAAGGGTACAACACGTTCTCTTCTTTCTGACAATGCAGGTCGAGGTCGGCCATACTGTTTCTGAAATGGGCAGCCACACTTTCGAGTTCGTGGTGGGTTGTCGCTAGACGGGTCAGCCGCTGCAACAGCTCGCCGCCGTATTTTCTTGTGTTCCGGTGGTGGAATTTCAAGATGTAATCAACCAATAGGTCAATGTCCCAAGTCTGAAATGGAATGTTTGTCTGTTTCATATTTCTTTGTTCTTTTCTCGTTTGATGCAAAATTACGCAGTCGGGCGCCGGCAATGGGTAACAATTGTTACTCGATGTGGTTAAAAGTAGTTAAACGTTGGGAGATGGAACGAAATTAATTAATTTTGTAATCATGGAAGATAGATTCATCAAAGTGCTCAGTGCCTGTCCGCTTTTCGTCGGAATGTCAATGCTTCAGATTGACATGGCATTGGAGAGCGCAAGCTACCGTGTGGTGGAACTACCGTCGCACGATGTCTATGCATTAGCCGGCATGCCTTGCCGGTATGCCGATATCATCGTCAAGGGTACGCTAATCAGCCGGATGGCTTCGATATCGGGAAAGCAGGTTGAGGTGACACGGCTGAAAGAGGGCACGCTCGTGGCGCCGGCTTTCATCTTTGCCACCGAAAAAGCGTTGCCTGTGAGTGTGGAGACAGACGGAAAGGTGGAGCTTCTGCGCATGAAGCCCGACGAACTGAAAGCGCTGATAGACACCGACGAACAGATTAGAATGAATTTCATCAGGATTCTGTCGAATATAGATGTGTTCCTGACCCATAAAATGAAGGTCTTGAGTCTGTTTACCGTACGTGAGAAAGTGGCATATCTGCTGTTGGAACTGTCGAAAGAGCAGCAAAGCCTTGAGATTCATCTCCAGCGGTCGCGCCAAGAGATAGCCGACTCGTTTGGTATTCAGAAGTTCTCCCTGCTTCGCGTGCTTTCCGACTTTGAGAAAGAAGGAGCATTGGAAATCAATGGCAAGGTGATTACCATCATCGACCGGCAGAAACTGATAGGATAAAGTCGCCAAACCTGTCGGAAATGGCGTGTTCCCGTCATGCGGTTTGCGACGGAGCGAATGGCATCCATGCTGGCTTTCAATTAAAATCGGTGAATGTCCGAAAGACCGTTATGGATAAGACGAACGGTCGCTGATAGCCTCATGCCCTGAGTCGTCCTGTCTATCATCGCCAGTTGCGTCAGGTTGGGATATAATTATATCAGCTGAAAAATATTTACAAATCAAGTTTCGCTACCTTTTCTGTAACGGTCTGATAATCATTGTGATAGATTCGGTTTTGTAAAAGGTCAGCTTTCGTGTGGTGAAAGATGAGCTATTGATACATAAAAGGTGAGCTTTCGTAGTGCGAAAGCTTGTGTTTCGAAAGGTTGCCGATGAAATTATTTGACAAAAGCACTACCGTTCGTCAATGTCAGTTGTCGTCTGACGATGGGGAAATCCTCGCTTTGTTTCAATCCGATAGGGTCATTATCGGGTCCGTCGCCTCGTGGGTTGTGCAGTCATAGGAACTTTATCCCTCCCTCAGAAAGTCAAGTGCCTCCTTGATTTCCTCGACGGTCGCCATCCGATCGATTCTCACCTTGCCGACATCCTTGAGGAGAGTGAAGTTGATGCTTCGATCGCGGTTCTTTTTATCGTGACGCATCAGCTCAATCAGCTCGTCATAGTCGTCGCAACTGATGTTTAGCGAACCGTAATTCTCCTTGATGAAATGGATGGTCTGTCGCATCTTGTCGGTCGGGAATCCCAGTATGACAACAGAGAGGTAAAGCTCGCAGATGAGACCGTAGGCAACTGCATAGCCGTGGAGTATGGGCTTGCGTTTCAATGCCCATGCCTCAAAGGCGTGACCGAACGTGTGACCGAGGTTGAGTGCTTTGCGGATATTCTGCTCGTGTGGGTCTTTCTCTACGATTTTCTCCTTCACTTCGATGCTGTCTGACAGCATACGGGACAGCTTTTTCAGGTCGGGCTGGTCGAAATCGAAAGCCAATAGATCGGCCCATAGTCTGTCGTTGGCGATGAGTCCGTGCTTGAGTATCTCAGCATAGCCACTCAACAGGTTCTCGGTGTCGAGCGATTGGAGCCACTTTGTATCCACAATAACGAACCTTGACTCATTGAACACACCAATCTCGTTCTTCAATCCGCCGAAGTTGATGCCAGTCTTGCCACCCACACTTGCATCGACCATGGCGAGTAAGGTGGTGGGAACGTTGATGAAGTTGATGCCCCGTTTGAAGGTCGATGCTGCAAAGCCGCCGAGATCGGTAACCATGCCTCCGCCGACATTGATGAGCAGCGAGTGGCGCGAGCCGTTCCCCAGCTGCAACTCTTTCCACACGTGGACCAGTGACTCCAATGTCTTGTTGCAGTCGGAACAGGGAATGGTAATCAACCGTGCGCCCTTGATACTCAAATGATTTTTCATCAGCGACCAGCAGGTATCTTTAGTGGTCTCGTCGGTCAGCACGAATATCTGGTCGTGCTCGCATTCGGAGATGGCTTCTGCCAAACTCTTCTTGAAATGGTCTGAAATAATAATTCGCTGCTCCATAACCCTCTTGTTAACGTTATTACAAATATAATGTTTTTCCATTCATATTCAATTGATTATCATTGTTCTTTTCACACATTTTTGCATTGTCGGTGTCGAAATTGCACAGATGGCGAGTGGCTTGTGCACGTTTTCGGGCGCTCTGCTGATATGCATTCATCTTCTGTTCCGTCAGATAAGCCGGAAGTTCCCTTGTCTGTCCCAATGATTTTATTTACTTTTGTCGTCGAAAATGATAAAGTGGGAAAAAGTATGAATGGATTATACACAATCGGCCTGTTGGTGTTCTCGAATATTTTCATGACATTCGCATGGTACGGACACATCAAACTGCAGCAAATGAAGGTGATAACCGATGCTACCCCCTTGTATGTCATCATCTTGTTGAGCTGGTTGTTGGCTTTGGCAGAATACACTTGTCAGGTTCCTGCCAACCGCTTGGGGTACGTTGGCAATGGTGGCAGTTTCTCGTTGATGCAGTTGAAGGTCATCCAGGAAGTCATATCGCTCTTGGTTTTCACAGTCTTTACGGTCGTGTTTTTCAATGGTGAGAGTCTCCATTGGAATCATTTTGTAGCCTTTCTCTTTCTGGTTCTTGCCGTGTTCTTTGCTTTCCTGAAATGAGCGTTCTGTCTTAGGGAAAGCATCACTCAATATTTGCGGTAGGTTGGGTCAGCACATTCATGTAATCGCTGATTAAACATTTCTTAGGCATTAACGTCAAATCGGTTATATGCAAAAATATAAACCCAAGAATTATGAAAGGATGTGGTTTGATATTGCTGCTGTTGGTTGTCTCCTTGTGAGGAATGGCACAGACAAAAACGATTTCCGGTAGTTTGTTTGATGCTGAATAGAAAGAAGATGTTTCCTTTGCTGCCGTGCAATTGCTTAGACAGGATAGCAGTTATATTGCGGGTACAACGACAAATTTTGGTGTTTTCACATAAAAGAAAATCTCCGTATGCAGGCATTGGCTTCATACGGAGATGCTTATGTCTCATTGAAGTGGAGACCTATTCAGCTTCTTCTTCCTTCCGGTCGTCGATGTTCTCACCATCAATTGGCTTCAAGTCCTCCTCAAAGTTGGTGATGCCGGCATTGATAAGAATGTCGTACCATTGCAATAGTTTCTTGATGTCGCTGTTGTGGACACGATCGCGGTCGAAATCGGGAAGTACTTCGGCAAAAAAGTCTTGCAGTTGTTTGCCCGATGCTTTGCGCCAATTAAATGAAATGACTTTTCCTCCTTCCTTGTCGCGGACCTTTGCCAGCACCTCTCCCAGTGG
Organism: Prevotella corporis DSM 18810 = JCM 8529; assembly: GCF_000430525.1. Taxonomy (GTDB): domain Bacteria; phylum Bacteroidota; class Bacteroidia; order Bacteroidales; family Bacteroidaceae; genus Prevotella; species Prevotella corporis. The sequence continues at coordinate 21,659 of NZ_AUME01000034.1, read as the reverse complement.
AATGTCTTCTGTTTCGGTAAACATGGAGATGTCAGCAAGGCTCGTCACACGGTCGGTTGCAAACGCCGGCAAACGCTTGTGTGTTCCATCGAGCGATTCTACTATAAGATTCGTTTTTGCATGGCTCACCAATTTATAGAGTCCTGGTTTGCCTGCTATTGAAAGAATTGTCTGTAACATTGTTTTCTGTTTATTATTTATTTTTACTTGATTTGTCTAATTCATTGAGAATCCTTGATACTTGATTGTCTAAATCTGTCGTTCCGTCGTTGACAATTTCGTAATCACTCCTTCTCAGTACTTCTTCCTGTGGCAGCTGCCGATTGATCCAATCCAAAGCCTTCTCCCTTGAGATGCGGTCGCGGAGCATGACGCGCTGAAGCCTAATCTCTTCGGGGGCGCTGACGCAGATAATTTTATCCAAATAGATTCTGTTGATAAACCCACTGTCGAAGAGAATGGCGCTCTCAATCCAGTCAAGCCCCGACTTTACAAAATCGCTGGCTACTGCTGGATGCACTATGTCGTCAACGGCCTTTGCATTCTGCTGGCTTTTCAGAAGGAAGTCTGCCAACAGTGCCTTTTGAAACCTGCCACCTACAAAGACGTCCTTGCCTACCAGAGAACTGAGCCTGTGCTGAATTTCGGCCGATGTTCTCATCAGACGCTTGGCGGCGGCATCGCAGTCATAAACTATAATTCCATGATTGTACAGAATTTGGCAGACGAATGATTTTCCACTGCCTATGCTCCCTGTGATGGCAATTTTCATCTCTGTTCTATCAGATAATCGACGACGTTGACTGCCGGACGGGCGTTCCTCACTCCGTTCGGCGTTGCTTGTATATAGACGTGGCATTTCTCAGAGGCATGGTCGGCTACCTCATTGTAATCTACAACAACCTTGAATCCAGTAGGTAGCAATTGCTTGGTCTCAATGTTCTTCGGCATAGACTTCACGCGTTGTGCGCCAATGGCGAATTTCACTTTTATCTTTCTTGGGAAGATGCGCATGACCTTATTCGTCGGAACGTTGATGGCTTCGACCGGCACTTCTACGGTTTCCTCTGTCAGTACGTCGGGAAAGAGCTTCATCTTCACCTTGTTAGGCATCAACTTGGCATTCCTTATCTTGCGTAGCTGAACAGTGATTTCCTGTGGTTCGGTGAAGTTGACCACCTCTTGGCGGACGGTATAGGCTGTCTGAATGCTGTCCAGCAATTTCTTTGCTGCATAGACTGTTACACTGTCTGGAACAAACTGCACGCGTGAGAGGAAGTAACCTTCTCCGGGAGCGGCCACACCGAGCATGCTTACGGGAATCTTCTTGCGCTGACCGTAGTTGAAACTAAACGACAAATTGTCGGCTTTCACCGACAGAATCTTTGTGCTTGTGTATAGTTGCTGACTTAGCTGCTTCTGTATCTCGGAAACGGGAATCTCTCCGGTGTTGTTTTGACCGCTGAAAGTACTGAAGTCGAAAAAGAGAGGATGAAGTTGCTTTCGAAAGAGGTAAAGTCCGATGACATAACCCTTGTCGCGTACGGTCACGCGGATAACCGAATCGACCTCGCTTGTCAGAACAACGTTCTTGGGAATGCCGGCAAGTCGCAAATCCACTTCTATCTCCTTCTCATACGGATCGTCAAGCGCATTGGTGAGCCAGAAGAGCCCACTCAGGATAAGGAAGAATAAAAAAACCAGAAACTCCTTGTTGAATAACTTCGACAATAAGTTTCTGATTATACTGAATGTATGCAACGGTCTGCCTACCATTTACCTAAGGTTTGTTCTTTATCTATCAGTTTTATTTCGTCTGGCTCTGTTGCAATGACTGTGTGTCTGCAAAAACATAGCCTTTATCCACTGTGATGACAACACCGCGAGAGATTTCGACATCAATCTTGTTCGTTGTCATGTCAATTCGCTTGACTGTTCCGAAGATTCCACCACCCGTAACGATCGAATCACCTTCCTTAAGGGAGTTCTGGAAAGCACGAATCTGTTTCTGTTTCTTCTGTTGTGGGCGAATCATAAAGAGCCACATGATGGCGAAGATGGCAACCATCATCAGTATCATTGGCAGTGGACTGCCTTGAGAGGCTGCCTGTGCAGCCAAAAATGTTGATGTAATCATATTTGTTTTGTTATTAATTATTCTTGTGTAGGTTGTTCTTCAGCCAGCATTTCGTTGTCAGTCGGCCGTTGGGGGTTAACTTGGACGTGGCGGTTGCTGCCGCTCCATCTTTCGTCATGTGGCCGACGGGAGCGTGGTTCTGGCATCTGCTTCATCATTGCGCCAGTACCGATAAGATGACGGGCTATCGAATCGAGCATACCGTTGATGTATCCTCCACTGCGGGGTGTGCTATAGAGCTTTGCCAGCTCAACATATTCATTGATAGTTACGCTCACTGGAATATTGGAGAACGTCAACATCTCAGCGATTGCTATCTGCATGATGACCACATCCATATAAGCCAGGCGTGAGAAGTCCCAGTTTCGACTGGTTTCGCTCATGTACCGCTGGTAAGTATCGGCATTTAGGATAGTGGAACGGAACAGTTTGGTGGCAAATTCACGATCTTCCTCGTCCTTGTACTCAGGCAAGAGATCCTGTTCGCTCTTGTTTGCAGGGTCAAATCGCTTGATAGTCTTGATAACAAACGTATCTACTATTTCCTTGTCGTCGTTCCAATACAAGCTCTTTTCTTCAAGAATAGAGTCGAGTTCTGCATTTTCCTGTATGAGAGTGCGGTAAATCTTGCGCCAAATCTCTCGGTCGGCGTCGTACGAATCGTCATCGCTCGCCATGTATTCCTTATAGATGACGCTCTGTTCAATCTGGTCGCAGAGTTTGCGGATGGCCTCCATGTCGTCCTCCCATCTCTGTTTCTGAGTCTCAAGATACAGATTAAGCTGTTTGTTCTCTTCCACCTGAACGGCAAACTTGTTGTATGCAAATCGCTGTGATGGCTCTTCTGTGCCTTCACGCTTTGCTCTGTTGGTCAGAATCTCAACTCTATGGCGTTCTTCTTGTGTGATTGCTACAATGAGAGACAAGAGATAATTATAAAGTGCGTATGCTTTTGATAAACTGAAAAGTAGCTCCTTCTCGGCCTTGTCGATGTTTCGGTCACCATTTTGATAGTATGCGTAGGTTAACTGGACGACCTTTATTCGAATCAAATCTCTATTAATCATTGTATGTGTGATATTGTGTTTCTATTGATTTCTTTATTTTGCAAATGTAGAAAAATTCCCTATTCTATGCAAGAGAATAAGCCGATTTTGTTGTTTTTTAATGATATTACTTGTTCAATTCATTGAAAAGATGTAACTTTGCATCGCTTTTTGCAAATTGAGAATAACTTTTTGAAGGATTCAAAGCAATCCCAATGTTATTGACTCGGTGTGTGATGGCGAATTAAAATCATTAATTTAGAGTAACACAAACAAAATGAAGGAAATTAAAATTTCAGGACAGAAGCGTTCTGCTGTAGGCAAGAAGGCATCAAAACTACTCCGCAAGGAAGGTCTTATCCCATGTAACCTTTATGGTGAGGCAACCGAAAACGGCAAACCATTGGCATTTGCATTCGCGTCACCAATGACAGAGCTCCGCAAACTCATCTTTACCCCACACATTTATGTTGTTGAGTTGATGATCGATGGTGAGCGTCACACTGCCATTCTGAAGGAAATCCAGTTCCATCCAGTAACAGACGCTGTGCTGCATGTCGATTTCTACGAGGTGAACGACACTAAACCTATCGTAATGGGTGTGCCAGTGAAACTCCAAGGCCTTGCACAAGGTGTTCGCGATGGTGGTAGAATGAATCTTTCCATCCGTAAAATCAATGTGAAAGCTCCATTCCAGCAGATTCCTGAGCATCTTGATATCGATGTTACCAACCTTCGTCTTGGCAAGAGCATCAAGGTTGGTGAGTTGAGTTTCGAAGGTCTTGAGCTCGTAACTTCAAAAGACGTTGTTGTTTGCTCAATCAAGGCCACACGTAACGCTGTCGCTTCTTCTGAGACTGCAGAGGAAGAGGGAGCAGCTGAAGGCGAAACAGCAGAGGCTCCAGCAGCAGAATAATTGAGAAATCTCAATCAATAAGATTTGAAAATTGGATAAATATTTGATTTGTGGATTGGGAAACCCCGGGCGCGAGTACGAGGATACCCGACACAACACAGGATTTATGGTATTGGACGCCTTTGCAAAGGCGTCCAATATTGTTTTTGAGGATAAGCGTTACGGTTTCGTTGCCGAGACCACTGTCAAAGGCAGGAAGGTCATTCTCTTGAAGCCCACGACGTTCATGAACCTCTCTGGCAATGCCGTACGCTATTGGCTCAACAGCGAGAAAATTGATGAGAGCCGGCTGTTGGTCATCTCCGACGACGTCGCCTTGCCGTTGGGTGCTTTCCGATTGAAAGGAAGCGGTTCGAATGGCGGGCACAACGGCCTCGGACACATTCAGCAACTCATAGGTCAGGACTATGCAAGGCTCCGCATGGGAATCGGCAACGACTATCCAAAAGGTGGACAGGTGGATTGGGTTCTTGGAAAGTATTCGGAAGAAGATATGAGGACACTGCAGCCGAGCATTGACATGGCGGTGGACATTATCAAGAGTTTTGTCCTCTCAGGCGTCAATATTACAATGAACCAGTACAATAAACTTGGAAAGAAATAATGAACGATGTTGCAAGAATCGATAAATGGCTTTGGGCCGCCCGCATATTCAAGACGCGAAGCATAGCGGCCGATGCGTGCAAGAATGGGCGCGTAACGGTTAAAGGTGTGAGTGTTAAGCCGTCGCATACCATTAAGGTTGGTGAGGTGGTGAGTGTAAAAAAGCCACCCATCATCTATTCTTTTGAAGTGCTCAAAACTATCGAGCAGCGTGTTGGGGCTAAGATGATACCTGAGATTTACAGAAATGTCACCGACGCAAAGCAATATGAACTGCTGGAGATGAGCCGTATCAGCGGGTTCGTTGACCGTGCCCGTGGTACTGGACGCCCAACGAAGAAAGACCGCCGGCAGCTGGATGCGTTTGTCGATCCGGCTCTGTTCGGGTTCGATGACATTGACGACGAAGACGATTAATCAAGTTACAATATATCTATGGTAAACTTAGCTATTTTCGTTTCAGGAAGTGGAACCAACTGTGAGAACATCATCCGCTACTTTCAGAACAACCAACAGGTTAACATCTCACTGGTGATAAGCAACAAGGCGGACGCCTATGCCTTGGTGAGAGCCAAACATTTGAACGTGGAGACCGCCGTACTTCCGAAATCCGACTTCAACAACCGTGAGTTGGTGCTTGACCTAATGAGCGACCATCGCATCGATTTCATAGTGTTGGCGGGCTTCTTACTGATGATACCAGATTGGTTGATAGATGCTTACGAGCATAGAATGGTTAATCTTCACCCAGCGCTCTTGCCGAAATTCGGAGGCAAAGGGATGTATGGACATCATGTTCATGAAAGCGTCAAGGCAGCTGGCGAAACCGAAACGGGAATGACCGTCCACTGGGTAAGCAACGTTTGCGACGGAGGAGAAATCATTGAGCAATACAAGACGGCCATATCGCCTGACGATACTCCTGACGACATAGCGGAGAAGGAGCATGAGCTTGAGATGGAACATTTCCCAAAGGTTATTGAGCGGGTACTCTTGAATGAGGGATTCCTCAGATAGGGCAAGCTGTCTCCTCGCAGACACTGAAAGAAACCACGACAGGCCTTTGTCTGAAGATATGATGAAGTTGATTGGCGAACCTGCCAATCAACTTTTTGTTTTCAGCATCCGATTTCTATGAGCTTATCGGAAATAGGGTGATTTTGTAAATTATTATTACCGAAAAATCCACTTCGAAAAACTTCCAATCCGCAAACGCATAGTGGTAGTTTGTTGTTTTGTTGTCGTTTTTTTAGCTTTCTGAAGGCTAAAAATCTCACCTTACTGAGCGATAGTTGACCTTTCGTCGCCTGAAACCTGACCGTTGATTTTCCAAAAGCTGACCAATGAATTGGCAAAAGGTTAGCTATCGCAGACAAAAGTTCGTGTCTTTTTGTACTATCTTCTTCTCTTTCACCCAATTGTTTTTCGTAAACTATTGGTGGATTGACGATTATGGACATTCGCAAAATTACCGTATTTGCGCGCAGCCGCTTTTATTTTTATTTTGAAGCCCTTAATTTTTACCCGTTTGTAAAGATTGTTTACTCCCAATAACCTTATTAAAAGAGACACTATTCTTGTCAAACTGACATGTGGATGTGTCAATATGACAGATTTTTTACTCTGGTATGCAACTTGTATTTACAGACTGTGTAAACATTAACAAACCATATTAAAGTAAAGGAGATTATGATTATGTATAGAAATTCATGGCTACCAGAAGTATTCAATGACTTCTTCTACAACAACAATATGCCTAAGGCAAACGCAACGGCTCCAGCTATCAACGTCTTGGAGTCGGATAAGGATTACACAGTTGAGCTTGCTGCACCGGGGTTGTGCAGGGACGACTTTGAGGTGAACATCGACAACGATGGCGATCTTACCATCAAGATGGAGAAGAAGGTGAGCGAGAAAGAGCAGAAGGCTCACTACCTGCGCCGCGAGTTCGCCTACAGCAAGTACGAGCAGACACTGATTTTGCCCGAAGACGTGGATAAAGAGAAGATCGGTGCCAAGATGAGCGATGGTGTTTTGAACATCACCTTGCCGAAATTGGAACAGAAAACTCAGAAAATCGCTCGCCAGATTGAGGTTGGCTAATGACTGTAGCCCTACGATGACAAAGCAGTTGCCAACCATCCGTTGAGGCATTGGAACGTGCAGGCATGTTGGTTGCTGTCATTTAAGACTGAGTGATCGTGCAAAATAAGTGTAATTGTTAGAGTTTGAGTCCCCAAAAGCGTGAGCTTTTGGGGATTTTTTGACTTTTCAGCCAGACCATTCATGTCGGCTGCGCATAAGAAATGGGTTAAGATGAGGCATCCGAACCCATTTCTTGCATCTTGTATTGAATTAGAAGCGGGTCATCACCTCAATCACAAACTTGTCTTTTTCCGATGGCTTCGGTATGCCGTCATTGCTGTAGAAGTATTTCTCATAGTTCAGGCGGATGTCCGAAATAAAGGGCTTGTCAATGCTGATGGTGGCGCCGGCTGTGACACGCGAACGTTTGTAGTCGGTGATTCTCATTGCTCCGCTTTCGTTCTCCTTGCCGTCAAGATAGCGTATTCCGTCGCTGTGGTCGTTCATGAAGTCGTAGCGGACGAGTGGCGACACCTTCGAGAAGAATTTATTGCGCAACGGAATGTCGTAGTTTACGAATGCATCTACGGAGTGTACGGGGTGGAAAGCTCCGTGGTCGTAGTGCTTGTAGAGGTATTCCAGCTCCACATGCCAGTTGTGCGCATGGTAGTAGGCGCCTGCATCGTACATCATCACCGAGATATTGTCGGGCTTTATCTTCTGGGTGCTCAGAGTAAGGTTGAATCCATGTGGAAAAAAGATCTGCGCCTTTGCGGAATAGTTGATGTTATTGGTCCAGAAATCTTTCTGGTTCGTCAGTCCTGAGCCATTGAAGATGCCGGCTTCCAGCCGAATGGGGAACCCTACGTTGAACGTGTAGCCGACCGTTGCTCCTACGTCGCGCACGTTGCCTACCTGCTTGGCGATGAAAGAGCGGTTGGCGAAATATTGTTGGTGTGGGGAACGGTGGGCGTCGATGGTGAAGGGAACTCGCATCTGTCCAATGGTGAAGTCGAATTTACTGAACGGGGACAGACGGGTGTAGGCATCCAGCATCTTGATTTTTCCTTCATCAGAGAGGTCTATCTCTGCTTTGTAACTCACCCAGTTGGTGACTTTGCCGTCAATACTCAAGCGAGCGGTGCGGACTTCAAATCTGCCTTTCTTGTCTTCGGGCTGATATTCATACTTTCCGCGTACCGTACCATGTATATGAGGTGTGCGGTCAACCTTCTTTTCATCTTGTGCAAAGGCAGACACCGTACCTATGGACGCGAGAATAACGATGCTTGCTAAATAATTGTGCATATATAAACAGCTATTAGAATTCGGCGCAAAATTACATAACACATGTTTAAGAAGTATGTATATAATGTTAAAAATATGTTTCAAATACCAATTGCATTGCCAATAATCAGTAATTTTAAACGTTATTTCATCGAATTAATGCATACTCCCGTAGATTGATAACATTTATGTAACAGAATTGTAGCAGAATTGTAATAGATGATACGAACGAAGTTAGCTTAATTCTTAGTAATTTTGCACCAAGAAATTACTCCAAGTATGAAAGAGGATAAGAAAACCATCAATGACATTCTGAAAAAGAGTGCCGAGCGTGAAGATAAGTTTGAGAACTTGGTGCTGAATCTTGCACTGAAGAAAATCAAAGGCGCACAGAAAGATGACGAAGGTGTTTATTATTCAAAAAAGAAAAAACACCTCATCACGGCCTCAAAGACCATTGAGGGGAAATACATCATCCCCGAAGGAGTTCAGGTGATTGATGATAATGCCTTCTGGGGGTGTGCCTATCTGGAGGAAGTGGTGATACCCGCCTCAGTGATTGAGATTGGAAACGAGGCCTTCAGTCGGTGCTTGTCGCTCAAGAGCTTGGTGATTCCCAAGTCGGTGACCGTTCTTGGCAACAATCCGTTCGTGGGTCTGACGTCGGACGAGGTGACTTGCGAGTCGGAAAAATTCATTATCGAGAACAAAATGCTCTATTCTGCCGATAAGAAAACCCTCTATTCTTGTCTCACCGACGCAGCGATGGTCATCATTCCGAAGAGCGTTGAGGTCATTCAAGACCTGGCTTTCTCCCGCCGCCGCAACCTAAAGAAAGTCGTAATACCAGAAGGGGTGAGGATAATAGGCAGCGACGCTTTCTCCGATTGTGACGCATTGGAAGAGGTTACCATACCTTCCACAGTGGAAACGATTGAGAGCTATGCCTTTGCGGAGTGCGATCGGCTACGGATGGTCACCTTTGTGGGCGAAGTGAAGGACATGAGCCGGCGCGCTTTCTCTGATTGCGACCAGCTTCGGCACATATATGTTCCCGTGGGGAACAGAGAAAAGACTATCAAACAGTTGCATTTCTCTGAAGAAAACGACGACATTGTCATTGAGAAAGATGTCGAAAAATAATTCCAAACCTTATAAACAACACCCTCTCCAAATGTCGAAATCGAAAAAGAAACTACTTACTTACATTGAGCGTGACGTGAGTTGGATGTATTTCAACCACAGAATCTTGCAAGAAGCACGAAAGAAGGATGTGCCATTGCTTGAGAGACTCTCGTTTCTGGGCATCTATTCGAATAACCTTGATGAGTTCTTCCGTGTCCGAATGGCATCGCTTAACCGTATTATCGAGTCAAAAAATGTGACCGATGAAATGGAAAAGAAGATAAAAAAGACCATCAAGACGATAATGAAACTCAATGAAGATTTCAATGTGGAGTACAGTTTGGCGACCGATGAGGTAAACGACGAACTCGAACAGCACAACATTCGTCTTATCAACGAAGAGCAACTCAACGACGAGCAGAAATCTTTTTTACAGCAATTTTATTACGATAAGCTCAATGGATCTACCAATCCATTGTGGTTCAGCGCAATCAACGATTTCTCGGTACTGGAGGACAACCGCATCTATCTTGCCGTAAAGAAGACCAGTCATGAGAGTAAGAAGGTTAAATATGCCATCATCAAGATTCCCGACCGTGTCTATGGGCGTTTCATCCGCGTACCGGAATCGGACGGATACGACAACATCATGTATCTCGACGACGTGATTCGGTATTGCCTTCCATTGGTGTTCATTGGCTCGGAGAAAAGCGACTACGAGGCTTACTCGTTCAAATTCACGAAAGATGCTGAGATGGAGGTTGATAATGAGGCAGACTACGGACTACTGGAACGCATTGCCATCGGTGTGAACAGCAGGAAAAGGGGAGAACCTATCAGAGTTGTTTATGACCAAAGCATGCCGAAGGAACTTCGGAAAAAGGTGATGGAACGACTCCATATCAGAGATTTGGATACCCTCTTGGGTGCGGGAAGATACCAGAATCACAAGGATTTGATGGGTTTTCCCAACTTTGGACACGACAATCTCAGCTATCCCAAGTGGCAGCAGGTAATGAAACCAGAGTTCATGGACGACGAAAGTTTGCTGACACTCATCCGTAAGAAAGACCGTTTCATCCATGTCCCCTACCATTCGTTCAACGGCTACATCCGATTGCTCAGAGAAGCGGCCTTGCGCCCTGAGGTAAAGGAAATCAAAACCACGCTCTACCGTCTGGCAAAGGACTCGAAGGTGGTGAAAGCACTGATCTGCGCTGCAAGGAATGGCAAGAAAGTGACCGCCGTGGTGGAGCTGCTGGCCCGTTTCGATGAGGAAAGCAACATCAAGTGGAGCAAGAGGATGCAGGAAGAGGGCGTGAATGTAATATTCGGCATTGAGGGATTGAAAATCCATTCTAAGCTATTGCATATCACTACCAAGCTGGGCAACATCGCTTGTGTAGGCACTGGCAACTTCCATGAAGGGAATGCTAAGAGTTATACAGACTATTTGATTATGACAGCACGTCCACGCATCGTCAACGAGGTAGAGCGAGTGTTTGACTTCATAGACAAGCCATTCTCTCAGATACGTTTCCGCGAACTGATGGTGTCGCCCAACTCGATGAAAAATAGGATTTTGCGACAGCTTAATGTAGAGATTAAGAATGCTAAAGAGGGGAAGGAGGCATGGTTGAAGATGAAAATCAACCATATTACCGATGCCGACATCGTGAAAAAACTTTATGAAGCCTCACAGGCGGGTGTCAAAGTCGATATCGTCATTCGGGGCAATTGCTCGCTTGTGCCAGGTGTGGCGGGATTGAGCGAGAACATTCATGCGGTGGGCATCATCGACCGCTATCTCGAACACTCGCGTATCATCATATTCTGTAACGGAGGGAAACCAAAATACTACATCGGTTCGGCTGACTGGATGCCCCGTAACCTCATCAACCGTATCGAAGTGATGAGTCCTGTCTATGATGAGGACATCAGAAAGGACCTGCTCCGCACCATCGAATATGGACTCCACGACACAACCAATGGCCGGATTGTTGATGGTCGGGGAACAAACGAAATTCAGCAACCAGCGGAGGGCGAAGCACCATTCCGCTCGCAAGAGGCATTGTACAATGCTTATCATGCTGAAATTGAACATCCCATAGGGCAATGATGAAACAAAGAAAGGAAAAGAAAGACTCCTTGGCCAGGAATAACCGGCCTCACAACTTTGCAGCGATAGACATTGGTTCTAACGGTGCACGTCTGCTAATCAAACACTTCGATGACGACGCTCCCAAATTTGAGCGCATTAAGCGCATAATGTTTATACGCGTGCCTCTGCGCCTGGGAAAAGACGTGTTCACATTGGGCAAAATATCAAGGGAACGCTACGATATGATGCTCCACATGTTGAAGGGATTCAAGCATTTCATGCTCCTGAACAAGGTGGAGGAGTTCCGGGCATGCGCCACAGCTGCGATGCGTGATGCCGACAATGGGCAGAAGGTAATGAGAAAACTGGAGGAGGAGACTGACATCAAACTTGAGATTATCCATGGCGAGGAAGAGGCGAAGCTACTATTCAACAACATTGTGGAGAATCCTGATTATGCCTGTGGAAATTATGCCTATGTCGATGTCGGTGGTGGTAGTACGGAGATTTCGCTGCTCCACAATGGCGAACTCCTGAAAAGCCGTTCGTTCGATATGGGTACGCTTCGTTTGCTCAGCGGACAGGTCACCCCTGAAACAAGAAACGAGATGACTGCCATGCTGACCGATTATGCCAGGGAATATCCTCACACAACCATCATCGGCTCTGGTGGCAACATCAACAAACTCTATAAGCTGACACGGGGAAAGGAAGACAGCAAAATCATGAAAGTGTCTGACATGAAAGCCGTTTACGAGGAATTGTCACGGTTGAGCATCGAGGAGCGGAAAGAGAAATTTGGCTTGAAGGACGACCGTGCTGACGTCATCATTCCCGCATCAGAGGTGTTCCTCATGATTGCCGAGGCCTTGAAATGCGACACGATAACCGTACCGAACATTTCCCTTGCCGACAGTATTGTGGATGGTTTGTACAGGGATAGGAGAAGTCAGTGGCAAGGACAGAGCCGCGAGATGCCGTCCGAAACAGTTGGGTCGGAAACCACTTGCAGATAACCAGCCCTGTAAACGGGAGTAGGACGTGTGTTCAGCATCTGCGGAATTCTGAACCATACCGAATTGTTCGATTACGTTCTGGTTACCAGTCTATCCTCTAATAGGAGTTGATCAGGCCCTCTTGTCGGGTCATTCCGTAACATTCTTTACCCTAACCTCAACAATCGCACTGCGAAAGCTCACCTTTTGAGCATCAATAGCTCACCTTTTACAAGGTAATAGCTCACCTTTTGTTTTTCGGTTTCTAACACACTTATAATCAGATAAATAGTGAAGATAGTGCCAGGGGTGATTTCTTGGGGTTGATTGTTCGGTAAATGTAGGTCAAACAATCAGAAGAACAAGGAGAAACATCAAGGGAAGTTTCCTCATACGTAATCTTTCTACAGTCTGCTGGTTCTGTAGAGGGCAATCATTTGCCTCAAATAGGTCAATAAGGCCTGTATCGATTTGATTTGATTGCCGAACAGCTTGTTTGTGGTTCTATTGAATAGGTAGCGGGATTGAGCGAGAGGGAGTAGTCGAAGAGTTGACGACAAGCGAATGAAATGAGTCTGGAAACAATGTTTTCATCGTCTAATTGTGAACCTGCGGTGTAATGATCGATTTGGGTTTACTTTTCGGTCATTAATAAGTCGGGTGTCGTTCTGGTTCACGCAGTTTGTTTAGTACCATTGGATAGCATTGCTGATGCCACTTCGCTTGTCGTACTTGAGTGCATCGGTAAGCGTGGAGGCATTACAACGGAACGTGAAATTATACGACGTGTATGGGGCAAGGACGATCGACGCACTCATGTTGAAACAGTGAAGGTCGCGCGACAGGCTGGCGGTGGTCATGCTCATGGCATGATTCTCAAAGTCGTAACCGCTTGTGAAGTTGATGTTCCAACCATCGCTGATGCGTATGTTGCCACTGAAGTTAAGTGTCTGTGAGAACTTGTAGGGGTAACGCATTCTCTTCTTGTTGAATTTGCCTTGTTGGTTCTCACGCATGGATATTCCGTAACCAATTGTCAGCGACCATGGCATATTGAACCTCATGTAACCGTCCTCGTCTGTCTCTGCGATTCCACCTGACTTCTTTTTCGCCGCATGTTTGCCACGTTCAATATTCTCGTCGATGTTGGTCTCTGTATTGGGGTCTGGCCCCTCGTTATCATCGTTCACCTTGTCATCTTCTTTGTCTTCACTGTGTCCAAACCACTTTTTCAGCTTCTCTGGGTTGATGGTAAATGAGAAGTTTTGCGACATGCCTTGGAATCGTGGTAAACGTCCGAAGCCCCATTCCGTATGGTTTCCGACATAGGGATTGCCGTTTGCGTCGAGCTCATAGGCATAGGTGGCAAACTGTGCGTTCATGGAGAAAGTGTAGTTCTTCCACCATTTCAGTCGCAGACGCATGCTCAGGTCGCTCCATTTGTGATAGTCGGTGGCTGCATTGTAAGACATCGTGGCTCCCAGCTCATCAATGATGCTTATTTTGCGGTAGCCTGTGGAGTCCTTGTCGCTCTTAATCTTCATCTCAATGTTGTTGCTGACATCCCACGTAATCATCTCTGTCTTGCTCTTTCCTGGAACACTGTACATGCCTTCAGAGAAAGGAGAGTATTCTACCAGCCTGACTTCGCCGTTGGCGTCGGTATATTGATAACTGTCGTAGTATCCGTAACGGCGCGAACCAAAGTTGGGTGAGTAGGAGAAACTTATCTGTGGGGTGATGACATGGCGGATTGCCTGAATCTTATCTCCGAAAAGCTTGCGGCTTGGGGTCCAAAAGCCATATAATTTGGTGCTCGCCGACATGCTCAACGACCAATTATAGACGTTGTAGAAGCCCGTCAGCGTGTCTGCTTTTTCCTTGTTCCTCGTGTCGTCCCACGAGCGCATCACCTTGTTGGTGTACATCCGGTCGGTGAAATTGAACGAAGGAGCAACGTTGATGTAGTTGAACAATGTGAAACTGCCTTGAATTGGTATGACGTGTTGGAAGCCATGTTTCCATTCTTTCATGAAGTTTGCCTTGAGAATCCTGTTCTCCTTGGCGAGAATGGAGTTGGAGAGTTGGCCAGTGTAGCTCATGGAGAGCTTCTCATACCAACGCTCTTTGCCTACAGAGTGCTTACGTTTGAAGGGATAGAATCGGCTCAGGCTGATGTTAAGGTCAGGTAAGGTCAGGTGAATGGTCGAGTCTCGCATGTTCTGAGCTAAGTTGGTCGTTGCGCTGAGTGAGAGTCCGATGCTTGAGAACTGCGTACTCCAACTGACAGAAGATGTTCGTGTGGATTGCGTCAGTGTCTGCGGATTGTACATACTGTTGAGGTTGTTGCGCTCATAGCTTGATGTGGCGAAGTTGACGCTGGCCGAAAGCGAGCTGTAGGGATTGGCTTTAGGGTCCTGACGATGGCTCCACTGCATCTTGAAACTCTCCTGCCGGCTGTAGTCAGGCAAGCCTTTGTCACCCGTTTTCGTGTTTTGGTAGCTGACAAGGATAGACCCAGAGTAGCGGTATCTCTTCCGATAGTTGCTGGCAGCACTCACTCCCCATGATCCTCGCGTGTAAATCTCACCGAGCAACTTCAGGTCCCACTTGTCGTTGATGGCGAAATAGTAGCCGCCATCTCGGAGATAGAAGCCACGGTCTTGTTCTTCGCCATAGTTTGGCATGATGAAGCCACTGGAATATTTCTTCGAGAATGGGAAGAAACCATAGGGTATGGCCAGGGGAAGCGGAACATCGGCCACCACAAGGTAAGCGGGGCCGAACACAACGTCCTTTCCGGGACGTACTTTGGCGCGCGACAGCGCAATATAGAAGTCCGGATGCGGTTGGTCGCACGTGGTATAGCGGCCATGTTGCAGATATATCACGCCCGAAGAGTCACGTTTGGCCTGTTCTCCGCTCAGGAATCCATCTTCTTGGGCTGTGTAAACGCCCTTGATCATTCCCTTCTTTGACTTGAAGTTATATGCCATTGTGTCGCTGGTGTATTCCTGTTCGCCCATTTTGAATGTCGGTTTACCCTTGATTCCATTCTCTTCCGTAGAGTCGGGAGTGCCTACTGCACGCACCAAATTGCTGTCGAGACTCATATCTATCTTATCGCTCGCAAGATTCATGTTCTGGTAATCGACCTTGGATGTTCCATAAAGGTGGGCCACACCTGTGAGTGCGTCATAAACTAATGAATCTTCGGCTGAATAAGAGACTGGCGATTCGATTCCGTTCGACCTTGAACGCAGTATGCTGTCTGCCCTAATGGAGTCGTCTATGGCTTTGTTGTGTTGGTAGATGGCCTTCTTCAGGGAGTCCATCTCTGTGGTGTCGCTCAGTGTTTTAGAGCCAGTGGTAGTTGGATAGTTGACTTTCATATTTTGGAAAAGCGTGTCAACATTTACCGTACTGTCCTGAACTGGCAACCCGTCCTTCAGTGAAAAAAAGGTAACATGTGTATCGGCCATCGCAAACACGATGGCAAACATCAATAGGTATATGACCGTCTTTCTTCTCATTGCCTAATAACGTGCAAAATTAAGCAAATAATGGCGATTACTGGCTCTATTTTTCTATTTTAACTTTTAGGCTTCGAAGATTAGTTTCCACTCTCTAAAACGCATCAGACTTTCCTTTCCGTAGCGTGATAGGCTCTTTTCCACCTTCTCGATGCTTTTCTCGCATTCGAGATGGGTCTTGGAATAAAATTTGTCGGCATAGCAAATGAGCTTCTCTTCCATTGTTTCAGGTAGAAAATCCATCAGTGGAAGGGGCAGCTTCTGCTTGATAATCTCTGTCCTTGTCAGTCCTGTTCCCGTATGCCGCTCGCACACTCTTGCGTGTTTTGGGT
Organism: Prevotella corporis DSM 18810 = JCM 8529; assembly: GCF_000430525.1. Classification (GTDB taxonomy): domain Bacteria; phylum Bacteroidota; class Bacteroidia; order Bacteroidales; family Bacteroidaceae; genus Prevotella; species Prevotella corporis. The sequence continues at coordinate 5,499 of NZ_AUME01000034.1, read as the reverse complement.
ATCCCTCGCCCCTTAATAGCTCTGCTCCGATGCGGCCGTGGATGATGTAGGGTGATGTCCCGAAGCAGTGAATGCCCGCGGCATCACACCGAAAGATGCCTATATCGTGAAGCATGGCGGCCTCTTCTACGAACTTTCGGTCGAGATTCAGCTCCGGATGCCGGTCGAGAATGCTCAACGCCCTGTCGGCGACGCTGCGACTGTGTACTGTGAGGATATGCTTCAGCTGGTTTTCTTCTGGGTAAAACTTATCGATGATTGACTGATAGTCCATTGTTTTATATTCAAACGGTTCACCCCCGTTGGGCGGACTGCCTCACACAGATGAGTTTCAGTCTCAACAAGGATGAACCGTCACATTTTTTATTTTAGCGTCATTTAAGCGTCATGTGCTCTTTCAATATAGGCTATCACATCGCCCTTATTGATTTTTGCACCTTGCTTGGCATTGATTTCCACTAATTGTCCGCCTAAAGCAGCAGGGACTTCAACAAATTCGCCCCATGTTGCCTGAATATAACAGAACTTATCGCCCTCCTTATATTCTTTTCCGATGAACGGTTCGATGGCTGGAGCTGCCTCGCCATCACCTTGGAATTCCCAAAATATCTGTCCTTTGACAGGTGCAACGATGGCATCGGCCTTGGCGTGTTTGAACGCTGCCGCTTCTTCAGGGCTGACTTTCGCACCGAGCTTGGCATCTTTGGCAGCCTGCAAGTCGGCAAGGAAGTTCTTTTTAGCCTGTCCGCTGCGGAAGTTGCGGTACTGTTCGGGGTGCATGGCAAGCTCGAAAAGTTCCTCGTCATCTTGTCCATAGTCCCATCCATTCTCGTCCATCTCCTTGCGGAAGTCGTCCAATGCGTTCGGAAGCAGAGTGTGAGGATCGGCATCTGTAAACTCAAGACCCTTCTGTGCGGCAAGATCTTTGAGTTCCTGACATACTTCTCCTGGCACCTTTCCGCTCTTTCCGAGAATCATTCCCCACATAGAGTCGTCCATCATCACGAACCGTCCCTTGCCCTGTTCGATGGTAAGAAGGTTCATCAGAGCGATGTTCTTGGTGTATTGTGAGAACGGTGTTACCAATGGAGGATAGCCCACGCGTGGCCAAACGTAAGCCACTTCGTTGAAGAGCTTCACGAGCATATCGTCAACGCTGAGCTCTTCTTCGCCCTTTTTCTTTCTAAGGTTGTTGATGGTGGCACGAATACCGCCGAGGTCGGCCATCATGGACCCCATCATACCCCCTGGAAGACCGCATCCGAGCAGCAAAGAACTCATGATTTTGTTTTGCGGATTGATGAAATAGCCCAACCATTCATCGATAAATTCCTGTGTCATGGCACGTGCTTTCATGTAAGCGTCCATATTGATTTCAGGAACATCGAAGCCTGCGTTCTTCAACATGCTCTGAACTGAGATGACATCTGGATGCACCTTACCCCATGATAGTGGTTCGATGGCTACGTCGAGAATGTCTATACCGTTCTTTGCCACCTCCAGCATGGATGCCATTGAAAGGCCTGGACCAGAGTGTCCGTGGTATTCGAGAATGATTTCGGGATGCTTGTCCTTAATCATCTTGGTCAGCTGACCGAGGAATGCCGGCTGACCGATACCTGCCATGTCTTTCAGACAGATTTCTTCGGCACCCGCTGCAATTTCTTTGTCGGCAAGCTGGCTGTAGTATTCCAGTGTGTGAACGGGCGAAGTGGTGATACAGAGCGTACCCTGTGGTATCATGCCCGCCTCTTTTGCCCACTTGATGGAAGGCGCAATGTTGCGTATATCATTCAGACCGTCGAAAATACGAGGAATGTCCACTCCCTGAGCGTGTTTCACTTTGTACATCAGTTGGCGCACATCGTCAGGCACAGGATACATACGCAATGCGTTAAGACCGCGGTCCAGCATGTGAGTCTGTATGCCGGCATCGTGTAAAATCTTTGTATAGGCACGAACAGAGTCGTTAGGATTCTCGCCTGCAAGCAAGTTCACTTGCTCGAAAGCGCCACCATTGGTTTCTACACGTGCGAAGCAACCCATTTCAACGAAGATGGGGGCGATGCGTACCAATTGGTCTTTGCGTGGCTGAAACTTACCAGAGCTTTGCCACATATCTCTGTAAATGAGACTGAATTTGATTTTCTTAGCCATATCTATCTTATCTTTACGATTACTTGTTCATAGATTGCTCACTGACAATCGACCGTGCAAAAGTAGTAAAAAATAATCAAAACACATCTTGATACGCAACATTTTTTGCAATAATTGGCTATCTTTTCAACCATATTTTTCTGCAATTCACAGATTATTTGTTTCTTCTGATTTTGATGTTCATTCTGCTTTTCTCTCAACGCTGTTGGCGGAAACAAGTAATAGGAATGATGAATAAAAATCCAAAAGAAGACTGTCGGATTATCGTTTTGCAACTAATTGATAACCAAATGAATAGATGACTCAATTCAAAAGGTTAGCTTTTGGATGGCGATAGGTGAGCTTTCGCATTTCAAACGGTGAGCTTTCGCGATGCGTTTGCTCATGTTCGGGTTGAGAAAGGGTTATATTTATTCAATTTACTGGCGGGAATGTGGTGTCGTAGCTTGTAGCTTAATTCTTTTCACGGCTCAACTTTCTTTCAAATATAACTGAGAAATGAGTTGTAAAAGCTGCAATAAGCCCCATTCTTGAGCAAACAAAAAATCCGGTTCGGCTCATCTGTTGAATGAAAACCGAATCGGAGTCGTGTTGTCATATTAGTGAGGCCGTTTAGTGGTTGATGAACCGTGTTTCAGCCATTTTTTCGTATTTGGAGCCGGGTTGTCCGTAGTTTGCGAAAGGATAGATGCTGATGCCACCTCTTGGTGTGAAGATTCCAGTTACCTCAATATACTTTGGGTCCATCAGTTTGATAAGATCTTTCATGATGATGTTGACACAATCCTCGTGAAAGTCGCCGTGATTTCGGAAGCTGAACAGATAAAGCTTCAGGCTTTTGCTCTCCACCATCCGCACGTTGGGAACGTATGAGATGCGTATTTCGGCAAAGTCGGGCTGTCCGGTAATAGGACAGAGACTTGTGAACTCTGGGCAGTTGAATTGCACCCAATAATCGTTGTCCTGATGTTTGTTCTCGAACGATTCAAGCACCTTTGGTGCATAATCCATGCTGTAATGCGTCTTTGCGCCTAATTGCTGAAGGCCTTCGTCTTTTCTTTCCATAAAATAGGTAATTAATCTTAGTGTAATGGAGTGCCGTTCAGGCCGTGTGATGCCTTCAATGATTTGTTGTCGGTTGATCGTTAACCATTCTTTGGCTGTCGTGTCAGTCCCATTGGCATGGCATAGTCTGATCGCACCCTTCAATTTTGTTTGTGCTGTACTATCCGATACTGAATATTTGCCAGATGCTGTAGTTGATGCCCTTGTCGTAAACGTCCTCGCCCTCGTGGCTTTTCAGTTTTCTGACGATACGGATGGTCAATGGCAGCGCAATCACCTCATAGAGCGTTTTGAGCAACACTTGCCAAAGCATGAGCTTAGGGAGTTCCTCCGTGGGGACAACACCGCCCAATGCCAGTGGAAAGAAGATGATAGAGTCGCAGGTCTCTCCGGCAACGGTGCTCAGGATGGCACGGAGCGAGAATCGTTTGCCCCCGTCGTGGATTTTCATCTTGCTCATCACGTAGGCATTGGCAAACGAGCCGACGATGAAAGCTACGAAAGAGGCAGCTGCTACACGAGGAGCCAGACCGAAAATGGCATGGAATCCTTCTTGGTTGGTCCAATAGGGAGCTCCTGGAATCCAGTCGCACAGCGCCCCCATGGTCACGAAGAAGAAGTTCATGGCAAAGCCTGTCCAGATGAGGAGTCGTGCCTTTCGGAACCCCCACACTTCGCACACGCAGTCGTTGATGATGTAGGAAACAGGGAATACGATGAGTCCACCCGTCAAACTGATGCCAAATACTGAAATTTGCTTGGTCTCAAGGATGTTTGCCGCAATGAGGCAAACGCAGAAGAGGATGCTGAATAACATGAACAGCACACTCACTTGTTGTTTTGTCTTTGTCATTATTCTTGTTTTGTTAAAGGGGGTTTAGCAAGTACCCCTATCAATAAAGTGGTTGCAAAGGTACAAAAAAATCTTAAATAATGATGATACTATCAAACATTTCCTTATTTTTGCAACAAATTATTTTCTTTACCGCACATTGAGATGATTGATAATGTAAAACATTAAACCATTTATAAATATGAAAAAGATCTTTTTAGCAGCCATTTTAGCTGCACAGGTATTTACCGTTAGTGCACAGAGTCAAGACACTAAGCCATACGAAGACAAGATGAACAAGATAGAAGCAGAGTTTAAAACTCTGGAGACTTCTTTTAAGGTCTTCAGCAAGAAAGATCCAGCAACTCTGACCGATGCAGAGAAACATCAGATAGAGGAACTCATGTCTAAGGCCGATTCACTCAGTAGCGTTCAGTTGGAAACTACTTTGGAAATCATCAAGAAGTTCAAAGCTACTCCATTCCCAGCTAAGTATGTGGCCAACGCTATGTATGACATGAGCTACGACCAGCTGAAGGAAGCCCTCGACCCAACAAGTGGTTACTACAATGACGAGGTGTTGAAATCAGCAAAGGCACAACTGGCATCTTTGGAGCTTCGTCGTCCAGGTATCATGTTCAAAGACCTGACCATGAACGACATGAACGACAAGCAAGTGAAGTTGAGTCAGTGGGTAGGCAAGGGCAACTACGTGCTTGTTGACTTCTGGGCAAGCTGGTGTGGCCCATGCCGTCAGGAGATGCCGAATGTCGTTGAGGCCTACAATAAGTTCCATGCCAAAGGTCTGGAGATTGTCGGTGTAAGTTTCGACAACAAGAAGCTAAGCTGGACTGCAGCGGTGGAGAAGCTTGGTATGAAATGGCCTCAGATGTCAGATCTCAAGGGCTGGCAGAGTGCTGCTTCTGCAGCCTACGGCATCCGTTCGATTCCTTCAAACGTGTTGGTTGACCCACAAGGAAAAATCGTGGCAGTTGACTTGCGTGGTGAGGATTTGCAGAATACTTTGGCTGAGATTTACAAATAATCACCGTCTAACGACTGTTCTTCTGGTAACGAAAGGTTATGAAGCGTCGGAAGAAATAATTAACGAAGCTGAGCTTTCACATGGAAGCTCAGCTTTGTTTTGTAGCGTGTCGCAGATTCTTTCTACTTCTATGCGCCACCCTAAAATGTGGCATTGGTGGCTGAAGCGGTTTCTTTTGGAGTGAAAGAGCCCAACTATAGGCATGGCGAGGCTAACCTATCGATGGGCGATAAAACCAGTTGTCTCGGTAGTGTCCTTAAAAGTGTGTAATTCATCTTTCCTTTCTCTGTACTTCCACTGTTATTTTATTCTTTTCTTTCCAGTTTTTGAATTGATATATTCTCCTTTCATATGTTGTCTTTGTTTCCTCCATCGCCACGGCTGCCAGGAGGAAGATGAC
>NZ_AUME01000033.1 GCF_000430525.1 Prevotella corporis DSM 18810 = JCM 8529 | reverse complement strand
CATTCATTCAATGTGATTGCTGCCACATTCTACGAGCATTATGATGAGATATTGAACTTCTATAACAACAGATCTTCGAATGCCATGGCAGAATCTTTCAATGCCAAAATTAAACTTTTCCGAGCCAATCTAAGAGGAGTGGCAGACAAGAAGTTCTTTTTATTCAGAATTGCAAAACTATATGCCTATCCCCATTGATTTTCTACTGAGCCGTGACAAGGGCTCACGTTTCAGCCCACCATAAAAGCGAAAAAGGACTACCCCACACGGGCAGTCCTTTTTCAATTAGTTTTGATTAAAGTAGAATTTTATGAAGAGCCTCTTGTCGGATTCGAACCAACGACCCCGAGATTACAAATCACGTGCTCTGGCCAACTGAGCTAAAGAGGCGGGTGGGCAAGCTGTTCTTATCGCGCCGCTACAACCTTCTGCCCTTGCTATGTTCCCATCCTGGGGGATTCAAAGGGAGCTGGCCGTAAGAGACTTGCCCGTTTTGGTTTCCATTTCTGAAAAGCGAATGCAAAGATAGCAAAAAGAATTGACATAGAACAAGAGTGAACGGGGAATTTTTGGTTTTTAACAAAAAAACATAATTTTGACTATCGCTTACCTTAATATATAATATTATTTGACTACTTTTGCACCATGAATTATACGGAATTAAGACAACTACGTGCCTTCTCATGGTACGACGGCATCTATCTGGCCATCATCTGGACGGTAAGTTTCGGCTGTTTCCTCGCCTCCACATGGCAACTGCTGCTGGGCGATGTAAGCTCGGCAATCGTTCTGTTTACTCCCCTGTTCGTCGGGCTCAGGCTTCGCCAGTTCAGAGACAACGTCTGGGACGGCATCATCAGCTTCAAGAATGCCTTTTTCTACTGCATGCGCATGTTCTTCAATGCGGCGTGGCTGTTCAGTTTGGCGCAACTGGCCTACATGGTGTTCATCGACCACGGCAAGATGCTGCGCATAATGAACGCCTTCAGCTCGACACCAGAGTTCCAGGAAATGCTCCACGCGATGGAAATCGACCAGCAAGAGTTCCTCGACTCTCTGCCCGACCTGTTCCAACCCTATCCACTCGTGGTCAACTGCTTTGTCAACGAGATCATTTTCGGTGCCGCTGCGAGTCTCGTCATTGCCGCTATACTGGCCCGAAACGTAAATACGACCAAACAATTTTCATAAAAACACATGGACATTTCTGTTATAGTACCACTCTACAACGAAGAAGAGAGCCTGCCAGAGCTGCACGCATGGATTCGAAGGGTGATGAGTGCCAACAACTTCACGTATGAGATAATCTTCGTCAACGACGGTTCGACCGACGGCAGCTGGGACGTCATCGAGCGACTCAGCAAGGACGATGCCAACGTCAGAGGCATCAAGTTCCGCCGTAACTACGGCAAGAGCCCGGCACTCTTCTGCGGCTTCAAGGCAGCAAAGGGCAATGTCGTCATCACTATGGACGCAGACTTGCAGGATTCGCCTGACGAGATTCCGGAACTCTACCGAATGATAACCCAAGACGGCTACGACCTCGTCAGCGGATACAAGCAGAAACGTTACGACCCGTTATCGAAGACCATCCCTACCAAACTGTTCAACGCCACGGCACGCGCCATCAGTGGCGTAAAGAACCTCCACGACTTCAACTGCGGTCTGAAAGCATACAAGAACGTTGTAGTAAAGAACATCGAAGTCTATGGCGAGATGCACCGATACATCCCCTATCTGGCCAAGGAAGCAGGCTTCAAGAAAATAGGAGAGAAGATAGTGCACCACCAAGCACGCAAGTACGGCACGACAAAGTTCGGCATCAACCGCTTCTTCAACGGCTATCTCGACCTCATCACTCTCTGGTTTCTCACCAATTTCGGCAAAAAGCCCATGCATGTGTTCGGTCTGCTGGGCAGTTTCGTCTTCTTCATCGGATTCGTGGCACTGATATGGCTCTTCGTTGAGAAAATCATCAACCTCACAAACGGTGTCTATGGCGACCTGCTGTCGAACCATGCGTCGTTCTTCATCGCACTGACGGCCATGCTACTCGGCACCCAACTGTTCCTCGCAGGATTCCTCGGCGACCTCATCAGTCGTAACAGTCAGGGCCGAAACGAATATCTCATCGAAGAAGAAATCAACATCGACAAGCAAAATTGAATGAATCCGAACCGTCAACACTACCCTATCATGAACTCGCCGCTCAGCAAACAACGGGCATTGCTCATCATTGCCATCGCCTTTAGTCTGCTGTTGGCAGCCTGTTCGGAAGAAAACTGTCCGCTAAGCACCAAGGTTTACTCGCAGTATGCCATGAAAGGCGACACGCTAAGAGACACACTGACGGTGATCACTATGCGACCAGACAGCAATGACGCAGTGGTGCTCAACCGACTCGTCAACACCTACACGTTCTACCTGCCGATGAGCTACCAGAAACCTACCGATGAGCTGCTATTTCTCTACACCGACACAGAAGGAAAGCAGGCTCTCGACACGGTGAGGGTGAACAAAACGGACAAAAGTCACTTTGAAAGCGTGGATTGTCCGCCAAGCTTCTTCCACACAATAACGAGCGTCGAATGCACGAAGCACCGCATCGACTCCATCGTTATCCACGATCCCAACGTTGACTATGATGAAACGAAACAACATCTGTACATATATTTCAATTCTGGCCTTTAGCCTTCTGATAGCCATTCCACAGCAAGCCAGTGCCCAGCGACGAAAGACGGTGGAGAAAGTGAAAGCCGACACCATCCCGTTCTTCCGCGGAGTCACCGTGGGAGCTGACCTTGTGGGCCCAGCCCGTAGGCTTTTGGGCGACTACGGACAATATGAGGCGATGGCACAGGTGAACCTCAAGGACCGGTACTTCCCCGTTGTCGAAGCGGGAGTTGGACAAGCCGACAAGACCGATGAGACAACGGGCATCCGCTTCAAAACCAACGCACCCTTTGGGCGCATCGGCTGCGACTTCAACATCCTCAAAGACAAGCACGATGTTTACCGGTTGCTGATCGGTGGCAGACTGGGCTTCTCGTCATTCAAGTACGATATCAGCAGCAAAGACACCACCGACCCTGTCTGGGGTGGCAAAGTGGAGTTCGGAGCGACTGGTGTCAGCGCCACTTACCTGTGGGGAGAAATCGTGGGAGGTGTGAATGCGAAGATCTGGGGGCCACTACATTTGGGGTGGACGGTCCGCTACAAGGCGAACATCCACAAGAAACACGGCGAGATAGGTGAGCCATGGTACATCCCAGGCTACGGACGGAGCGGCAGCTCAAGACTCGACGCAACGTTCAACGTCATGCTTGAATTCTGATTCGTTCGCAAACCAACCACCAAACAACGACCGGCGGACTGCTCAAGTGCGAAGACCGGCCAGCCGTGGCAAGGCAACCACCTGAAAATGAGACAGAAATCACGACACAAAACAAGAATAATCGAACATCGAACAGTGAATAACGAACAATGAAACACAACAAGAAACTCCTCTGGCAATTACCGTTCCTCGCATTTCTGATTATCGGAACGGTTTACATCGTGAGCCACCAGCAATCGATGCCTTACCAACACAACCAAGGTTTCGTATTTGGCACGGTTTACAACATCACCTACCAGAGCGACAAGGACCTGCAACCGGAAATCGAGGCTGAGCTGCGAAAGGTTGACAATTCGCTTTCAACCTTCAACAAGGAATCCATCATATCGAAAATCAACTCCAACCGCCCGACGAAACTTAATGAAATGTTCGTCGAAGTGTTCGATCATGCCAAGCAAGTCTCAAGAGAGACCGACGGAGCGTTCGACATCACCGTGGCGCCACTGGTCAACCTGTGGGGATTCGGTTTCAAACAAGGCTCAAATCCATCAAGGCAGAAGATTGACAGCCTGATGCAATTCATTGGCTACGACAAGGTTTCGCTCGTCGGAAAAAGTATTCGGAAGAGCCATCCGCAAGTGATGCTCGACTGTTCTGCCATCGCCAAAGGCTACGGAGCAGACGTTGTGGCACGCTTTCTGCGCAAGAACGACATCACCAATTTCATGATTGAGATAGGCGGAGAGATTGTAACAAGCGGCAATAGCGAAAAAAGGGTGCCGTGGAAGATAGGCATCAACAAACCCATAGAGGACAGCACGGATGTGAATACCGAAATACAGACCGTGCTCAACGTCACCGACAAGGCGATGGCCACAAGCGGAAACTACCGCAACTTCTATTACAAGGGTGGCAAAAAGTACGCCCACACCATCGACCCCAAGACGGGTTTCCCAGTTCAACACTCACTGCTCTCGGCCACTGTGCTGACCAACGACTGCGCAACGGCCGACGCCTATGCCACCGCTTTCATGGTAATGGGCATCGAAAAGGCCCGTAAGGTGCTCGAAAAGCACAAGGAACTCATGGCCTACTTTATCTACAGCGACGGAAAAGGCGCACTGAAAGTGTGGTACAGCCCAGAGTTGGAAAAGAAAATCATCAACTAAGGGCACGCCACCACTCACCCATGCTGCAAATCTACGACAAGCTTCTCGAACTACCGCTGTTCCTCGGCATCGGCGCTGAGGACCTGTCGCAGATCGTAGGCTCAACAAAGTTCAGTTTTCTCAAACTCAAGCCCAACGCAGTGCTGCTCAAAGAGAACGACAAATGCACGCAACTCTACTTCCTCATGGACGGAAAACTGAGCGTAAGAAGTCAAGCCGACGACCACAGCTACAGCATTGAAGAGGAGATAGATGCGCCGGCGGTCATACAACCTGAGCACATGTTCGGCCTCATGCAGCATCACTCCAAGACCTACACAGCAGCGACCGACTGCAACCTATTGTCTATCGACAAGAACGAAATACTAAGACTATCGGAAAACTACCTCATCTTCAGGCTCAACTTCTTCAACATGCTCTCCACACAGGCCCAACGCCACGGCCGACTGCCATGGCAGCAACAGCCAAGGCACATCCGCGACAAGTTCATCCACTTCGTTCGCACGCACTGCAGCCACCAAGGAGGCACCAAGAAAATCGAAATCAAGATGCAGAAGCTCGCAGATGAAATCCACGAGAGCAGACTCAACGTGTCGGTGATGCTCAACCGACTCAACGACGATAAACTTATTATCCTTACAAGAGGGCAAATAATCATCCCACAATTAGAAAAATTGCGTTAAAACTCACGTTATTTCTTGCGATTACACATATTTTAAGTAACTTTGTACGAATAATTTGAGAAAGAAAGAAATGACAGAAAATACAACGAAGGAAGGACAAAGAACCAATCCCTTCCTACTGCCCTACAACACTCCACACAACACTGTTCCGTTCGGCGATATCACACTCGCCGACTATGAGGAAGCCATGCTTGAGGGAATACGCCGAGAGAATGAGCAGATCGACAAGACAATCAACGACCCCGAAGAACCAACCTTCGACAATACCCTCATCAGAGAAGACGAGGTAGAGGGCCGAAAGCACTACTACGACCTGCTCTCACGCGTCGAAAGCGTGTTCTTCAACATGCTCAGCGCAGACACCAGCGACGAGATGGACGCACTGGCGCAGAAAATGAGCCCCATACTGACCAAGCACGCCAACGATGTGAGCCTCAACCCACGGCTCTTCGCACGCATCAAGGCCGTACACGACCACCACAGAGAACTGACTCCGGAAGAGAACAAGCTACTGGAAGAAAGCTACGACGGATTCGTGAGAAGCGGTGCGCTCCTCGACGAGAAAGGGAAAGAAAAGCTACGACAGCTCACAGAGGAGGCAAGCATGCTCGCACTGCAGTTCTCACAGAACCTGTTGAAGGAAAACAAGGCCTACACGCTCCACATCGACGACCCCAAACAGCTCGAAGGACTGCCCGAAACCGTACGCGAGGCTGCCGCAACAACGGCCAAGGAGCAAGGACTCGATGGATGGACGTTCACCCTCGACGCACCAAGCTACGGGCCGTTCATGATGTACAGCACGCAGAGAGACCTTCGAAAGCAACTCTACATGGCACGCAACACCATGTGTATCAAGGACAACGAAGAGAACAACCTCGACATCTGCAGGCGACTCGTGAACCTCAGAAGAGAGATGGCGCAGCTGCTGGGCTACGAAACCTATGCCGACTTCGTCATGAAATACAGGATGGCCTCCAACGTGAAGAACGTCTATCGCCTGCTCGACGACCTCATCGAAGCCTACAAACCAACGGCCATCGAAGAACTGGGCGAGATTAAGGCACTGGCACAGAAGCGAGAGGGAAGCGACTTCAAACTGATGCCATGGGACACAGCCTACTATGCCCACCAGTTGAAACTCGAAAAGTACGACCTCGACCCCGAAATGCTGCGCCCATACTTCGAAGTCAACAACGTCATCAAAGGCGTGTTCGGACTCGCCACACGACTCTACGGCATCACATTCAAGGAAAACGGCGACATACCCGTCTATCATTCCGACGTGAAAGCCTACGAGGTCTTCGACAAGGACGGCTCCTATCTCGCCGTGCTCTACGTCGATTTCTTCCCCCGAAAAGGAAAGCGCGACGGCGCATGGATGACCGAATACCAAGGACAGCGCATCACACGCGAGGGCGAGAACATACGACCACACGCATCACTGGTGATGAACTTCTCAAAACCCACCGACGACAAGCCCGCACTGCTTAGGCTCGGAGAAGTAGAAACCTTCCTCCACGAGTTCGGACACTCGCTCCACGGCATGTTCGCCAACACCCGTTTCGAGAGCCAGTCGGGAACAAACGTCTGGTGGGACTTCGTGGAACTCCCCTCACAGTTCATGGAAAACTTCGCAGTGGAGAAGGATTTCCTGCGCACATTCGCCTTCCACTACCAGACAGGAGAGCCGATGCCCGACGAACTCATCGACAAAATCATAGCCAGCCAGAACTTCCAGGCTGCCACCGCATGCCTGAGGCAAGTCAGCTTCGGACTGCTCGACATGGCATACTACACCCAAAAGGAACCGTTCACAAGCGACATCATCCCATTCGAGAAGAAAGCATGGGAGAAAGCCATCATAGGCGAACAGATAGACGGAACATGCATGACAACACAGTTCTCGCACATCATGGCAGGAGGCTACGCAGCAGGCTACTACAGCTACAAATGGGCCGAAGTACTCGACGCCGACGCCTTCAGCCTGTTCAAGAAAAACGGCATATTCGACCAGAAGACGGCCCAGAGCTTCCGCGACAGCATCCTCTCAAAAGGCGGCACCGAGCACCCGATGACCCTCTACAAGCGCTTCCGTGGACAAGAACCCACCATCGACGCACTGCTGGAACGCAACGGAATCAAGAAAAAGCAATAAGCGAGAAAAGAGCAACGAAACAACCGCTCAAGGCACAACAAACAGCCAACCAAAAGGCACCACAAAACAAGCCCGAAAGCACCGCAAAACGAAAGCTCACCAATCGCAAGGTAAAAGCTAAGCTATCACCACGCAAAAGCTAAGCTATCGCAGTGTGAAAGCTCATTGCCCAAAAAATAGCCACCCACAGAAGGAAATATCATCCCTCAACGTGGCAAAGCGACAGCTCATTGCAAGGAATGGCGTAACTCAATACGTGCAAAGTGGCGGCACAATGCCGAGTCCACGCAAGCATCGCCCCCAGTCCGCAACCAGCTGACAGCAGAACATAGAACAAATCAAGAAAGCGAAATCAGGGCAACCTCCCCTGTGTCACAGGCAGAGCAGCCAGTGTCCATTGGAGCCCCCATCATCGCCCACAAACCATCCATCAGCCCATCAACCCCCGCCAATTTGGGCTCCCCTCCTTTCGGAGGGGTTGGGGGAGGCTTCAAAATGACAGACAAACAAACCCTTCTCGACTACCGTTACCTGCGCATGGCCCGCGTCTGGGCAGAGAACTCCTACTGCAAGCGCCGACAAGTAGGCGCACTCGTAGTCAAGAACAAGATGATCATCAGCGACGGCTACAACGGCACACCCAGCGGTTTTGAAAACATCTGCGAAGACGAGGGCGGCCAAACCAAACCCTACGTACTGCATGCCGAGGCCAACGCCATCACCAAACTTGCCCGCAGCGGCAACAACAGTGACGGATCGACACTCTACGTCACAGCATCGCCCTGCATAGAATGCGCAAAACTTATCATACAAGCAGGCATCAAGAGAGTAGTATATGCCGAAAAATACCGCCTCACCGAAGGTATCGACCTACTCAAACGTGCCAATATCGAGGTAAAATATTTAAATCCAGAAGACCATGAGTCAGAACAAGAATAACCGATTCATGCCACTGTGGCTGTCACTCTGCGTCGTCATAGGCGTGCTCATCGGAACTTTCTACACCAGTCACTTCTCAGGCAACCGCCTGAACATCATCAACAGCGGAAGCAGCAGACTGAGTAACCTGCTCCATATCATAGACGACCAATACGTTGACTCGGTCAATATCGATGAACTCGTTGAGAAAGCAATGCCCGAAATACTGGCAGAGCTCGACCCACACTCCGTCTATATCAGCGCCAAAGACGTGCAGATGGCCACCGATGACTTAAAAGGCTCCTTCTCAGGAGTAGGCATCGAGTTCACCATCCGCGAAGACACCATCCACATTCAGAACGTCATCAAAAACGGACCGGCCGACAAAGCCGGCATACTCGCAGGCGACAAGATTGTCAGCATAGACAACCGACCATTCGTAGGCAAAAGCGTCACCACCGAAGAAGCCATGCACCGCCTGAAAGGACAGAAAGGATCAAAGGTGAAAATAGGCGTGCGGCGCTTCGGAGAGAAAGAAACCAAGTACTTCATACTCACCCGTGGCGACATCACCATGAAGAGTATCACCGCAACTTACATGCTCGACGATTCAACAGGATACATGCGCATCAAGAACTTCGGTGAGCGAACCTACGCCGAAATGCTCGCATCGCTACAGCAACTCAACTTGCAGGGCGCCGATCACTTAGTAATCGACCTGCGAGACAACTCCGGCGGCTACCTGGAAAGTGCCGTGCAGATGGCAGAAGAGTTCCTCAAGAAAGACCAACTCGTGGTTTACACCGAGGGAAGGAAGAGCCCACGCAAGGAATACCGCAGCAGAGGCAAGGGCAGCTATCAGCAAATACCACTCGTAGTCCTCATCAACGAAGGCTCCGCCTCAGCATCCGAAATCTTTGCCGGAGCTATCCAAGACAACGACAGAGGTGTCATCATCGGAAGGCGCTCCTTCGGCAAGGGACTCGTACAACAACAGATACAATTCCCCGACGGAAGCATGATCAGACTCACCATCGCACGCTACTACACCCCTTCGGGAAGATGCATACAAAAGCCATTCAAGCCGGGTGACAATGCCGACTACGAGCAAGACTTGCTCAGCCGCTATCAGCACGGAGAGTTCTTCTCGCAAGACAGTATCAAGCACACGGGACCGGCATACCACACCAACAACGGACGGATTGTCTATGGCGGCGGTGGAATCACTCCCGACATATTCGTGCCAGAAGACACAACGGCGGTTACTTCCTATTATAAGGAGGCGGCAGTCAGCGGTCTCATACTGCAATACGCCTTCCAATACACCGACAACAACAGGCAAACACTGAAGAAATTCACCGAAATGCAGCCCCTTTCGGAATATCTCACGGGACGGAATCTCGTGAACGACTTCGCCAACTATGCCGAAAAGAACGGTCTTCGACGACGCAACAATCTCATTCGCAAGTCGCACGGCCTGCTGGAGAACTACATCAACAGCCGAATCATCTACAATATGCTCGACGAACAGGCATGGAACCAGTACCTGAACCGCAACGACGAGATGATCAGACAGGCACGGGAGGTGTTCAAAAAGGGAGCCGCATTCCCATCAAGGCCCATCGTTCAGCGAGGAACACTGCCCCGTCGTTGACCGATGGCCAAGAAACAGACTACAACAAATCGGCTATAACACTGCAATAAGCAAGCCACACTATTTAGTATTGATATGAACAAATCAGAGTTACGAAAAGAAATCCGCAATCGAAAGCGACAGTTCACCAAGGAACAACTGCGCGAACGGTCGGCTGAAGTCATCGACCGCCTTCGCAACCATCCGAAACTGAAGGCCGCAAAGACACTACTCCTCTATCATTCGCTCCCCGACGAGGTTTATACGCACAGCTTCGCCGACGAGATGGTCGAGGCAGGAAAGAACGTTCTGCTACCCGTGGTCATCAGCGACACAGAAATGGAGATACGACGCTACACCGGACCTGACGACATGGCGGAGAGTTCGTTCCACATTCTCGAACCCATCGGCGAGCTATTCACCGACTACGACGACATCGACTTTATCGCAGTGCCTGGCATGAGCTTCGACAACGACCGCAATCGCCTCGGCCGTGGCAAAGGCTACTACGACCGTTTTCTACGCCAAGTGCCCAAAGCCTACAAGGTTGGCATTTGTTTCGACTTCCAAAAGCTCGACAGAATACCCACCGACGAGCATGATCAGAAGGTGGACGAGGTGCTTTGAGGACGTGGTGAAGGAGGACGGAGCAAAACACGAATGACTTTTTGAACATCTTTCTGTTGGAAACAATCCAATAGGGAAAGCCCATTTCAATACTCAAAAACGAGTGTTGAAATGGGCTTTTCTTTGTTTTCGGCGATTCGCCGAACCTCACATCGAGGATGATGTCGCCCTCATTATAGTCTGACTCATGACCGACGTCATTGGGTTTTCGGAGACAAGGACGCTTGCTTGCCGAGCCACCGCCCCACGGTCAGTAGATTCTCACCTCGGCGATGACGAACGATCCGACATGTTCGTTGAGCCTTTTGACGAGCTGTGTGCGCATCATGGAAAGGTCTTGGCGCAGCGCCGGGTTGATGATTTTCACGCAAAGGGTCTGGTTTCTGATGTATTTCTGCTGTGTGTAGCGCGAGACGGTAGGCCCTACGACGACATCCCACGCATCGACGATGCGCTTCTGCAGCAGCGGAGACTCCAGTCCGCCATCCCGAAGTGCCTTTCCGAGTACGTCAGTCAATGTCTGTACCTTACGCCTGAACATCGTCGCTGTTCCTTTCTGTTATCTCTCCGTCCTCGACGGCAAAGAGTTTGTAGTCTGAACCGCCACTGTGGAGTATCCTGTCGAGGTGGTCACGGTTGGTGTCAGTGATGAAAATCTGCCCGAAATCCTCACCCGACACGAGTCTGACGATTTGCTCCACGCGGTCGGCGTCGAGCTTATCGAAGATGTCGTCCAAGAGAAGCAAGGGAGTGCGGTTGCCGGCGGTCCGTCGGAGGAAGTTGAACTGTGCCAACTTGAGTGCGAGAACGAATGTCTTGCTTTGTCCCTGGCTGCCTTCTCGCTTCATGGGATAGCCGCCGAGTTTCATCGTCAGGTCGTCCTTGTGTATGCCGTGGAGCGAGTAGCCCATGGTACGGTCTTTCGCCCGGTCGCGTCTGATGACGTCGAGGAGGTCGCCCCGTTGTGCGTGCGACACGTATTCAAGCGACACTTGCTCACGGTCCTGAGAAATCTGCTGGTAAATGGTCTGAAAAACGGGCACGAGTTCCTTGACGAAGGCTGCCCTCTTGCGATAGATGTCGGTGCCAAGTTCGGCCATTTGCTGCTCCAGCAGTTCCATGAGCGTAGCGTCGGGCTCGTCGTCCTGCTTCAACATGGAGTTACGCTGTAGCAATGCCTTGTTGTAACGTCCGAGTGAGTCGATGTAACGTCGGTCATACTGCGAAATAACCACGTCCATCAGTCTGCGCCGCTCCTCGCTTCCGCCCTCGATGAGCGAGCTGTCGGCTGGCGAAACGAATATGAGCGGGATGAGCCCTATGTGCTCAGAGAGTTTCTTATATTCCTTCTTGTTGCGCTTGAAGTGCTTTTTCGTTCCCCGTTTCATAGCGCAATACACCTGTTCGCTGTCTCCTCCGTCGGCGGTATAGTCGCCTTCTATCACGAAGAAGTCGCTTTCGTGGCGCATCACTTCGGAATCTTTCGGGTTGAACGAACTCCTACAGAACGACAGGTAGTAGATGGCATCGAGGAAATTGGTCTTTCCCTCGCCGTTATGCCCGATGAAGCAGTTCATCTTGGGCGACAGATTGAGCGATGCCGCCTGAATGTTCTTGTAGTTGATGATGGATATCTTGTCTAAACGCATGGGTGTATGTATCGTAGAAATGCCGTTCTCAGGCTTGCCACTGAGAGTCTGCCGGCGCAATGTGACGACAAAGATAGCAATTTTATATGACATTTCCCGCAGATGGGCGCATATTATTTTCGCGCCAGCGGGTCAAACGACAAGGGAGGAGACCACCATGCGGGCCACCCCCCTTTGGGAATACAATCTAAATAAAACTTACACAGAGAGAATCATACGCTCTCAATTATCTTCAAAACTTTGATTCGGACGGCCGATAATATCGCATCATCAACACAATGGCTTCGGCACGCTAACGGGTTTCGCAACAAGTCAGCTGCTTCGGCTCATTCTAATCCATAAAAAACAATTTGTAAACACCTATATTCAACCTAAAAAATTTCATCTTTCTAATTCCTATTTCAGCAATATTTGTACGGTGCAAAGGTACGATACCAGCGTTTCAAAAGTGCGAAAACGACGTTACACTATTCCTAAGAATACGTTAACATGGGGTTACAACACACTGGGGGCCAGACGACAAGTTCAGCATTCGACAATGAATGCAGGGCATCCTGACAACGTCTGACCGCCCATTTGGGAGTGGAACACCAGCCACGATTGTAAGAAAAAAATCAAAACAAACTGCCAAAGCTGACCTTCGGCATGGCGAAAGGTCAACAATGACAAGCTCGAAGATGAGCTTTCACACAGTAAAAGCTAAGGTTTCGCCAGCCAAAACGTATATTACTGTAATTCAACGGTTTGCAACGCTGCAAAAAAAATTCACTGTGTAAAGATTCTTTACTTCAGAACGACAAAAAAATGAGACTGCCAATCGAAAATCATCGGGCAGATGGAGCAGTGTGAGAGAATTTTTGTATATTTGCAGAAAAGTAGCAAGCATGAAACAGATCAACTGGGGTTTTATAGGATGTGGTGAGGTGTCGGAACAGAAATCAGGGGCGGCCTTCAACGAAGTGGCAGGCTCGCACGTAGAAGCGGTGTTCAGCCGCAGCGTGAAGAAAGCCCGCACCTATGCCAACGCACACGGAATCAAGAACTGGTACACCGACGCACAGATGCTCATGGACAATCCCAACGTGAATGCCATCTACATTGCCACACCGCCATCGGCGCACTCCACCTATGCCATCATGGCCATGAGGGCCGGAAAGCCGTGCTACATTGAGAAGCCACTGGCAGCATCGTATGAGGATTGCGTACGCATCAACCGCGTCTCCGAACAAACGGGAGTACCTTGTTTTGTGGCCTACTACAGGAGAAAGCTACCCTATTTCAACAAAGTCAAGGAGATTGTGGCCCAAGGAACCATCGGCAAGGTGCTCACAGTGCAGGTTAGATTCGCCGTTCCGCCACGCGACCTGGACTACAACCTGAACGATTCGCTGCCCTGGCGACTGCAATCGAACATATCGGGTGGAGGATACTTCTACGACCTCGCACCACACCAGATCGATTTGCTACAGTACTTTTTCGGAATCATCGTCAAAGCACACGGATACACGGCCAACCGCGCCGGACTTTACGACGTTGAGGACACCGTTAATGCCGTATTCAGATTTGAAAACGGACTCAACGGAAGTGGGGCATGGAGTTTCGCATCGCACGAGAGCGCAAGAGAAGACAGCATCGAGATATTCGGCACACAGGGACGCGTGGCTTTCTCGGTCTATAACTACACTCCCATCAAACTCTACACCAGCGACGGACAACACAACATTGAAGTGCCCAACCCGAAACACGTGCAACTGCCACTCATCAAGGCAGTGGTCGAGGACTTACAGGGCTTCGGAAAATGCGACTCCACAAGCATCAGCGCCACCCCTACTAACTGGGTGATGGACCGTATATTAGGCAAGATTTAAATGCGCTTCACAACAAACACTCTATACTGGCACATCAGACTCGCCATCGCCACACTGCTCCTCATCGTGGCATCATTCAACATAAAGGCAAACAGGACGGACGAGATGACCACGGCCGACTCGATACGATGGATGAGGGTAGATACGACAAGCCGATGGTACCAACGACAGCTGCACAAAGCAAAAAACACACTGTACCGGTTCAACGATATCGACTCCAACTACATCGAGCCACAGCACTACAACTTCACCGTAATGCTCCAAAACACCAACACATACGAAGTCTATAGGCTCAACAACAAGGAGGGACAGAGCATTACCTTCGCACCCGAACCCAACATCAGGATAGGTCCTTACTTCGGATGGAGATGGATATTCCTCGGCTACACTATCGACATCAAACACCTCAACCTAAAGCATCAAGACCATCAACGGCAGGAATACGACCTAAGCCTCTACAGTTCGATGGTCGGAATCGACTTCTACTATCGCAAAACGGGCAACGACTACAAAATAAGGACATTGAAACTCGAAGAGAATATAGACACAAGGGCCGTCGAAGGAGCACAGTTCGGAGGACTCACATCCACCATCAAGGGACTGAACATCTACTACATCTTCAACCATCGGCGATTCTCCTATCCTGCGGCATTCAGCCAAAGCACCGTGCAGCGAAGATCGGCAGGAAGCCCACTCATCGGAATCGGATACACGAAACACACACTATCTGTTGACTGGAACGCACTCAACCAGCTCATCAGCGACCGTCTGGGACCTAACGCAGAAAAAGCGCAGCTCGACAGCACGATGATGTTTGGCAAAGTGCAATACTCTGACTTCGCCGTGTCGGGGGGATATGCCTACAACTGGGTGTTCGCCCGCAACTGGCTGATGGCCGCATCGCTGACAATGGGACTGGCCTATAAGCGAAGCACGGGCGATGTTGAACGAAAGCACCTATCGCTGCGCGAGTTCTCGTTCAAAAACCTGAACATCGACGGCACGGGACGTTTCGGAATCGTGTGGAACGATACGAAATGGTATGCTGGAATGAGCGCCATCCTACACGCATACAACTATAGGAGAAGCCGTTTCTCAACCAATAACTTCTTTGGGAGCGTGAATCTCTACGCAGGCGTTAACTTCGGGAAGAAAGGAATGAAGAAAAAGAAAAAGAAAGACTAACCAACATGAAAAAAATATACGTATCGCTGATGGCCATTGCAACGCTCGCATCGTGCAATATCAGGGCCAACAGGACCGAACAGGCTACCAGTGGAAAGCCAAACAGTGTGACGACGACAACGGCACAAAAGCAACGGCCAACCAAAGAACAGACACCGAAAAGCAAAGGCTCAACGACCGACAGGACAAGGGTGGAAAAGACACTCAAAGAGCTCGCCACAATGAGGAAAAAGCTCACCAAAGGGGAGATGATACTCCGTGTGGCACGACTGTTCATAGGCAAACCATACGTGGCACACACACTCGACAGGAACAGTTCGGAGAAGTTGGTCGTCAACTTGGATGAGCTCGACTGCACCACTTATCTCGAAAACGTGGTGGCAATGGTGCTCTGCATCGACAGGGGGCTGACCACTTTTGACGACTTCGCTGACATGCTGACGAAAATACGCTACCGAGGAGGAAAACTGAGCTATGAGAACCGGCTGCACTACTTCCACTGGTGGCTGACGGACAACGAACGAATGGGATTCGTCGAGGAGATCAGCACACCCAATCCGCCGTTCACCGCCGTCCAAAAGCTGAAAATCAACTACATGAGCCAAAACCAAAGTGCCTACGACATGTTGCGCAACAACCCCCGACGGGTGAGTGCCATCAAAGCCTTGGAGGATGCAACGAACGGAACCAGCGTGCGTTACATTCCCAAACAGCAACTCAAAAACGTGGCACTAATGCGTAGCGTGGTGCACGACGGCGACCTCATAGCGCTCGTCACCAACAAAAAGAACCTCGACACCACACATCTCGGCATAGCAGTGTGGCACAAGGACGGACTGCACCTCATCAACGCATCGAGTCTGACGAAGAACGGCAATGCCGTGGTTGAGCCAACGGAAACGCTCTACCACTATCTCATGGCTCGTCCCTACAATACGGGCATACGGGTGGCCAGACTGATACTGCCCAATACAGGCAGATAAACGCGCATAACGACAACGACAGCCGGAAATCACACAGGTGTTTTCCGGCTGTCGTTCGTTTACGGCGTACTCTCCCCTTGCCTTCCGCTATGCGTTCTATCTACAGAAAGTGGCAGATAGCACTGCTGCAGAAACTTCTTTCAAAGCTCCTGAACGGCGGTAGCCTCTCTACCAGCATCTGTACCCTCACCAACGGCAACCGTATTCTCATCAAAAACATCTGCCACCCTCACCAACGGCATCCCTATCCTCACCAAAAACATCTGTCATCCGTACCAATGGCAACCGTATCCTCCCCAACGGCAACCAACGGCTGAAATAAGAAAGACCGATGGACCACGTTCCCGATAAGGTTGGACCGCCAAAAATAAACAAAGCCGTGTATCATCAACGATACACGGCTTCATTGAAAAAGCGGAATTAAAGAATACTTGTATTATTTCACAACAATACTTTTACTGATAAGTTTGTTTCCTGTATCAATCTTTACTACATAAATACCTTTCGCTGCTTGTGGTAAACGTACCGCAGCTCTTCCGTTAGCATAGGTTTTCTCAACCAGCAAACCAGAAGTTGTATAGACTTCTACCTTAAATTGTGTGTTGGCTAAAGTTACTACAATTTCTCCTGATAATATTTTCACTGAGGCATCGTCGGCCGAAGCATTGACTGTGTGGATGCCTGTAGTGTAATCGACTGGTATGCGCACATACTGCGACTTTCCAGCCTGTGTCATCTTCACCACAACGGTGAACTTTTCCTTGTTTTTGCCTGTGACAACGAGTTTTCCATCGTCTGTTATTTTCACCTCAGAGTTGACGTTCGTGCCCTCAACAATCTCGTATGTGATGGTGGCATCTGAACCGTCAGGTGTGAAGAGTGAGGCAATATCCATCGTTTCGGCAACAGACTGTGTGCCTGCGTCCTTGACTGGACGCTCGCCATTGAAGTTATCGAAACAGAAGTACCAAGGAGTGGTGATGCCGTTGGCACCCGGTGCATTGCGCTTTGTTCCGTCGAACTTGAACGTCAGTGACTTAACCTCGCCCAATTCACGAAGATCGAGCCACTCCCACGAATCTATGACGTAGTGATCGGCCTCTTTCTCCGAGCGATAGTCGGCAAGATAGAAGTCAACAGTTTTCTTTGTGCCGTCTGATTTGTTGCCAGTGACAATCAGTTTGAAGAAGTCACCCTTCTGGAAGCCAACCCTTGGATTGGGCTTCGACATGCCGTCGCCGTTCTTCACAGCATCAACGACCCAAGCAGTGTTGGTGATATAGAATCCGCGGATTAAGTCACCGTCCGCCTTGTTGGTCACTTTTATCTTGCCATTCTGCGGATAAGCCACACCGTAGTTCTCCGAACCATCAACGCCATGTCCGACAGCACTGTTGAACTGGTCGTCGAGTCCACCGAAAGTGGTCGATGTTCGGTTGGAGTAACCATAGTAGAACCAAGTCGCCATCTCAGGATAGCACTTGTTATCAAACTCGTATGTACCACTGACGAATGAGCTGAACTTGTTCACTCTTCCGTTCCAGTAACTCTCTTTGTCAAGATAGAGGTTCTCGAAGGTGGCTGTCACAGCGTCGCCGGTCACCATCACACGGCAGGTGTCTGATGCCGACATGCCGTTAGCATCGGTAACGGTCACGATGTAATCATCGTTCTCGGTCGGAACAACATCGGTTGCCACTTCCTCATGTTTGCCATTGACCCACTTCACAGTATAAGGCTCCTTGCCTTCGCTGATGGTGGCCTTCAAGTTGGCTGCCTCGCCGAGGGCTATTGTCTTGTTCTTGGCAACTACTTTCGGCGCCTTCATCTCAATAGGAGCTGGTGCAGAGGTAGCTACAAACTCTTTGCTTGCCACGACTTCGCCTTGGTTTCCGCGCAAATCCACAAGCACAATGTAAGCCACGTATGTATCATCCTTTTCCAGTCCGGTAGCGTTATAGGACGCAACGTCGCCGTTTCCGAATGTGACGGTGTTGCCGGCAGCGATGATTTCATCCTTTGTCGGAGCTGATTCGCCCTTCTTCTTGATGACGATATAGCCCTTTCCGTTCTTGTCCGCCTTGACATTCACGACGGCGGAGTTGTCC
The DNA here is from genome assembly GCF_000430525.1 of Prevotella corporis DSM 18810 = JCM 8529. Classification (GTDB taxonomy): domain Bacteria; phylum Bacteroidota; class Bacteroidia; order Bacteroidales; family Bacteroidaceae; genus Prevotella; species Prevotella corporis. The sequence goes on along the minus strand of NZ_AUME01000033.1, from coordinate 17,344 downwards.
GTTATGTTGGTCACTGATGGGTAATCGGTTGCCATCTGTGGTGCGTCGGTCGTAGCGTCGAACTCGTATGCACCTATAGTTGGATGCTCAGCGTCACGCGTCGCACCAGTAACATCGGTCTTAACGTAGGCCAAAGGACTTGTCTTACGGAGGTTACCCTCGCTCTTCGGCTCAAGAATCTTTGCGTCGAGGAACTCCACTGCCTCGTTGAAGCTGCCCGTCTCATTCGACATCGCCTTCCAGTCGTCAAACGTTGCCACATCCTTCTTCGGGAAAGCCAGCACCTTTCCAGTGGTAAAGATATTGTTCTTGCTGTAGTTCACTGTCCGAACGTTGTCGGTCTTGTAGAAACGGTAGATGTAACCGCCAGCGTCGTTTTGCAAGAGGTTCTGTGTGAGGTTCACATTGCTCATGTTATCGTTCGCCCAGAACACGGATCCCTTGGTCGCTGTTCCCGTAAAACGAACCGTATTGTGCGCCACGTTGACATTTTCAGACTTTCTTCCCATCTTGATACCATAGGTACTGTTGTTGCTTGAGTTGGTGATGACAACGTTGTTGATGATGCTTGCCGGTGCCTCAGCTGTGGCAGTGATGGAGCGTACGTAGATGGCGCCGGAGTAATTCTTGGTGTCAAGATAGAACTTATTGCCCTCAATCTGTATCTGTCCCTCACCATCGAGGTCGAGACCATTGAAGTCCGACTTGTCGGTGGTATTGTTTTCGATGGTGTTGCCAATGATTTTCACATTGGTTTCTTTCTTTGCGTAGATGGCCTTTGCTCCCTGATTGCGGAAAGTATTGCCAACCACCTGTCCGCCAATCTCCTTCGGCAGCTTGACATAGCTGGTTCCACCGAGGTGAAGGCCTTTGTAACCACCCTCGAAGATGTTGTTCTTAACGGTGATATAGTCGTTATTCTTGTTCGCTTCGTTAGGAGAGTACATCTCAAGGAGGTTGATATCCTGCTGATAGTTGGTTGAAATAGGTGCATGCAGGTAGCAATTCTCTATTGTTACGTGCTGACTCACATTGCGAACGCGAACAACCGCTGGATAATTGATCTGCTCTGTATAGATCTCAACTCCACGTAGCGTCACGTAATCTCCTCCATCGAAGGTCACGATTCCGTATTCGCGGGCCATTTGGTCGTCGGAGTATCCGCTGCTGATGTAGTTATCGTTGTAGATCTTCACGTCATTGTAGTTGCCTGTCGATGATTCGATGGTCAGAACGTTCACGGCCGACATGCCAGGGATTTGCGGAATATTGACGTGCTCTTTGTAAATACCCGGCTTCACGGTGATATTCACTGGTCCTTCGATACCACTGCTGACGGCATCGATGGCCGATTGTATTGTCTTGTATTTCTCTTCGTGTCCGACGGTTATGTTTCCGCTGAATCCTGCCCTAACGGTTGTTGTGGCAGTAACGGCGGTTTCGGGTGTCAGCGTTGCCGTACTGGTGACAGAAGCCAGTTCTGCCATTGCCTTCTGGCCTACAGTGGCAGTCGGAACAATGTCGTAAGCCACCCAGAATTTATAGATACCACGGTCGCTGATGGTATATTTCCCGTCAAATTCGTATGGAGTTGACGCTCCCTCTGCAAAGAGTTTGGTCGTGGAGAATGCGGAAACAGTGTCTGTTGCGTAGATTCTCGCCTTGCCGATGATGGCATTCTCCGTGGCGTTGACGATGAATTTGGTCACGTCGGTTGAGCCAAAGTCACCCTCCGCCTCAACATCAACACGAAGCATCGGGAGGTCTGTCTGTCCCTTCAGTGTCTGTTCAGGTGCCACCGCCACAGTCTTGACCGACTTAACGGCCATCTTCTGAAGCTTGACGCTCGTCACTTCTACGGCGAAGCCGTTGCCTACGTAGGATCCTGTCTTGTAATTGACGGTAAGTTTGCCATCTGCTGACTTCGAAACGATGAAGTCCAGTTTGTTGTAAGAGTCGAATTCCTTGTCTGGAGTCTCCTTGGCCTCTGCGCCATAAGACACCCGGAACTTATCGCCATAGACGAGTGTCCAGTTCTTTGCGGTGAGTTTGATGCCATAACCCGGAGACACGGGTGCGAAAGTGATGGTGCCATCGAAGTTCTTCGATTCCTTTCCACTCTCTCCTCCGTCATCGTAGAACATCAGTGAGGTGTCGTCAGGAACAACTTTCGTACCGTTATTGCCACTCTTAAGGTTAAGAATATTCTTGATAATGCGTTCTCCCTTTGGATCGGCGGTGACGTTCTGTACCTGGTCGTTGAGCTTAATGGCCGTAATGGCTGCGTCGAGTTTCTTCTCTGCGGCAGCTTCGTCCTTCACGTCGTAGCGGATTCGGAACCAGTTGTCGCCCTCAGCGAGTTCAACAGGTGCAGCGAAAGCGATGTCGATGGTATTGGCTGAGCCGAGCTCGGTGACCTCTGCCAATACGTTTGCGCTGGCAGTGTTGTCCTTTGCAGCCGTTCCGAGCACTGTAACCTTAGCGACGCTCTCCCGTGACTCCTTCATGTCGAGCGTAATGCCACTGACGGTCAGTTTGTTCTGGTCGCCTACGGTCTTGATATTAAAGCTGATGATTTCCTGATCCTTAGCCCCTGCAGCCACTATTTCAGTTGACAGCTGGTTGGCAGTCACTTCTTTGAGTGCCATTGGCTGGTGAGCGTACTCCGAAACGGTAGCCACCCAACCTTTATCGGTGTAGGGTGAGGCGTGCTCTTTTGGATTGAAGAGCACCGTGAGTGCACCGTCGGCAGCCTCAGAGCGAATGGTCTTGCCTGGTCCTACTTCCTTATCGGCGGTCGATTTGAGTTCCCAGAGCACCTTTCCTCTGGTTCCCTGTCCCTCGTAGATGACGAATTTCGCCTTCACACCGTAGTAGCTACTTGACGAGTAGGCGAGGTAGAACGACTCGAAATCTATCTGCATCGTCTTGCCGGCATGCATCGGTTTGAAGATGACGATACGGTCCTGGTTTCCTCCTTCGTATCTGGTTGCGTCGCCAACGTTGCTCTTGAACTTGATGGAGTTGTTGACATTGATGGTCTTTGTGCCATCGGTCGCTACCACAATATTCTCAACCGTTCGGTCGCCGTCGGGGTTTCCTTCTGCCCCTACTGCGTGATCGGCGTCGCTGAGTCGCACATTGGTGAGCGATGCGTCTATCTTCTGTCCGTCAGTGACCGTCTCCTTTATGTCGTAGGCAAGCCAGAAATAGTTGTTGCCTTCGAAAAGAGCGAGCGGTTCGGTTGTTGTAATCTCAAATTCATCGGCTGTCACTTCAGCTTCACCCAATTTTTTAGTAGTGGCGAATGTATTGGTAGCCTTCGTAAAATATAATGTGGCATGTCCAACCTGTGCCTGTGTTCCATTCGTCGTAAAGCGGAACTTCTGCGTTTTCAGTACAGGCGCAGTCTCAGATGTTTTCAGATTGAACGAGAGGATGGGCTGATTGAGATCGCCTGCACACACTGTGCCCTCGGTATATTGAGCCACTTCCACTGCATCGAGTTTCATCGGCAGCGGCTCGAACTGCGAAACGGTTGCTTCCCAGCCCTTACCCTTCATGTAGGCATTGTTCTTCAGCCTCACGGTGAGTGCGCCGTCGGGCGAAGTTGATTTCACTTTGCCTGTCTTCGTCCCGTTGAACGTGGCGAGGAGGTTTTCCGCTGTTACTTTCGTACCATTATATACATAGACGGTTTGTCCGTACATGGTACCCGTTGCCAGCGACATCATGGTGAAATCGATCATGATCTTCTTGCTGGAATTCTGCGGAGTGAACGTCACCGTTCCTTGAAGGTCCTTGGCTATGCCACCATCGGCGCCTCCATCATCATAGAACATCACTGGTGAGTCACCCACCGTAATGGTCTTGTCACCTGTCTCAAGCTTTACGATTGTCGCATTCGTCTGCGCTACCACTGGCAACGCAAGGAATGCAGACAAAACGAGAGACAATGTAACTGATAGTAATCTCTGTTTCATAAGTTGCTATTCATTTTTATTATTCAAAACTTCTGTTAGAAATATAATACTGCACCCCATCCCCTGCCTCAATACCGTGGCATTATCGATACTGCACGATATGGAAACTGAGAGTGGATACCCTATGAGGGCTTTATTCAGCAGATCATTTGCTAACGTCTGTTTCTCTAACTTCCTCGCCTATCCCAAGAGGCTACGTCGAAGCAGGGGCAGAGGCAGGTCTTCTGACTTTGTTGCCTGATCACAAACGCCTTCCCGAACATTCGTTCAGTGGTCTCTGTTTGTGTCTAATAAGGACAACTCACAGCAGCCGGACTGTCTGGGATTCACACCCAGTTCCCTTTTAATCACCTTGCGGTGAACCTTAAGCCAGTGCAAAGTTAGCAATAATTATTGAAACGCAAAGAAAAATCTGAATAAATGTTTGCATTTTTCTCTGCTTCGGTCTTCCCACTCGTTTCAACAGGTTTTTGGAAGATGCAATAGTGGCAAGACAGGCAGCACTTCCATGACGATGGAAACGCACCGCACGGGTGGCAACATGGCAGCAGAGGCAAAGAGCGACGCTCCGATAGAGGAGCTTTTCATCGACGGCAAGATGTCATCGATGGACGAACTCAAGAAAATAAGCTCAGCAACCATCAAGGAAATGAAAGTGGAGAAGATGGGAAACGGCAAAAGTCGCATCATCGTCACACTGAAAAAATAGGCGCTGCCAAACGAATCGACAGATGGGAGTCACGTGACAAGACTACGACCCCACGACACCTATTTATATATAGCTGACTTTTTGCAACATCATAGCTGACCTTTTGCAACATCATAGCTGACCTTTCACTCGACAAAAGGTCAGCTTTTGTTTTGCAAAGGCTCACCTTTTGGGAAGCGAAGTGTAAAATACTGATTCAATGTCGATTACAGATGTCGTTCCGTTGGTGACTTTTCGGCATCGCTCAACAGCGCAATGGCTTCGGAATACGTCACCCGCAGACCGCTCACACCCTATCAAAAAAACAGCGTACAATCCAATAAGAATCGTACGCTGACACTGTGTAGGCTTTGAAGTGTGGCGGAAGCAATGCCGCTTTTTCAAGTCACCATGTCAGTAGTTTACGGATTATCGCGACACAGTGCTCCGCCGACAACACAGTTAGGTAAAAATCGTCAGTCAGTATCTGCCCCCATCGCCTGCCACTACGAGAGTTCCGACAGATGAGTCATCTCGTTGTGCTTCGTGCGACGTGCCTGAACGAGTTTGAGCAGGCGTAGCATCGACTTCGGTTCAATCATCCGCCTGACGAAAATATTGGGTATAGCCACTCCCAGCGCTATGAACAGGATGACGAGACTGGCCTTGATGCCGTAGTTGAAGGCCACCGTCAGCTCGCCGACGACGCCCGTCATCTCAATGAAACCGAAGAGCGAGCGATACATGAGCACACCGGGAATCATGGGAATGACCGCCGGAATGGCTATGACCTGATGGGGAATGTTGTGCCACACCATCTGCCGGGTGGCAATAAGGCTGATGAGTGCCGAGCCGACGAACGAGCCGATGATGATGCCCTGGTCGAGTCCCACGTTGCCGTTGCTCTCCCCAAGGTTGACGAAGTTGCGCGTGCAGACGGCAATGATGCCTGAAATGGCCAGCACAGGGAGTATGCGCCGCGGCGTGTTGTAGATGGTTGAGAAACCCATCGCCGAGATGGCCGCTGCCAAAGCATAGTCGAAATAAGTGTTGTGGGGCGTCATGCTGAGGTCCTTCACAAAGTTGTCGATGCCGCAAATCTGAATGGCCAGCACAATTCCGAACGACATGGCGAGCAGCATCATCAACGTAGTGTAGGCCCTTGTCGCACCCACCGACACATGGTTGCTCACCATGTCGCTGACAAAGTTGATGAGCGGCACACCGGGGACGATGAACAGCGTGCAGGCCATCAACGGATGGTAGGGCGTGGCACTATGCATGAATGCCGGAACGCTCGCCGCAATCTCCGGGTCGAGCGACAGAAAGGAAGTGAGCCAGGCCAGTATGGTGGCTAAAAAGGCACTGACAGCTATTGCCACATAGGTGTTAATGTCGTGCCGTGCCAGCCACATCTTCAGTCTGAAGCCCAGTATAGCGGGCAGCGATGCATAGAAGAAGGCCGTCCAGTCGCACCCGAACTGCACACAGAAGCCACCACACGCAAAGCCAGCGGCCACGGCTATCATCCAAGGGGTGTAGTTCTTCGGCACGTGACTCAGCGCATCGAGTTCCTCTTCGTACCTATCGAGACTCCAGTCCTCACGCAGCGCCTGCCAAAGCATCTTGCTGACGCGCGAAATGACAGTGAACTCGATGACGTGGTGGTCGCACCGCTGGTATTTGGAGAACGAGTGTCGCTCGTCGCTGATGTTCACCATGATGATGTCGTAGTCAAGGTGAATGTGAACATACTCCTCAGGCAGTCCGAGGAAAGCCTCGCAGCGTCGTAGGTTACGCATGATTCTGTTACAGTCGGCATTGCTCGACATGAGGATGGCACCTGTGCGCACAAGTAGGTTGAGTTTGCGGCGCAGTTCGTGCTCGGTCATGTTTCGTTCGTCATCAATGGCCTGTCGTCGCAGCGCCGCTTCCTCGTGAAGCAGCAGCTCGTCGAGTTCCATCGATCTTTCGGGCTTTGAGGATTTGTCTCCTTGCATGTTGTAAACGTTTTATTTAGACGATAGACATGATGAGCACCTGAATGATGATGATGCGCAGAATCATGGCCAAGGGGTAAACAATCGTGTAGCCGATAGACGGTACATCGGTGGAAGTCAGTTCGTTAGCATAGGCCAGTGCCGGAGGGTTCGTGTTGCCGCCCGACAGCACTCCCATCAGCGTGAAGAAGTTGAGGTGCATGAAATAGCGGCCGATGATGCCCCCGATGAGTATCGGCAGCATGGTGATAGCCAGTCCATAGCCTGCCCACTGCAGCCCTTCGGCAGTGACAACGGTTGAGATGAAATCGCGACCGGCCTGCAATCCCACACAGGCGAGGAACATCGTGATGCCGATTTCACGCAGCATGTTGCCCGATGAGAAAGTGGCGATGTTCAGCAGATGATGCTTCGTTCCGAAATAGCCCATCAGTATGGCGATAATCATTGGTCCGCCAGCCAGTCCAAACTTAATAGGCTGCGGCAGTCCTGGAATGATGAAAGGAATATGGGCGAGCACACAGCCGAAGGCTATGCCTATAAAGATAGGAATAAGGTCACCGTAGGAAGTGCGATTGTTGCGCTTCGACACTTCAGAATCGGTGTGTGCCAGTGCGTTTTCTGTGCCAACAACGGTCAGTACGTCACCAGTCTGCAACACGAAGTCAGGAACGGCAACATAGTCGATACCGTTGCGGGTTACTTTCGCCACGTTTGCCCCAAAGCGCGACCTGATATTGAGTTCCTTAATGGCCTTGCCGTTTAGTAAAGTATTGGAAACCAAGAATCGGTTTACATTCATGATGCTGTCGAACTTCGTCCAGTCGAAGTCAATCACTTGTCCGAAGAGTGCCTTCATGATGGCAACGTCCTTCGGAGCGATAGCCACGCCGATACGATCGCCCTCGTGTAGCATGGTGTTTCCTGAAACAATGTGGCATGTTGAGTCATCGTCCTTGAACACAATGCGTGTGACCATGAAGTCGCACTTGGCAAACTGGCTGATTTCGCCTATCGTCTTGCCGATGATTCGCTCATTGTCCACCTCGACGGTGATGTGGCGAATGCTCAACCTCTCTGTGCTGCCGAGTCCGCGAAAGGCATTTTCCTCTTCCTTTCGGAGATTGATGCGCAGCACGTAGCGAAGGATAATGAATGAGAGAACAACGCCCAGCACACCCATGGGATAAGTGACGGCATAGCCGATGGCAATCTTTGGTGCGTCAATGCCGAAGATGTCGGTCGTTGCCTGCTGTGCCGCACCGAGCGCCGGGGTATTGGTGACCGCACCGGAGAGGATGCCTGCCATGGTGGGCATGGGGATATTGGCGACATACTTGATAATGAGCGTTATCAGAATGCTCATGGCAAGGACCATCAGCATCAGTCCGTTGAGCGCAAGACCTCCGCGACGGAACGACGAGAAGAAACCAGGGCCTACCTGAAGGCCGATGGCAAAGACGAAGATGATCAACCCAAGTTCCTTCACAAAGTGGAGTAAGTTGGGCTCAAGGGTCATGTTGAACTGCCCGAAGAGTATGCCGACGAGCAACACCCAGGCAAGTCCCAGCGACACTTGCTTTACTTTGATCTTGCCCAAGAGCAGCCCAAGAGCCATCACGATTGACACAATCAGGACAGAATGAGCCACTCCGCCGCCCCAGAAATCAGGGAATCCACAAAAAAGATTCTGCAATAAATCCATATCCTTTTATATTTCAAAATTAAATTGATAATTGTAAATCTGTGGCAAAGGTATGGATTTACGACAATCGGCAGAATCATTGTTTACTGATTCTACCGATTGCTGGTATCATTGAAACTAATAGCAGGTGGCAACGATGGTCTCAGGCGACTCAATCCAAGGCCCGCTGCACCATGACCGCTGTGGTCTGGGTAATCATTTTGATGAACTCCTGTGTCGAACACTTCACGTATGCGCCCTTGAGCAGGTGGATGCATCCGCTGATTTCATTGCCCTCAGCGATGATGGGGATTGCTCTGAGGTCGTGGCTCTTGATGATAGTCGATTCCGCCAGTATGGTGGCGTATTTGGCATGACTGATAAGGTCGAGCAAAAGGCTGACGTTGTTGACTTCCACCTTCACTTTGTAGCTGTAGTCGGTGCGATCAATGAGTTTCTCGAATGTGTTGCGGGCCTGCAATCCACGGCAAGGGAGCACAAGGTCGTAGTGCTGAAGCTCGTCGAGGGTGATGCCATCGGCATGGTAGAGGGGATGGTTGCGACTGACGATGACAGCCAGCCGGTTGGCGAAAAGTGGGCGGCGGTCGATGGCTGCGTCGCCTTTCGGTGAGCTGAGAGCCAGCATAATGTCTATCTCTCGTTGCTTGAGCATCTCCATCAGTTCCTCCATCGAGTCGTAACGGATGTTGAGTTTCACCTTGGGGTATTGCCTGAGAAAGGCGATAACGGCTTTGGTGACGATGGAAGCGAAAGAGAAGGTCACACCGATGTTCAGCTCTCCCGTCCGAAGGCTCTGCAAATCGGTCATGTGCTCCATGCATTCGGTCACGGAGTCTATGGCTTTGCGCGCCACTGGTGCAAATTCACGTCCCGCCTCTGTGAGATGAACCTCATGACTGTTACGCTCGAAGAGGGGTTGACCGACTTCCTGTTCGAGTTGGCTGATCTGCTGCGACAGATTGCTTTGCGAAATGAACAGTCGGCGACTTGCTGTCGAGAAGTTCAACGTCTCTGTTACCATCAAAAAATATTTGAGTTGTCTGATTTCCATAATCCTATTCTGACTCTTTCAGTTTTCCGTTATTTTGTCATACCTTACCTTTCACCTTGTCATAGCTTACCTTTCACTTTGTCATAGCTCACCTTTCACTTTGTCATAGCTCATCTATTGTTTTGACGGTGCTTGAAGACGGGGTTATTTTGCTTCCAACTGCACGTGGTAAAGCCCTGCATACGCGCCATCGACGTGGGTGAAGATGACGATGACGGCATAGGGATCGCCTGCCTTGTTGTGAGCGGGATGCTGCAAAACGAAGTTGCCGTCCATGTCACGGAAGTCTCCTCCGCCCAGCACCGTGAACCCTTGCGCCAGTGCATCCTCTGCCAAATGCGTCATTTCGTCGGCCGAACTCGTATAGAGATTGATGCGCTGGATGGTGAAACGGTTACCCATGCCGACGCCGAAGAATCCCATCTGACGTGGGTTCTCGCCCGAAACGATGTCCTTTCCCGACTCATCGTCGTAGTACATGTTATGATTGTAGGCGAGTTCCTTCTGCGCCCCGTGGCCCTTGATGGTCTGCGACAGTGTGAGACCGTGACTGGCGGCCAACGAATCGAAGAAGGTCAGTTCGTTGGTGCGGTTCTCTCCGCCTGCCAAAAGCTGGTAAAGGGCGGCAAAGGAGAACTCTCCCTTGGCACGGGGGATGGCTGGATGTGATGGCTCGGCTGGCTTTTCGGCTTCTTGTCGTACAGGTTTCGGCACTTGGGTGGTGGCGATACGGGCGGCGGTGGCGGCGCCGACAGCGGCAGCATCGGTGACTTTTCCCCGCTTCAGCTGGGCCCTTGCTCCTTTTTTGGTGGTTGGTTTCGACTGGATGTCTGCAACTGGCGGAACCGTCGCTGGCGTTTCGTGTGCCGACGGCTCAGCAATCCCTGGCTCTGGATAGCGAACGGTCTCGGCAAGTCTTTCCGACTCGGTCTTCTCCCGTTCAAATCCACTCGGCGAAACATTGCCGTTGTCAGCCACGGGGGTCTCGCTCCGCGCAACGTCGGCAATGGTTTTGTGCGACGGCAGCTCACGCTCCCCTGACCAGGCGACGGGCTTTTGCTGGTCCATTCCCGACGCAACGGCCTGTGCCTGCGCCATGATGAGGGGCTCGTCCTTCCGATACTCTTCGCAGAAGCTGTCGGTGTGTGTCTGTTGGCTGATGTATTTGTCGTGGCCTCCTCGCTGTTCGCTCACCTTTGAGCCGTTACGCCAGACGGTGGTGTATTCAAGTTTCCCCGATTCGTTGTAGGTGTAGGTGGTTCCGTTGAGCAATCCGTTGTTGTAGTTGAGCTTCATGCCCACCATGCCACTGGGATAGAACGAGACGGCTCGCCCATGGGCCTTCCCACCCTTATAACGCATGATCGACTCCACACGTCCCGACCGGTGGAAGGTGCGCGCCACTCCCGTGAGCACCGTGCGACGGTCGTCCTTCCGGTTGATGCTAACGTAGTGTTTCTCGGCGCGCAGCTGGCCAGTGATGTAGTAATCGTAAAACATTTTCTGACCTCTGTCATCAACAGCCAGCAGCCGATAGTAGGCCGCTTGACCGGCTTGGCTGACGCCTTGCCACTTACTGTTGTAGAAGATGGCATCTTTGGGGATGCGATGACTGGCCGGTCGCTGGGCCACGACCATCAATGGCAGCGCGAGGAGTAGGATAATAGTCTGTAAACGTCTCATCTGATTGTCGCTTTTGTAACCCACGACTGAACTATAACTGTCGGGAGTTGGGGCTTTACAACTGCAAACGTACAAAAAAATCTTCAATTCCGCATCATTGCCCGTCATTCTTTTATAGGTTATGACTATCGGACGGAACATTTTTCTCTGTTTCGTCGCCCATCGGGAGCACGGGAAACGAAAACTGGGAGATGAAGGTCGGAAATGCAGAAGGGCATCATCGAGCCTTCCGCCAGACGGCAACCGCATCGCCGTGGCAGACTGGTTTGTGGCGCAAAAAGCACAGAAGCCTTCCCCACCCATCGGGCAACGGCCCACAGAACCTCGGTAAACACGGGATTTCAGGCGATTGAACAAGCTGCCTTCATGATATAAATGATGTACGAACAAAAAGCAAAAGGTATAAAATAAGCCGAAAAAACAATAAATATATTTTAAGAATAAACGAGAAAAAATTAAATAAAGATAAAATAAAGGAAAAACTTTCCCCATTATTTGCACCTATTACAAAAACTTATTACCTTTGCATTAGTTTTTTTAGTGGTTAATTTAGTTTTAGTATTGGAACCTTGGTTGATGCGATATCAGTCAAGGCTTTTTTTATGTTTGTAATGCTGTCGGGAGGCAAAGGATTGTCGGTTCATTGTGCCAAGTTAACGATTTTTTTTTCGTATCTTTGCACACAAATTTCAGGAGAATATGACAATCAAAGCAGCTTTTTTTGATATCGACGGCACGTTGGTTTCGTTCCGAACCCACCGAATCCCCCAATCAACCATCCATGCCATAGCGGAGGCAAAGCAACGCGGAGTGAAGATTTTCATTTCGACAGGCAGGCCGGTCGCTCTCATCAACAACATCAAGGAAGTGGAGCAGCTTGTGGAAGGCTACATAGCGTTCAACGGTGCGTATTGCTTCATCGGAAACGACGAAATCGCCACCACCCCACTGCCCGCAGCTGACGTTATGAGGATGGTGGACGATGCCACGAGGCGCGACTACTGCGTGATTGTCTGTGGGAAAAACCAGGTGGCGATACACAACTACAAACCTATCTTCAACGAAATATTCGTCGAAGGGCTCGGCGTGACGAACATCGACATGGACAAACCGGTAGGACCGCTGCTCGAACAGCCCGTATTGCAACTGACACCGTTCATCACCGAAGACGACGAACGGCTGATTCTGCCTGAGATGACGGAGAGTATATCGGCCAGATGGCACCCGGCGTTCACCGACATCACCGTGAGGGCGGCCGACAAGGGCAGCGCTCTGGCGCAAGTGGCCCGACATCTCGGAATCAAAACGGAGGAATGCATTGCCTTCGGCGACGGGGGCAACGACAAATCGATACTGAAAGCCGCAGGCATAGGTGTGGCAATGGGCAACGCCGTTGAGGAAGTGAAGGCCGTGGCCGACCATGTGACGACGTCAGTTGACGACGACGGCATCGCCAACGCCATGCGGAAATTCGGGCTCATCGGATAAACGGGGCGGTTGGCGACAAGCGCTGGCCCAACAACGGAAAATCAATCAATAATGAACGACATAGCAAAGACAAAACAAGAAAAGCGCATTCGGCTGGTGGTGGTGCTCTCATTCGTCATCATGCTGGCCGAAGTGGGTACTGGGTTGCTGTCGAAATCGATGGCATTACTGGCCAACGGCATCCACATGGGTGCCCACGTGCTGATAATAGGTCTGAACTGGCTGGCTTACATCGTAGTGAGGCGACTCAGGAAACGGGGAAACGAGCACTACGACCCTGACAAAATACTGAACCTGTCGGCATTCACGAGTGGCATTCTGCTGCTCATGGTGGTCGTGTTCATCATCGTGGAAACCGCCGAACGGATGCAACAGGGAGATGCCCAGATAACCAACTATGAGTTTGCGCTCACCATCGCCGCCATAGGACTGGTGGCCAACGGCGCCTGTGCCATGATTCTGCACGACAAGAAGGGCGAGGGCGACAACAACAGTCATGCCGCCTACCTCCATTTGCTGGCCGACGTGCTGACCAAGTTTGGCGCCATTGCGGGCATCGCCTGTGCCATGATCTGGAACATCACTTGGATTGACGCTGCCGTGGCCATCGTTTCGGCCGTGGTCATGGGCCGATGGGCACAGAAACTGTTATGGGACACAGGGCGGATTCTCACACGAAAATAGCATTTTTGCAAACCACTGACAATCAACACAATAGCTTCCAATAAATAAAAGGTGAGCTTTTGCCGCCCAATAGGTGAGCTATGACGTTCCGAAAGGTGAGCTTTCAGTTGCTCATTGCTCTATGTTTCACTCGCCGATGCCGTTCGCCACGAATCAGCAGCTTCGTATCTGTCCTTCGACCGCACGCATGTGTCGGCGATTGTCAGCACCTTATTTTAGGTAAGCCTTGATGATTTTCGCCGCAATGGGTGCCGCAACGTCAGCCCCAAAACCACCGTTCTCCACGAAAACGGCAATGGCGATTCGCGGATTGTTCATCGGCGCGAAGCCGATGAATGCCGAATGGTCTTTCCCTTCGTTCTCCACCGTGCCCGTCTTGCCACAAATGGCATAGGCGGGGGTGTTGATTGCCGCAGCCGTACCACGCACGACAGCACCCCGCATGCCTGAAATGACGGGTTTGTAGGCCCACTTCGCCACCATCGTCTCACGTCGTATCAGGTAGCGCTGGGCAAGCGGTCGGGCTGCCGTTCCACGGTGAACATGCGGCCTAAAGAAGTAACCGCGGTTGGCTACCGAAGCCACCATGTTGCAAAGCTGCAGCGGAGTGGCGGTGATGTCGCCCTGCCCCATTCCCACCCAGATGACGGTTTGCGGTGTCCAACCTTTACTGTAGCGCCTGTAAAGATACCGAGAGTTGGCCACGAGGCCACCTTTCTCACCGGGAATATCGACCCCTGTCGGTCCCCCCAGTCCCATACTGGTCATGTAGTCGCGCCAACGGTCGATGGCTTGGTCCTTGTTCAGGTATTTCTTGCTCAACAACAGTGAGCGGAAGGCCTTCAGAAACCACGTGTTGCAGGAGTGTGCCAACGCATTCGGCAACATGAGCGGCGACGGATGCTTGTGACAGCCAACCTTGAGGCTGCCCTCGTGCAATACGCCACGGCAGCCAACGGAGGTCTTTGGGCCAACGATGCCTTCCGAGAGCAGTGCCAACGCCTGCGCTACCTTAAAAGTCGAGCCGGGAGCGTAGGCCGTTGCGATGGCCAAGTTGATGTCAGGACCGTTCGGAGAGTTGGTTACCAGACAGAGAAGCTCACCCGTCGCAGGGTCTTCTGCCACAATACTCCCCGTCTTTCCTTTGAGAAGCTCCTGTCCGAGCTGCTGTAGATAAGGAACAAGTGTCTGCTGCGGCTCCGCCGTATCTTGCCTTGTGGCGGTCGTTTTCTTAGTTTCCTTCCTCGCAAGTGTCTGCTGTTCGGGATAGATGCGTTCCATCTCGCCGTGATATTCCTGTGCATTGGCGGTCGTGACGATGGCCAGCAGTGCCGTCACCAGCCACAAAATAGTTTTTCTCATCAGGTCAGTCGTTTGATTTGAACGGCAAAATTACGAAATATTCTCCGAACCATCACCCATTTGAAACTTATTAACTTCACCATCTCCCGTCAGCCATTGGTGTGCCATTCCTGCCATTTTGTCGGGAAAAATATCATATCGGATAAAAAAATCAAACTTTTTTCGAAGAATACTTGCCAATCAATAATTATTTTATATCTTTGCAATCATTAAAGAAATAACCTTATAATAATTTATTATTAACATTTAAACCATATTTGATTTATGAAAAAACTTTTACTCTTAGCCATCGTAGCTATCTTCAGCCTTGGAGCATCTGCTCAGGAACTCGTTACAATCAAGGACGCTCCAGCAGGAACGATCAAGGTTTACAAACGTTCTGGTGTTGCAACATACCCAAAGAAGAACCCGGAAACGGGAAAGTATGAAACGACTATCGCCAGCCAAGACACCTTGCCGGAGATGAAAGTCGTGTTCACTGCTGACAATCAGGTCTATATTCAGAACCCAGTATCAACATGGCCGATTGGTTCTTGGGTAAAAGGAACCATCTCTGGCAACACAATCACCATACCAGGCGGTCAGTGTATCGGTGTCAGCAAGAAGGGAACATGGGGTGTAATGGTAGCAATGATGAAGCAAACAGACAAAGGTATTAAGATTGACGAGTCGCTCCCTAACATTATCTACACCGTCGATGGAGACAACATCAAGTTGGAGAACACGGCTACCGATCCGAAAATCATCGGTTTGTGTGCTTACTACTCTGACAGCAAGGCTTGGAGCGGTCGCATGGACATATCCTCAATGTACACATTAGACCCTGAAGCAACTGCTGCCGGCATCGAGACTGTGGCTACCGAGGGCAACGAGGGCGAGGTTTCAAACGTTCAGTACTTCGACCTCACTGGAAAGCGTATTGAAAAGGCTGCCAAGGGCGTAGTTATCAAGAAGATTGAATACAAGGACGGCTCTGTGAAAGCTGAGAAGTTCATTGCTAAATAAGCAACAATAAAGATACAAAGGAATTGGTATTCGCCATCGGCGACCGACTGAAGGCTGCCCGAAAGCATACTGAATCCGAATCATAAAAAGAGTGCATCTCGATGAAGATGCACTCTTTTTTTATCTCTTTCAGCCCCATCTGACGGGCGGCACGACAGCCATCGGCATGGCATTGCCCAGCTCCGGCGCAAGGACGAAAGCCGACGGGCTATTCAAAGTAGTAGAGGAAGGTGGCGATACCCTCGATGGCGGGCTTGCGTTCTCCCTCAATCTCAATCTGAAACTTGATGCCTGCCTTGCAGATACCACGCAGATTGTCGATGCTTGCCAGACTTGCCACCAGCCGAACACGCGCACCGGCGGGCACAGGACGCCCGAAACGCATCTGGTCCATGCCGTAGTTGACCATCATCTTTAGGTTGTTCACCTCGATTATCTCACCCCACATGTGCGGCAGCAGCGACAGCGTGAGGTATCCGTGAGCTATCGTACTCTTGTAGGGGCTCTCTGCGGCTGCCCGTTCTGTGTCAACGTGAATCCATTGGTGGTCGAGCGTGGCGTCAGCAAACTGGTTGATGCGTTCTTGACTGACGGTTAGCCACTCGCTCTCACCGAGCTTCTCGCCCAATCGGGCTGCCAGCTCGTCGTAACTGTTTACGATAAGTTTTCCCATTTTTAGTGTTTGATTTTCTGAATGATGTGGCAAAGATACTAAAAAAGTGCGTAACGGGAAAGCCTATGCCCACAGAAAAGACTTCAGCCGCAAGCGGTCAGCAGACGGCAAGTTCTCCATCAGAAGATGGAAAGGCTGCTTCCTGACAGGCTCTTACGGCAGAATTGGGTTCGATGGGCCTCGCTTGAGGGGGCTGAGAATGAGAAATGGGGAACGAAACAATAAATGAAAAAAGCGACGGCCCTCACAGGCGATCGCTTCGTAAAATCTTCAAATCGGTATTAGTCATTTAAGGTAAAAGATTGTTTTTAGGATAACGAATACAAAGATAGTAAATTCTTTCGTTACGACCAAATAATATAGGAACTTTTTTATATTTATTCTCAACGTGTACGAACACACAAAAGACCAGCCGAAGGTTATCCTCTCGTTATGTTGTTTCGGGCTGCTGGCAATGTGGTGTCCGTGCCATTGCTCCGCACCGCCCGACGGTTGAACCTGCGACAGGATCGCGGTCGCAAGTCGTTCTCAATCCACAGGAAATCAGCACAAGAGCTTTCACACGACAAAAGCATAGGTTTTACCGAGCAATAGGTGAGCTTTCACTCGACGAAAGGTCAGCTATTGCCGTGCGGGGCTTTTTCGTTCTGCCGCAAAGGGGCTCCGTACGGCTCAGTAGAAAATCAATGGGGATAGGCATATAGTTTTGCAATTCTGAATAAAAAGAACTTCTTGTCTGCCACTCCTCTTAGATTGGCTCGGAAAAGTTTAATTTTGGCATTGAACGATTCTGCCATGGCATTCGAAGATCTGTTGTTATAGAAGTTCAATATCTCATCATAATGCTCGTAGAATGTGGCAGCAATCACATTGAATGAATGGAAGTCTGCCTCTTCAACTTTATTGTACCACCGTGCCATGGAGAGCCTGGCTGCATCCTTGATGGTGTTCTTGGCGAAGATTATGCGCAGTGAGTGGCACAGTCCGTATGCCTTTTGGATGTCCGGATATTGTTCAAAAAG
>NZ_AUME01000032.1 GCF_000430525.1 Prevotella corporis DSM 18810 = JCM 8529 | reverse complement strand
GGCAGCTGCCGGCAAGATGCGATACCTGCTGCTTGCTGTAGGAACGACCATAGACGCAATTGGAAATCTCGCCTATCTGCTCAGTGGTAAGACC
This sequence comes from Prevotella corporis DSM 18810 = JCM 8529, assembly GCF_000430525.1. Lineage (GTDB taxonomy): Bacteria > Bacteroidota > Bacteroidia > Bacteroidales > Bacteroidaceae > Prevotella > Prevotella corporis. The sequence goes on along the minus strand of NZ_AUME01000032.1, from coordinate 35,839 downwards.
TTTGGTGTAGAGGAGGTTGAACAATTTGGCACGTTCCTCGCTTTCGCTGCGTATCACTCCTAAGAGAATGGAATAGAAGTTTCCGCTGCGACTGTGCGGAATACGGAGCGAGAACTCAAAGCCGTGACTGTACCAACGACGGGAACGGAAGCCATTGCATTGCTCATGGGCATTTTCGCTGACGAACATCTCTCGTTCATGATACATCAGGGAGTTCATGATTAATGACTGAAGGGTAACAAAACCCTCGCTGCTACTTGTGTAATTCGAAAGAATTTCCGAAATTTGCGAATGTGTAAGTTTCATTTTTTCCTTTTTTATAGTTTACAAATACAAAGATAAGAAAAAAGAAGCTTACACACTTTTATAGGACAGTACCACTTTTTCAATTTATTTGAGCAACTTAGTATCACCCACAAGAGGCCAACAAACACCTCTTCATAAACATCTAATAATCAGTGCGATATATTCCAATTTCCAAAAGGTCATCTTTTACACTGTGATAGCTTAGCTTTTCATTTACGAAAGGTCAACTATTGCGAGCCGAAAGATTATGTCAACTGCCACATAGGGGAATCTTATCAACTTCCGCACCAACTTGCCGTGCTCGCAATATTACCTTTCAAAGGATTATAGTTGATTCCTCTATTGGAAAAACACTTGAAACTAAAATGAAACAAGATAATTGTCATTTGTTATTAGTAAATAAACCTTATTGAAATATTGCTGAATTAACTTTGCAACTAAAATTAAATCAAATAAAAAATGAAAGTATTATTTGTTGTTCAAGGGGAAGGGCGTGGGCACCTAACACAGGCCTTAACTTTAGAAAAAATGTTGACAGACAATGGTCACTCTGTAGTTGGTATTCTTGTTGGTAAAAGTTGCGCGCGTGAACTTCCTGAATTTTTCATCGACCGTGCCCAAGCGCCCATTCAGACTTTTCTCAGTCCAAATTTTCTTCCATCAAAAACAAATAAGCACATAGGTCTGACTCGTTCTATTATTTATAACATCATCAAGTCTCCAAATTATATGTCAAGCATTCACTTTTTGAAAAATCATATTGACAAGTCCGGGGCCGATTTAGTTATAAACTTTTATGAAGTTCTGACTGGCATAACCTATTATCTCTATCAACCTCAAGTTCCGGAAGTATGTATTGGGCATCAATATATGTTTTTACATCCTGAATACCAGCTGCCAGAAGAGCACAAATTCAGTCAACAACTAATGATAGCATTTACAAAGGTCACATGCTTGGGAGCTAAGAAAAAACTCGCGCTGTCATTCCGCAAGTACGAAGATGACAATATTCAAAATTTATCTATCGTCCCTCCCCTACTCCGTTCTGAAGCTACAAGCATACCAAGACATCATGGCGATTATGTGTTAGGATATATTCTAAATGCCGGATTTAGCGAAAATGTGATAGAATGGCACAAAAGAAATCCGAAACTTAATCTTCATTTTTTCTGGGATAGGAAAGATGCCGCGGAAACTACAATAATTGATGAAACATTGACTTTCCATCGTATCGATGACAAGAAATTCCTTCATTATTTAGCTAATAGCAAGGCTTATGCAACAACAGGAGGCTTCGAATCCGTTTGCGAAGCCATGTATATGGGGAAACCAGTGTTGCTGGTGCCTGCACACGTGGAACAAGAATGCAATGCATTCGAGGCAATGAATCAAGGTGCTGGAATTGTTTCTAATAATTTTAATATTGACCAATTGGTGGAATTTTGTCATGAATATGGTGAAGATGTTGAGTTTAGAATGTGGGAGAATGAGGCCGAAATGAGAATTATTTCACGATTAGAGGCGGTAGTTGAAAAATACAATGACAAAATTAACGCATATCCAGTTAAAACCTCTTATGCAGCTGGATAAAAATATTCGTACATCTAAAGAACTCAATATTGGAGGAACCCAATATACCTTACAGCAAAGTAGAATCTTCGTTATTGGTGAGTTTGTGTTGGATTGTGGGTGAACCAAAGGTGACTTCAGCCAAGTTAAATAGTAAAAAATCGCATGATATAAATATCATACCAAATCGTCACATCTACCAAAACGCTGGTGTCTGCCTTACGAAATTGTATTACATTCGTCATTTTGTTACTCAACGAAGACGTATAACCGAATTGTCGCAACTCGTTTGTAAATATCTGGTAATAGAATTTATCCCAAAAGACTATTTCTAAGTCTCCATTTTGTGTATCAATAATTCCGATACTTGTGAAATCAGCCTTTTTAAAAAGTTTATATAGTTGGTCTCGGTTTATATCATATTCGGTGTTGGCTTTCAAGTGCCAGCCCCAAATATGTCTGGGGTCAGAGTCAGGAACATATTTAGCTGCCCTTATTCTTCTTAACCCGTAGCGTCTGAATGGTGCTATGGCTGATGCGTCTTTTTTCTTTTGTAATTGGTATCTAAGTATGTCTATGGTCGGTATATGTAGATAATTGTCATACTGGGCATACCCCAATATGACAATCATCCATAAGGAAAAGGTCAAAACAAATTTCTTCATTTACAAATTTTCAAGTTCTGCAAGCCAATTTGTAGCCATTGCATCAGAAGGCATGCGCCAATCCCCGCGTGGTGAAAGGCTAACTACAGATGTTTTGGGACCATCTGGAAAGCAAGAACGCTTAAACTGATTATTGAAGAACCGTTTGAAGAATATTTGCATTTTTTCCTTAATGACTTCATCTGTGTATCTTCCCGCAAAGGCCGACTGAGCCAGGAAAAGAATCTTTGACGGACGATAACCATAACGTAGAACATAATAAAGGAAGAAGTCATGAAGTTCATAAGGCCCAACAATATCTTCTGTCTTTTGCTCTATTTCACCAGAATCGTTTGCCGGAAGGAGTTCTGGAGAAATAGGAGTATCAATCACATCTATCAAACAAGCGCAAATGTTTGCGTTGTCCTCATTGTCAACATAATACCTAATCAAGTCTTTTATGGTTGTTTTCGGAGCACCAGAATTGACAGCATACATACTCATGTGATCACCATTAAATGTACACCAGCCCAGGGCTAATTCACTCATATCACCCGTTCCTATCACTAAACCGTTATACTTGTTACTCAAATCCATAAGAATCTGCGTACGCTCGCGAGCTTGTGCATTTTCATAAGTGGAGTCATGGTTCTCAATACTGTGTTCGAGATCTTTAAGATGTTGAATAACAGACTCCTTAATATCAATTTCTTTCATCGTGATGCCCATTTCCTCCATCAACTTAATAGCATTATTGTATGTGCGATCTGTGGTTCCAAAACCAGGCATGGTAACACCAATAATTCCTTTTCGATCGTATCCCAATCGATCAAAGGCCCATACACAAACAAGTAAAGCCAGTGTCGAATCGAGACCACCACTCACACCTAACACCACATTCTTGCATTTTGTATGAACAAGACGTCGTATAAGACCAAACACTTGCGCATTGAACATTTCATGACAAGCAGATTTTTTATCGGCACTTTCTGGCATGAAAGGATGGGGATCAACGTAACGTGTCAGAATGAATTCTTTTTCAGGATTATTCGGAGCGCCACAATTTATATACTCATTGATTTTAAATGGACCATTGATGCCTAATGGTTCTGTTCCGAGAGTTCTCTGTACCCCACAGAACGTAGTATTATTTCGCCGTTCACTACGCAGCTTATCCATATCAATTTCCGCAATGCGCATCTGTGGCTCAAGGCTGAAACGCTCAGAATAGGCAACCAGTTGTCCACTCTCATAGATTATAGCATTTCCTGCATTGACGATGTCCTGCGTGCTCTCTCCAAATCCGCAACTGCTATATACATAGGCTGCCATAAGACGAGCACTATGCTGCATCAGCATTTCCTTTAGATATTGATGTTTGCCGAAGAGCTCGTCCGTTGCTGACAGATTGAAGATTATTTCAGCTCCTGCCAATGCCAAATAGCTACTTGGTGCTATCGGCGCCCAAACGTCCTCGCAAATTTCACATCCGAATTTTACTCCACTTGCAGTTTGAAATATTTGCATATCATTTGATACGTTGATACATTGACCAGCATAGTGAAGCTGTGTCGGATGCAAATCCTTTGCCGAGGCAAACCAACGCTTTTCATAGAACTCATCATAATTTGGCAAATAGGTCTTGGGGACAATTCCCAAAATTTTACCTTGTTGAATGACAACGGCACAGTTCAGTGTTAAAGGCCCTACGCATACAGGAGCCCCAACAATGGCAATAATGTCCAATTGGCGAGTAAAGGCCAAAAGCATTAAAATTGCATGTTCGGCATCTTCCAGCAAAAGTTGCTGGCGAAATAAGTCTTGACAAGAGTAGCTTGTCAATGAAAGTTCGGGAAAGACAATTATTTCAACACCCTTCCCCTCTGCAATTGCTATTTGTTCTTCAATAGACTCAAGATTGAATTTTGTGTCAGCAACTCGAACCGCAGGGATGGCTGCTGCAACTTTGATAAATCCACATTTCATCGCATATAGTATTTAGGTTATTATCGTTACTTGGGTCGCACCGTATCCATATTCTTGAAATGATGCGTCTTGATATTTATATTTTTTATATTTATAGTTGAGTACGTGAATCAAGGAATGACGAAGCACTCCGTTGCCTTTTCCATGAATGAAAACGATTTTCTGACCATTTTTATGTTTATACTGTTCCAAAATAGTTTGGAATGTATGAAGCTGATAGTCTAAAATATCTTTTGCTGACATTCCTGTAATTGTATCTAATAACTCATTTGCATGCAAATCTACAACAATTTTATCATTTTTCAGCAATTGTTTGGTAAGTTGTCGCTTACTTTGGTGATTTGTATGGCGTTTTTCTATTTCTTTTCCGGTTCTTATAGCCAGAAGATCCATAATTTCAGATTGTTGCTTATGTAAGGTGTCAAAAATATCGGAAGCCAAGTTATCATCTTGTTTAGTTATTCTTTCACTATCAATAATTGAATAAAGGAGCGCCGGTTGTTCAAAGAAATCATTTTCTTTAAATGAGTTTGGCTTATAAAATTTAGTCGCATCTATGCGAACACGTACATCAGATGCGGGCTTCAACTCAAAATTGCCATTCCTTTTAAACGCAATGAGCTGAATATTGGCTTCTTGAAGAGAATTTAAATCAGTGTAGGTAAATTCCTCTATAAATAATTTTGAATTAGGTTCTATCTCTCCTTCTGATTTGCAGCACCAATTGTTCTCACTCTTTATTGCATAAACATAATGCAAGCAGTAGTTAGATTGATTAACCAAATATGATGAAAATACTCCTTCTTTAAGTGGATTAGCCAAAAATGCTAAATATGAGGCTAGTTCATTAGCCACTGCAAGTTTCCTATTTGGAAGAGAAGAATCATCCGATTCCATGATGTCGGTTTCTTCCGTAATTGGACTGGTTGATTCCGGATCTTCTGATAATCGGGCTTTGATAGACCTGTGGTTACCATCCTCTCTTTCCTGAATCTCCTTTTCGTTCCTATTAATCTTGGCAAGTGAAATATCCTCATTTCCAACAAGTACCACATCGTTAATAGGTGTCGGAATTTCGAAACCGTCTTCATCTTCAACAAGAACAATATCTTTCCCTTTAAATCCAGATATTATCCCTCCACCAACTTCACTTAGAAATCTAACTTTATCTCCTATTTTCATATCGTTAATGATTTTATTGCTACGGTATCAACAGACTGCTATCACCATAGCTAAGAAAACGAAAATCATGAGACAGTGCATAGTCATACACCTTTCGCCAATCACCATTCAAAAATGCACTAACAAGTAGTAAAAGAGTTGATTGTGGTTGATGAAAATTTGTAATCAACATCTTTACAATCTTATACTTGTATCCTGGCGCTATGATGATTTGGGTACTTGAATGTAGCCCTTCTAATTCATCACGCTTTAGGTAGTTTAATAAGTTCTCTATTGCTTTTGTAACAGAAATTATTTCCCCATTGACATATACAAGCCCATTCTCATCATGCGCATATTCATAAGGTTCCCATTGGCTTACATGTAAATCAGTTTCCTGTGCATCTGGCCTTGTTTCCAGCTTCACCCCCATATAGTAGAGACTCTCCAAAGTTCGGACACTTGTTGTACCCACTGCAATTGCGTTGCAGTCGTGTTCAAGGAGACGTTCCAAAGTATGACGATGTACGACCACGTATTCTGTATGCATACTATGTCCTGCTATCTCTGTACTTTTAACAGGTTTGAATGTACCCGCCCCTACATGAAGTGTGAGCTCATCTCTAACAATTCCAGAGTCATCAAGAGATTTAAGAACTGCATCAGTAAAATGCAAACCTGCTGTGGGCGCAGCAACAGAACCCTTTATCTTTGAATAAACCGTCTGATAGGTGGTTTTGTCGCTCTCCTGTGTATCCCTATTAAGATAAGGGGGAATGGGTAATTCTCCCACAGCCTCAAGAATTTCTGCAAAGGAAACATTTTTGTTGTCCCAAGTAAAATCTATCCAATGATTAGTCCCCCCACCAATCGCAGTGCTCTTGGTTTCCTGTCTTGTAGCAGAAAGCACGAGTTTCTTTCCATTAATCTCAAATGCACGGGACAGAACTCCTTCTTTCCATTTCTTTAAATTCCCTATCATGCACAGCCACGAACAGTTTCTATTAGTTTGAAACATTAACTCATAATCTGTAGGATTGGCAGGTTCCATAAGGAAAATTTCAATCAACGCACCAGTTTCCTTGCGGAAATGCAAACGGGCCTGGATAACTTTCGTGTTATTGAAAACCATTAAAGCACCTTTGGGCAAATGTTTGTTCAGATTATAAAATACATCTTCAGAAACGTTACCATGTTTATACAATAAGAGCTTACTATGATCTCTTTGAGTAATCGGAAATTTTGCTATTCGCTCATCAGGTAGCTGATAGCTATAGTCAGAAATTTTGATATGTTTTGTATCTTGTATCATCTTAATATTTTAAATTCCTAAATTAATAACTGCACAAATAATACAGAAAATAAGTGTTAGAAAAAAACATGTCATTACCAAATCTATATCTGTGAGACTGTATCCAGTTTTTGTAAATTGAGTTGAAACATAGTTTATCTTTGGATTTCTTAAACGATAGATGTATAAAAAACAAGAATATGCTAAAGTTGCAATAACGCAACCGACAACTATGCCAGTTAATACATCAGAAGGATAATGAACTCCAAGATAAAGCCTGCTCCAGCTATTTAAAAGAGCCCAACTGAAAAGAAGGGTTGAGAGCAGTTTGCTCCTTACTAAAAGACTAATAAACAACGCAATGGTAAAGGTGTTACAAGCATGGGCTGAATAAAAACTATACCCATGACCTGTGTAATCGTCCACTAGGCTTATACTTTCAGTGAATGAAGAATCTATAGAAGGTCTAATACGTCCCACAAAAGGCTTAATGAATCCCCCATTAAGACCGTTTGATAACAGCATACAGCATCCGACTGTCATTAAAATAAGCAATATTTGCCCCAAGGACTCATTATTCTTAATAACCAGATAGAGAAGAGAAATATAAAGAGGAATCCATGTATATTCATTGGTTAATAACAAGACCAACTGGTCGATGAAAATATTATTACTTCCATTCATCATTGACAATAGAGTTTTGTCATATCTCACTATATCCTCTACACCCATCAATAAGATTTTATTAAATTTCTTCTATAAGAGTGGTCTTGATCCAGCCAGCATCGCCATTTGATAACGTAACTCCATACCAATCACCAAGAGTTCGGTCAGTGATGTTAAGCTTTGTCCCTTCGTGAATAACAATAATATTCTTTGCTTTGGAATCGGGAGTGATTTTAACACAGGCCGTTGGTGCTATGACAATAGCAGAATGGTTATTAATCATTATTGAACGCTTATAGAATGCGAAGATACTGGAAACTATAAAAATAAAGAAAGAGAGCATAGCAAGGAAAAAACCAAGTTTTTTTAAACCAACCCTTTGAGCAAAAAGATATAATAGCGTTAGTGCAAAGGCCAAGCATAAAGAGATAATGCTTAGATAGGCCCATCCGTCAATGCTCATAGAGTCGATGAGAGATTTTAGCCAACTAATGAAGAACATTTCTGATTTTGGCGACAACTGATCAAAGGTTTTCGACTGTGCAAGTTGGAGATTATAAATGATGTCTTTATCACTTGGAGAAAGACGGAGTGCACGTTCATAAGCAATGATAGCTTTAGGAATATCATTATTCTTGTAATAGGCATTTCCTAAATTATAATAACAATCAGCGGTAGCTTCTTTAGAAATAACAGCTTTATAAGTCTTAATCGCATATTCATAATCACCTCTCTGATATGCCTCATCCGCTTGTACTTTATTTTGAGACAATGCCGGCATCGCCCAAAGGAGTCCTCCAAAGATTAAAATGAATACAGACGACATCATTTTGGAGGTCTTTATGTTACGCTTACTATCGTCGATAACACTCTCGACTTCAGAAATAGCCAAAATTGATTTATCGTATGTAATTTTCATATTTCCATTTTCATCACCTGGGGCATAACGTTGAAATTCACATTCTTCAAGTGCTTCAATGAATTTATTTACAGTATCCTTATCAACGTCTCTGTTCGTAAATACCTCATTGATATTATTGCGCGAGAGCTGTTCAACAGGAATATTAAGTTTGTCTCCGATATAGCCCCAAAGTGCATGTAGAATCTCATCATAGAACTCAGTAGATTTACCATGAATCATGAGCTGATGGGCTTTGCGCATTCGTTTAATAGCTACTTTCTGAGCATTTTTCCCCTTCAACAAAACAATGTCAGAGTTTAAATGGGAGCGCTTTTTCAGCAAGCGAAGCAAAACAATAAAAAGAAGAATGACAAGTAATAATGTCAACCAATAAGCAACTGATCCAAAGAACGACTTAACACCATCAAGCTGACCTTTACCAGTTTTTAAACCTCTAATATCACTATTTCCATTTCCCGCTTGCTGAACCAAACTTTCAGAAGTGCCGTCCCCTTTTGCCACATTTATTTTAAATGATTGCGTTTGGACGGTTTTATAACTATTAGAAGAAGTGTCAAAGAAGACAAATTTCACCGAAGGTAGTGTATATTCACCCTTGGTTCGAGGAACAGCAATAAAGTCATAAATCATACTACCCTCAGAACCTCTTCCTCCCAACTTTGTTTTATCGATGACTTTTGGATCATAAACATCAAACTCTTTAGGAAAACTAACAGTAGGTTGTTTAATCAACTTCAGGTTTCCAGCACCACTTACAATTACACGTAATTTCACAGGAACTCCCTCTTTGGACTCTCTTTTGTCCAATTGTGCGCTGATATTGAATTTTCCTACACCTCCAGAAAAGCCATCAGGTTGTTGGGGTAAAGGCATTACATTCAAAACGACACTTGGAGCAACTACATCTTTGTCAATATCATCTCCGTTTGACATAAATGCAAATGGATCAAAATCATTAAAAGATGGGCGTATTTTACCATGAAAATTAATTGCGGGAACCTTTATCTTGCCAGTGACTTGCGGGAACAAGACATATTGAGACCATGTTGTACATTTGTATTTACGTCCATTAAGCGTTTCTAAATGAAACGACTTCTGCTGTGGAAGTTTCACTTCTTGTACATGAAAGCCAGTGAGGTCGGGCATCTTTCCGGCCAGACTTACTAAATCAACCGAAGTATAAACCTTATAAGTCAAAACGACAGGTTCTTGCTCGTGAATTTTTGTTTTATTTGCCGTAACTTTAATGAATAGATCTTTTGAACCAATATTTTTACTTTCCGGGCGAGTAATCTCAATTTCATTTCCATAACTTCTATTCATATTAGCAGAACGGCTTACATTGACATTTCCAGATGCGGAAAACTTGACAGGTGTTGAAGCAATGTTCTGTCCATTTACTGTAATACGGGCAGGAGGGAGTGTAAAATTCCCTTTCTTGGTAGCCATAAGAACATAGTCAAATGAGACTGAAGATGAGCTGCTTGTATGTCCATTTGTAACTTGATAGCTCGATTGCTTTGCTACATAAGGTCCAGCAAGTACTTCAATACCATTGGGAAGTTTTCCAAACTTGAAATTTTCTACATTATCTGTGTAAACTGTATATTCGACTTGAAATTGTTCGCCAACTATCACTTGCCTTGGAGCAGCAACACGGACGTGCTGTGCCAGCATTATGGTCGGTATGATAATCATCAGTAAAATATAAATATATCGTCTCATAATCATCTCTACCAATTATTTTCAATATTTCTTCTTGTTGGTTGTCGCATTGCTTTCTTTAAACGTTTTTGTGTTGCTTTTTCTTCTTGCATAGCTGCATTAAGCAACTGTTCGGCGTTGTCTTTGCTCAATTTTTCATCATTGTTTTGTTGTTTCTTTTTGTCGTCTTTAGGAGGACTTTTCTTTTGTCGTTTTTTGTTATTATCTTTATTTTGATTCTGATTCTTATCTTGATTTTGCTGTTGTTTGTGTTTTTGTTTCATACAGAAAGATAAATTATATCGTGCATTGTCATGTTTTGGATTGTCTCGAAGAGCATTCTTGTATGCTTCAATAGCTTTGTCATAGTCCTTCAATTTCTGATAGACAGTACCAAGATTGTAGGATGAACTAGCACGACGAAGGGAATTGTGTTCAACCTTAACGGCCTGATTATACTGCTGTATGGCCTGTGAATCTTTATTTTGAGCTTGTAAAGCACATCCCAAATTAAACAATGCAGTCCCATTGTGCGCATTTTTGCTCAGCGCTTTTCGATAATTAGTTTCTGCTTGAGAATAATTTCTCTTATGAAAGAATTTATTTCCATCTCTAATCAACTGTCTATCACCTTGTGCGAAGGTCGGTAAAGTCATTATCAATAATATAATAACTGCCACTGCTTTGTTCTTCGGATCTTTATGAAAAATATTCCATTTTCCCAAAATCGGATTTTTTACTTCAAGTATCAGGGTTTCAATAATTAATAATAAAATTATCAAAACTGCTACAGCCTGAAACTGATCATCAAACTCGCTATATACAGTGCCACCTAAATTCCCTTTTTGCATTTTCCCCAATTCGGTGTTAAGACGTTTTTCGGCTGCAAAATTATTATCTATGTGTAAATACAGCCCATCTCCAGCAGATGCAATCTGCCGACACATGAATTCATTAAGCCTTGTCATAACAGTATTATCTTTACTGTCTTTTAGATACTCACCATCACCTAATGGAATTGGGGCTCCACTTGATGAGCCAATACCAAGAATGAAAACCCTAATCCCCATATTACTAGCTTTTTTTGCCATCTTCTCGGCTTTTCCTTCGTGATCCTCTCCATCTGTTATTACAATAATGGCTTTTCCTGTTTTAGTGTCTTGAGAAAAACTATGCATTGCTAAATCCAAAGCTTCTCCAATATCAGTTCCCTGCGTACCTATTAGCGATGGATCGATGTTATTGAGAAACATCTTCGCTGAAACGTAATCTGCAGTAATAGGCAATTGAACATAAGCATCTCCAGCAAAGACGATGAGCCCAATTCTGTCTTCTGTAAAGTTATTAACCAAATTTTCAACCATCATCTTGCTCTTCTCCAACCGAGATGGAGCAACATCTTCTGCTAACATGGAATTACTTATATCCATCGCAATGATAGCCTCAATACCCTTACGTTTATCAGTAGATACCTTGGTTCCCATTTGCGGTCGTGCAAGCATTATTATCATCAATGCCAATGTTAATTCCATAAGAAGAAATTTTACAAAAGGCCGATATATTGAATAACTGGGGGAAAGCTGTCGCAATAAATTGAAATCACCAAACTTTAACATGCGCTTTTTTCGTTTACGAACCCATGCCAAATAGATGATGGCCAATATTGGTATCAGTAACAACAACCAGAGGTATAATGGATGATCGAATCTAAACATTCTATTATTTCAAATCTTTTTTACTTTGACTATTATTATGGAATACGTTTTAGAATTGTTGTCCTCAACATTATCTCCAAAAGGAACAAGAGCAAAGCTAAGACTGCAAAAGGCATGTATGCCTCATACCGCTTACCATAGTTTGTAGAACTAATCTTTGTTTTTTCCAATTTATCTATGTCCTTATATATTTGCGAAAGTTCGTGCCGGCTTTGAGCCCGATAGAATTCTCCGTTTGTTGCCACAGCGATGTCTTGCAAGGTTTTATAATCTATTTCGCCTATCATCCCTGAAGTCATCGATGCAATTTGATCAGACCCCAACCCTATTGTATAAACTCTAATGCCAAATTTTTGAGCAATTTCAGCAGCTGTCATAGGGGAGATATCACCCATATTGTTACTGCCATCGGTCAGCAATATGACAACTTTACTTTTAGCTTTAACATCTTTAAGTCTGCTAACCGCATTTGCCAATCCCATGCCAATAGCTGTTCCATCTTGAATTAAGCCATTGGCAGAGATGTCAGTACGAACATTCTTGAGCAAATTCAAAAGCGAAGCATGGTCTGTAGTCATCGGACATTGTGTGAATGCTTCACCAGCAAAAATTGTAAGTCCTATGTTATCAGTAGGACGGGCACTGATAAACTCTGTTGCAACATCTTTAGCAACTTCCATTCGATTGGGAGTTAAATCTTGTGAAAGCATACTGGTAGAAACATCCATGGCTAACATGATGTTGATACCATTCGAATAATCATTGGTTATTGGGCTATGAGTCTGAGGACGCGCCAGTACTATCACAACAAGAGTGAAGGTCAAGCAACGGAGGAACATTGGGAGATGAATCATCTTTACCCTAAAACTCTTAGCTGCATATTCATAGGCAAACGTATCTGCCATTCTCATTGTTGATTCACTACCTCTTCTATGGAGAAAATACCAAAGAATGTAGGGAATCAACAATAAAAGCAACAAAAGATATTCCTTATTTGCAAATTCCATCATCAAATATATTTATTTAGTCCAAAATGGTGTAAACGCCCCATGTTATAATCACAATGAGTATTGAGACTAAAATGAGTATTCCCGAGATAACCAACTTCAGCATCCTATGTTGACGAGTAAACCTTATATCAGAAACATCGATATTTTCAAATTCTTCTTTGATTGGGACTTCTGCAGATTTTGTTTCTTCAATAAAGTTGATAACATTCTGCAGATAATTATCTTTATCAGAATTGTCAGTTGAATATTTGGCAAATTTTACCAAATCAACAGTCTCTAAGAGATTTCTCAATTCATTAATTTGAGATTCATTTCTTTTTTCCTTCAGACTTTGCAATATCTCAGTAGAAGTCATTTCCATGGCTTTGATATTGAACCTATCTTCCAAATAATCTCGTAGTATGTTGATAAGACGAGTATAGAAAGCTTTCTGCTGCTCGCTGTCATTAATTTCGAATTCCATATTCACATTTGAAATGGCATCCAATGCCTTCTCATGTGGAAGTTGTTTTTTACTTTTTTGCTTGTGTCGAATAATAGGTTTTTCACTCAGTAACCTTAGTCTGAGAAAATAAGCAACAATCAACAGAAGAATTACAAGAATACTGAGCCAAAAATAAGGCATCCAGTCTGAAATAGAGAATGGGTTATTCTGGATATCATCAGCTGGACGAACTTGCGCATTTGCTAAAGTATCCGTTTCGACATCTTTTACATTAATTGTTAATTCATTTGATTTATATTCTTTCCCATTGACTTGTACAAACATTGACGGTAGTTTATACGACTTAGGAGTCCAGCCCGTGAGTGTAATATTCTCAGAATAGCTGTCATTAGTTTCGGTTGAAAGTGTGTCTATTTTGTATTGAACGATTTCAATTCCATCAGGCACAAATTTCAATTTTTTATATTTGGGAAATTCTATTTTTGAGCCCTTGGGAGCTGTAACATTGACTTTCCAGTGTGTTTGTTCGCCTATTAAAATTGTTGTTGTGTCCAAAATTGCATCAACCTTTACTTGGGAATAAGCAAAGGTTGCATTGAAAATCAGAATCAATATGTAAATATATCTTTTCATTGACCTCTTTTAGAAAATAATATCATTAGTTTCATGACAAAATCCTCACCAGTTGCAATGGAGATATTATCTACATTACTCTTGGAGAAAATATCATTCAGCAAAGTTTGCTGCTTCAACCAATATTCATTGTGAGCTTCACGAAGTCTATAACTACTAGTATCAATGAACATTTCATGGCCTGTTTCAGCATCTTTTATCTTCATCAAACCAACATCGGGTAGATTCTTCGTCCGCTGATCATATATTTGAACTGCTATGACATCATGCTTTCGATTTGCTATAGTCAGTTCATCCTTAAAGCTCTTACGAACAAAGAAGTCACTAAGGATGAAAGCCGTGCAATGTCGTTTCATTACTTTGGTAAGAAATTCAATTGCGGTTTTTAAATCAGTACGTTGACTCTTTGGCTTAAAATCCAGCATCTCTCGTATGATATAAAGGATATGTTTCTTACCTTTTTGGGGAGGGATATATTTCTCAACGTGATCCGAAAAGAAAATAACACCGATTTTGTCATTATTCTGAATGGCTGAAAATGCTAATGTTGCGGCAATCTCAGCAACTAACTCACTTTTCATCTGCTTAGTGGTTCCGAAATCCAACGAGCCACTCACATCAATGAGCAACATTACTGTCATCTCGCGCTCCTCTTCAAACACTTTCACAAATGGATGATGAAAACGAGCTGTCACATTCCAATCAATATCTCTTACATCATCACCATACTGGTATTCGCGCACTTCGGAGAAAGCCATACCACGTCCTTTGAAGGCCGAATGATACTGCCCAGCAAAAATATTCTGACTAAGCCGTCGGGTCTTAATCTCTATTTTCCGTACTTTACTTAAAATATCCGAAGTGTTCATTTACGCTTTGCTGTCTCATTAACATTTTCAAGCCAAAATACCTCTTTCAGTAGCTTATGGTACTTCAACCTTATTGATGATTTGACTGATAATTTCCTCACTGGTGATATTACTTGCCTCAGCCTCATAGGATAATCCTATACGATGGCGAAGAACATCATGGGCTATTGCCCTGATATCTTCTGGAACGACGTAGCCACGATGTTTTATGAATGCATAAGCTCTTCCGGCTTTGGCAAGATTGATACTCGCACGTGGACTTCCGCCAAAGGTTATCATCTGCTTTAAATCACTAAGCCCATATTTTTCAGGATAACGACTGGCAAAAACAATGTCGGCTATGTATTGCTCAATTTTTTCATCTACATAAACATCATTGATAACAGTTCTTGCATTCAAAATCTCATCAGCTGTCGTTACCGCACTAACTTGTGGCAAATTTTCTCTGAGGTTTTCACGAATCACAAGTTTCTCTTCCTCCAATGTTGGATAACCTATGATTACCTTCAGCATGAAACGGTCAACTTGTGCTTCTGGCAACATGTATGTACCTTCTTGCTCTATTGGATTTTGAGTAGCCATCACCATGAAAGGATTCGGAAGAATAAACGTTTGGTCACCAATTGTCACCTGATGCTCTTGCATTGCTTCGAGTAACGCGCTTTGAACTTTTGCAGGGGCACGGTTAATCTCGTCAGCCAGCACAAAATTAGCAAATACAGGACCTTTCTTTACATGAAAGCTTTCATCCTTTTGCGAGTAGATTTGCGTACCAATGACATCAGCAGGCAAAAGATCTGGAGTAAACTGAATTCGATTGTATTTAGAGTCAATCAATTGAGAAAGGGTCTTGATGGCTAAAGTCTTAGCCAACCCAGGAACACCTTCCAATAAAATATGACCATTGCTAAGTAAACTTATAAGTAACGAATCAACCAAATGTTGCTGACCAACTATAACTTGTTTCATACCTGTCATCAAGTTGGTTACAAATGCACTTTTCTGCTCGATTCGAATGTTCAGTTCACGAATATCTATAGCTTCTGCCATGACTAAAATAATTTTATTGCTTCACGTTAAATAATATCACGCAAAATTACTATAAATAACGCAATAAGAGCTAATATAACAGACTAAATTATATTAAAAAAGTTTCCTAAAACTAAGATTTTAAGAAACTTTTCAGTTATAGTGAAAAATGTATTTTATTTACATTTTTCTCTTTCTTCTATATTCTGGACGCAATTCTACAATTGGCACTTTCATAGTGTCGC
Source organism: Prevotella corporis DSM 18810 = JCM 8529 (assembly GCF_000430525.1). Taxonomy (GTDB): domain Bacteria; phylum Bacteroidota; class Bacteroidia; order Bacteroidales; family Bacteroidaceae; genus Prevotella; species Prevotella corporis. The sequence goes on along the minus strand of NZ_AUME01000032.1, from coordinate 19,644 downwards.
CCTCGATCATTGATTCTGATCCATTCAAAACTTGAAAATACCCCACCATATCAGGCCCTAAAGTTTTTTTACTGTATGAGAACATCGTCTCTCCCTTTTTAAGTACGACTTCCTTCTCAACACCAACAATATCATAAGCGCCATATCTGATTTTGGGGTCAGAACTTAATGATTTATAATCTATTTCATTTGGATTTTCAGCTTTGTCTTTTTCTAAAATAGCTTCTGAATTGAGATTTTTCGAAGTATTATCATGGTCAATAGGAATAGACATCTTTTCCATTTTCACTTTATTAGCTGGTTGTTGCCCTTCGCTGGGTGAGCTTTTACCCCAAAAATAGATACCAAAGATCAATAAAACTAAAAGCAAAGCCAATAAGACCGTTAGCCAAGGTCTAAACTTTCTTTTCTCTACTTGATTATCATGATCATCACTAATCATTTCCTCTGAATCATCGGACATTCCGTCATTAGTTGTCTCATCTGGCTTATCCTGTGATTTACTACTTTCTGAATCTACGGTTACCCCTATATCATTTTCACAAAAAGGCTTTGTCTCACCAATTTCATCGGAATACATAACGGGTGATGAGCTCTGTTTTTCGTAACTAATACTATCTTCTTCGGATAAATCAGAAATCTTTGATGAAAAATCAGTCATACAAGCTTGCTGCTGTTGGTCGATAGCTACAGTGGTACTTTCTTTTGTAATTACATCATTTACGACAGGTTCAGAACGAGCCGTTACTGCCCCCTCCTTAGAGGTTTGGTTTTTCTGAACAGTTTCGTCTAAAGGAGAAATTGTTTCGGTGCTACCTGAGTCTGACTGACAACCTGAAATTGACGATTGTTCTTCAAGATTACCAAAATTATTATTGTCTGACGACGAATTAAAAGAAGATTTGTTTTTCTCTTCATTTTGAATATCCTCCTCAAACTCAACACCATCATTAAGAATAACTGTCTCGAATTGCGAAAAAGGCTTATTTACCAACTCTTTCATAAAAGAGTCAGGGGTAAAGCTGACCTTATTATGTCCTTCTATAAGAACTCTTTCACCTGTATTTACATTTATACTCTCGCGCGGTTTTACTGCCAATAATTTAAAGGTCCCTAAGCCTTTTACCTTTGTAATCTTATCTTCTTTCAAGCCGTTATTTACAACCTCGAAAATAGCGGAAACGAAGCTATCTGCCTCCTTTACAGAAAGGCCGCTTTTCTTTGATAGCTCTTCTAATATGAGTTGTAGAACAGTACTTGGCATTATTCATTTCCCCCTTTCTTCAATTTTTCCTTAATAGAAGCTGTTGGACGAAAACCTAAAACTAATTTAGGCGGAATCAACATTCTGACCCCAGTAGCTGGATTTGTCATCACCCTTTCAAGTCTTTTCTTCACCTCAAAAGTCCCAAAACCATTAATTAATATTGGTTCTCCTACTTCAAAATTATCTCCCATAACAGAGAAAACAGTCTTTACAAGTTTTTGAGTTTTATCCAGGGAATAGCCAGTTTTATCGGCCAAGGCAGCTATAAATTCTTTATTATTCATATTTGGGGTAATTTTATTCTTGAACTTATTTACAAACAGTAACCTCACCGTATAAATCAAATTCGTCAGAATCAGTTATTAAGACATTGTAGAAGTTTCCAACTCGCAAACGTTTGCCTGCCTTTATCAAAACTTCTGGATCAACATCGGGCGAGCAAAATTCACTGCGACCGACATAATAATCTCCTTCTTTTCTATCAATTATAACCTTTAGTGTCTTACCTACTTTTTCGGCCTCTATTTCAGCTGAAATATCCTGCTGTAAAGCCATCAGCTTATTCAATCTGCATTGTTTTACATCTTCTGGTACATCATCCTTATAATGCTTAGCCCCGTAAGTTCCTTCCTCATGTGAGTATGCAAAAGCCCCCATACGTTCAAAGCGTGCCCATCTAACGAAATCCATGAGTTCTTTGAAATCTTCTTCCGTTTCTCCTGGGAATCCAACCATTAACGTAGTACGAATGTGAATCCCCGGTACTTTTTCCCGAATAGATTTCACAAAATCCAGTGTCTGTTCTTTCGTAACATTCCGACGCATACGGGTTAACATGTGGTCAGAAATATGTTGAAGAGCTACATCCAAATATTTACAAACTTGAGGCTTCTCACGAATCACATCAAGTAAATCCATTGGAAATTGGTTCGGATAAGCATAATGAAGCCGTATCCATTCTACTCCAGGGATGGCAGCCATACGAGAAATCAATTCTGTTACATGTCGTTTTCCATCGAAGTCCACACCATAATAAGTGAGTTCTTGCTCTATAATTTGAAACTCTTTAGTCCCATTAGCTGCCAACATACTAACTTCATCAAGAATATCATCAATTGGGCGCGAACGATGTTTACCAGTAATAAGTGGTATGGCACAGTACGCACATTGACGATCACACCCTTCTGCAATTTTAATATAGGCATAGTGATGTGGTGTTGTAAGACTCCTACTACCATCACACGACGGAATCTCTGCTTTGCCTAAATCAGATAAGAGTTGTTTGAAATTAAATTTACCATAAAATCTATCGACTTCAGGTATATCCTCTTCCAACTCTTTCTGGTATCTTTGAGACAAACAGCCCATTACATAAAGTTTGCTGAGCTGTCCATTGTTTTTCCTATTAACAAAATCGAGGATAGTATTAACACTCTCCTCTTTTGCAGATTCTATAAAACCGCATGTATTGATGACAGCAATTTCTCCTTGTGGATGTTGGGAGTCATGCATACATTTATATCCGTTTGCCTCAAGTTGTTTCATGAGGAGTTCAGAATCGACCAAATTCTTTGAACACCCCATGGTGATGATATCTATTTGATTTTTTCTCATTAATTACACCTCTATACCCAAGCTAAAGAAGATTTCAGAAAATTCAATTGAGCTTGAACAAACTATCAACAAATTGTTCTTTATTAAAGAGCTGTAAATCTTCCATGCCCTCACCAAGTCCGATATACTTCACAGGAACTTTTAGTTGATCGCTAATACCTATGACGACGCCTCCCTTTGCCGTACCATCAAGCTTAGTAATAGCTAAAGAAGTAATTTGGGTTACAGATGCAAATTGTTTGGCTTGTTCAAATGCATTCTGCCCTGTACTACCATCCAACACGAGCATTACTTCGTCAGGTGCCTCTGGAAGAACCTTTTTCATCACATCTTTAATTTTTTTCAGTTCATTCATCAACCCAACTTTATTATGCAGACGCCCGGCAGTATCGATAATAACAACATCTGCTCCATTGGCTTTTGCACTCTGAAGAGTATCAAAAGCAACACTTGCTGGATCGGACCCCATCTGCTGTTTAATAACAGGTACTCCAACACGTTCCCCCCATATCGAAATTTGCTCCACAGCAGCCGCCCTAAATGTATCAGCTGCTCCAAGATATACTTTTTTTCCAGCATTTTTAAATTGGTATGCAAGTTTTCCAATAGTGGTTGTTTTACCAACACCATTCACACCGACAACAAGTATTACATAAGGAGAGTGGTCGGATGGAAGATCCCAATCTTCTGCATTCTCAGTATTGTTTTCAGTAAGAAGATTGGCTATCTCTTCGCGCAACACATCATTTAACTCAGAAGTTGAAACGTACTTGTCACGTGCGATTCGTTCTTCTATACGTTCAATAATCTTGAGAGTTGTGTCAACACCTACATCTGAGGTAATAAGAATCTCCTCAAGATTATCAAGTACTTCGTCGTCAACTTTTGACTTACCAGCAACCGCACGTGCAAGTTTTGAAAAAACACTCTGCTTGGTAGTCTCTAATCCTTTATCGAGTACTTCTTTTTTCTTTTTATTAAAAAGTCCGAAAAATCCCATATTCCACTAATTTGTTGCAAAGTTAACATAAATCGAACAAAAAAACAAATAAAACTATATGTAATACCAGGTTTTAGCACTATGATTCTCAAGAAGATATGATGAAAAGCATATAAAATAATAAGGGATTACAATAAAAATATTGTAATCCCTTATATATCTTGTAAGAATGATTAATCCTTAAAAAAGTCCTTAACAGCTTCGTTAGGAACCATCTGCTCATCAAAGATGTAAGCACCAGTCTTAGGGCTTTTTACCATCTTGATAACCTTTGAATATGCGCGACCATCCGTTGAGCCTTCATGGAGGGTAGCGACCGCTTTCTTTGCCATAGTCTAAATACTTTAACTATTAACTAATTAATACGTACTTACTTAATCTCCTTGTGAAGAGTCATCTTCTTCAAAATCGGATTATATTTCTTGAGTTCAAGACGCTCAGCAGTATTCTTACGATTCTTTGTTGTAATGTAACGGCTTGTACCTGGAAGACCGCTGCTTTTCATTTCTGTGCATTCAAGAATTACTTGAACTCTATTTCCTTTAGCTTTTGCCATGAATATTAATCTCCTATAACTTTAATATCCTTCCAGTCAACATAACCTTTAGATACAGCCTGCTTCAAAGCCTGATCCAAGCCGATATTGTTAATTAAACGAAGACCAGCTGCGCTAATCTTCAATGAAATCCAGCAACCCTCTTCTACATAGTAGAATTTCTTGCTGAAGAGGTTAACATCAAAACTGCGCTTTGTACGGTGTTTTGAGTGAGACACATTGCAACCTATCTGTGCCTTCTTACCGGTGATTTGACAAATCTTAGACATTTCTATCTTTAGTTTTGTAATTCGTTAATTGATACCTATTCCAAACAGGGTGCAAAATTACAAAAAAAAACTAAACGCGCAAAGAAAAGCACAAGATAATCAACGGTTTTAAGCTTTTTTTTGAGTTTAAGGCTCGATTGAAAGTTTGGCATTCAGGAAATCCAACATCAAGCGCATCGCTTTATTTGTTGCAATAGCAAGATTTATATCTCGACCGTAATTTTCAGTTAGCTTGAAAGTCCTAATCTCGTCTTTATCTCCATAGCCAATCCATATCGTACCTATAGGTGCTTCAATTGTACCGCCACCAGGTCCTGCTACCCCAGTTGCTGATATTGCGAAATTTACATCTAGCGCCTTCAAAGTTCCTGCAACCATTTCACGAGCCACTTCCTCGCTGACTGCGGATTTCTCTCTAAGAGTCTCGGCTGAAACGCCCAAAATTCGGATTTTAACTTCGTCGGTATATGAAATTATCCCACCTTTAAAATAATTGGATGCTCCAGGGATAGCAATGATGGCTTCACTGATTCTGCCACCGGTGCAACTTTCAGCCGTTCCCAATGTCAGTCCCGAAGCATATAGAAGATCGCCTATCTGGCGAGAAATAATCTTACTCTCAAATTCCATTTCTATTTATTTTTGACCAAATTCTGGATATTAATTAAACGTTACTTTGCTATATGCTGGCAAGTCGATGGACGCAAATATCTTGTCATGATACTTGAATGTTCCGACACATGCAATCATCGCAGCATTGTCAGTCGTATAACTGAATTTAGGTATATAGATGGTCCATCCATATTTAGCAGCATGTTCGTGGAATGAATTCCGCAATCCATTGTTTGCAGACACCCCACCAGCCACAGCCACATGCTTGATTCCTGTATCTTTGACAGCCCGTTTGAGTTTCTTCATCAATATATCTACTATTGTGTATTCAAGACTGGCAGCCAGGTCTTCCTTATGGTGTTCTATGAAATCAGCGTCTTCTTTTACCCATTCCCTCAAATTATATAAAAAAGAGGTCTTCAGACCAGAAAATGAGTAATCGTAACCGGCAACATTCGGCTCAGAAAATTTATAGGCTTTCGGATTGCCTTGGCGTGCCAACTTATCGATAATGGGACCTCCAGGATACCCAAGACCCATTACCTTCGAGCATTTGTCTATAGCTTCCCCTGCCGCATCATCAATTGTTTGTCCGAGCACTTCCATATCGTTGTAAGCATTTACCTTAACAATCTGTGAATTACCACCCGAAACCAACAAGCAAATAAACGGGAAAGGAGGCATATGATTGTCCTTCTCATCTTCTTTGATAAAGTGAGCAAGTACATGGCCTTGCAAGTGATTTACCTCAATAAGTGGTATGCCCAACGAGCGGGCAAAACCTTTGGCAAAACTTACGCCGACCAACAAACTTCCCATCAGGCCCGGACCTCTTGTGAAAGCGATTGCCGATAACTGTTCCTTGACTATTCCGGCACGTTTGATTGCTTGATCAACAACAGGTACAACATTCTGTTGATGCGCACGTGAAGCCAGTTCTGGAACAACTCCTCCATAGGCCTTGTGTACATCTTGCGAGGCAGTTACATTGCTTAATATTATGCCATTTTTTAAAATGGCAGCACTCGTGTCATCGCAACTACTCTCTATGCCCAATATATATACATCTTGATTTTTCATCCCTTCATTTCTCTGATTGCTAATGAGTTAATATCTCAACCCCATGATCAGTCATTAAGAAAGTATGCTCCCATTGTGCAGAAGGCTGTTCGTCGCCTGTGATGATCTCCCATCCATAAGGGTCGTCTGCGTCAAGAAAAACTTTCCAAGTGCCCATATTAATCATAGGCTCAATGGTAAACACCATTCCAGGAACCAGCAGCATACCAGTACCGGCATAGCCAAAATGAAGTACTTCGGGTTCTTCGTGGAAATCAAGTCCTACACCATGCCCGCATAAATCTCGAACCACGCCATAGCCATGTTTCTCCGCATGTTTTTGAATGGCATGTCCGATATCACCGACAAAGGAATAGGGCTTTGCTGCCTGAGCACCTATTTCCAAACATTCTTTTGTTACCTTAACGAGCTTCTCCTTTTCAGGAGTAGTCTTTCCAATGATGAACATACGACTGGCGTCCGCATAATAGCCATCGACGATACAGGTCATGTCAACATTGATGATATCACCTTCCTGCAAAAATTCATCATGTTTAGGTATGCCGTGGCACACAACCTCATTGATGCTTGTACATACACTCTTAGGGTAACCCTCATAGTTCAAACAAGCTGGAGTTGCATTGTTGTCTTTACAAAATTGCATACAAATATCATCAATCTCCTGCGTGCTCATGCCTACATGAATTGCGTCTGCCACAGCATCGAGACAGCCCGTGTTGACTACTCCAGCCCTACGGATACCCTCTATTTGTTCGGGTGTCTTGATTAAATCTCTGGTAGGAACAAGTTTGCCTTTCTTTTCGAAAGCCATTATCTTCAAATCCATTTCTGTTGGCTCTTGTCCTTTTATGCAATGCCACCTTTTCTTTTTCAGTATCATTTATATCGTATAAACTTTTGTGCAAAAGTAATATTTATTATATTTATTGCAAAGGAATTAACCCAATTTAATTTCAATGTAGATTATTTGAATGGTAGGATTTAAAACAAATGTATGAGTTGAAAAAACTAATTCAAAGAAATAGTGGAAGTTACTGAGAGTTCTAAATATACATTCTGAGCAAATCGTTCACAACGCAGCATTAGAATCTCTTCATAGCCCTATCCATCTCTCTTCTATCCTCTTTCTCCTTAAGAGTTTGGCGTTTATCGTACTCTTTCTTACCACGACAAAGGGCTATATCCATTTTAGCCCTACCATTGCCATCGATAAAGACTAGCGTAGGCACAATTGTGTAGCCAGGGGTCTTTGCTTCTTCCTCCAAACGCTTGATTTCGCGCTTCGTAAGCAACAGTTTGCGCAAACGCTTGGCCTCGTGATTGGCATAAGATCCATAGAAGTAAGGAGAAATATTCATACCGGAAACCCATAATTCGCCATGGTTGACAATACAATAAGTATCGACCAAAGAGGCCTTACCGGCTCTGATCGACTTTATCTCTGTACCGGTGAGCACTATGCCGGCCGTGAATGTATCAATAAAATAGTATTCAAAAGAAGCTTTTTTGTTGCGAATCTGCACTGGCGACTTCTTTCTTACTTCCTGTTCTTCTTTATTCATTCTTCAACTACCACAAAATCTTCGATATGTTCATCAATATATTCAGCTATTTTACAGGTCCACTCCTCTTCACTTACAACAAAATCATCGTCCGAATGATCAAACTCAGGCATCTGTTCGTAGAGTGCCATAAAATCATCATCCGTCATATCTATCGTTATTTTCTCGTGATATTTATCGTAATATTTTCTTGTCTTACGAATATGCGAGTAAAGATCTGTCAATCCCCAGTTGCGCAAAGCTACAGCAAATGGATTTTTGAAGATAAACTCACCATAGCCATTGTGTATTAATTGAATGTAGCCACCATCCATTACCTCTTCATGGAGATAACTCCAACCAAGTAATGTAATTTGATCTGAGGTAAGCTCTTGCATATTTTCCGAAGTCAGAGTTCCGCCAATAGCCTCGTTGATTGCATCGATAAAAACTTGCACGAACGAATCTTCACCCGTCTCAACAGCCTTTCTAATAACCGAATCTTTAACCTTTACTTCCAACATGTTGTTCTGTTTTATTGCTTTCAACTTGCAAAGATAGTTGTTTTTATTGATAATTTGTTACACACACAGAAAAAAGAATATTCTTAGTTATTCTTATCAAATCCATCAACCGAAGTATTCCAAACAAATATGATACCATCCGCCAGTTTTCTCAAAAAAAATAATTGTAAAAATATTTTTACAATTATTCCTCTATTGATGGAGATATGCAACGTAATAGGTCAACAATCATCTGAAAAAAGCTTAGCTTTAGCACAATGAAACGTCAGCTATTGAGATACAAAAGTTATCATAATAACTAACAGAGAGTTACAAAGTTTAAAACGAAGTATGAGTTGTAAATATTTTTCAATCCAACACCAGTTGAAGGCCGATATACTTACATATAAGTACATCGCATCATTTCGGCAATATCTAAATCGTCTTTCGGATTAAGGGCTTTCGCAAAATATAAAAATAATTGATATAATGAGACCTCTGCAAAACTATCTTTGTTGTAAAACAAACCAGATTATCAGCAGTTATGTGGTAAAGATATGTTTCATCAGAGCTTTGCAGAGGTTTTATGATTCTTTTCTTACAAATGCCATTACTTTGAATGCAATAGCGTTTAAAACAATATTTATTTCACATTGAATGTTGTAACTTTCATGTTATTTTTTTCATTCAGTTTATCTGGGTCGCCTAAGTTGATTCCGTATTCTCCAGGCTGTAAGTTGTCTATTACAATATATTAAGAACTCTCTCCGTACTTTTTAGCCTTTAAATCTATTTGTCCCAACGAGTTAGATTTCGTAGCAGAGAAAGTACCGGCCTCAGCGAGTTGTGCTCTGCGCTCTTTCCCTTTAATCTCGAAAGGAAAAATGTTGATAAATGAAGAGGGATCAGTATCGTTGTTGGCAGCCTTTATAATGAATCGCACTTGTCCTGTAGGTATGGAAATATTAGACGATTTTCCGGGAAGCGTAAGACGCGTTTTCACTTTACCAATACCTGTCAAATATAACGAAGCGCCAGCTTTCGTTTTAATGACACCTGTCTCTCGTGGCAATAATTTGTAAGTGGTGTCAGAAGTTAATAAATAAGTTTGATCTGCAAACTCTGGTTCGGGAACGGTAACCCTTTGCGCAAAAATAGTAGTCAAACTGAAAAGCAATGATACTGCAAGTAGTAAACTCTTTTTCATAATAGTTTAATTTTAAAATTAAAGAACTTCTTTATAATTATTACTGGAAGCAAAGTTAAATAAAAAATCACAACAATCAAAATAATTTTAGAAAAAAAGTCTTTTCAAAATCAAGCTATCCAATTGGTTAGAAAATATAGAACAGACCATCAGACCCATTACGCCAGGATGAAAGAGCAAATCTGTTTTTTGATACCAATGAGGGAGTAGTGAACAATGCTATTATCTAGACCTTCACAGCTTGTTGCAAGGAAGCATGCATACAAATCGATGAAGGAAATCCTTTCAAAACCTGTCTTAAATATAAAGGAGGAGAAACACATAAAAATACTACCTTCAAATAACAAATATTTGTTATTATGAAAGACGGTTTATATCGGATGCTTACTCAGTATTTAAATAACAACAAGACTTTATTTATCATTTTCGACTCAGCAAAAGAGAAAATATTGAAAGTTTTTTAGTAACTTTGCGAAATATAAGACGTAACTGCTTATTTCTTTTGGTTTTGGTAAAATACATTTGTTTATCATACAATTATTTTATTTTGAATCATAAGATATATTATTTGGTAATAACTCATTTTACAAAGGATGTTAATAGATTATAGTAACGTAAATATTTATCAAGATAACCGCCTTATTTTGAAGGATGTCAATTTCCAAGTAGAAGAAGGTGAATTTATTTATATCATCGGTAAAGTAGGCTCTGGAAAAAGCTCACTACTCAAAACTATCTACTGCGAACTCGATGTAGATAAAGAAGATGCTGAAAAAGCAGAGGTTCTTGGCATATCTCTACTTTCTATGAAACGTCGTTATGTCCCCGCCTTAAGAAAGCAAATGGGCATTATCTTCCAAGACTTCCAACTCTTACATGATAGAAGCGTTTACAAGAATCTGTATTTCGTATTGAAAGCAACCGGCTGGAAAAATCGAAAAGAGATTAATAATCGGATACTTGCCGTACTTGATGAGGTGGGAATGCAAGATAAAAAGGACAAGATGCCGAGCGAACTCTCTGGTGGCGAACAACAGCGTATAGCTATTGCAAGGGCATTATTGAACAATCCTAAAATTATCATCGCAGACGAGCCAACTGGCAATCTGGACCCAGAGACAGCTACAAATATTGTAAGTATCTTAAAACGAGCAAGTCAAGATGGTGCTACTGTTATAATGTCAACACATAATATTCATTTGTTGGAACAATTTCCAGGGAAGGTTTATAGATGTAAAGACGACGATTTCAGCCTTATCCCTAGTGAAGCAGACACAAGCAATCTAAGTGAGGAGGATATGCCAATTGAGGCTATCGTTGACCCACTTGACTTTTCTGACGATGAGGAAGTGCCAGAAATTTAGTTTATAACTTGCCTTTTAATACCCGATAATATGAAAGTAATGAAATTTGGAGGAACTTCTGTTGGCTCACCAGAGCGGATGAAAGAAGTAGCCTCTTTAGTAACAAAATCAGGTGAACCAACATTTATTGTTCTCTCGGCCATGAGCGGGACAACCAACGCACTCGTTGAGATTTCAAAATATCTTTATAAAAAAAATCCAGATGATGCAAATCGGGTTATCAATGATTTGGAAGAAAAGTACTTATCGCACGTTGAGGAACTTTATTCCACCGAGAAGTACAAGACTATTACCAAGGATTTTCTCTTTCAGGAATTTAATTATATAAGGTCTTTCACAAATGATCTTTTCACTTCCTTTGAAGAGAAGAGCATTGTTGCACAGGGAGAGATAATCTCTACCAACATGGTTACCAACTATCTCCTTGAGCAAGGGTTCAAAACGATTCTACTGTCAGCGTTAGACTTCATGCGCATTGATAAGAATGCAGAACCCAATTCTACCTATATAAAGGAAAAATTGTCTAGCATTATGAAAGCGAATGAGGGCTATCAGATTTATATAACCCAGGGCTTCATTTGCCGCAATGCCTACGGAGAAGTAGATAATCTCCAACGGGGCGGTTCGGACTATACAGCATCACTTGTTGGATCAGCTATTGAAGCAGAGGAAATCCAAATATGGACAGACATTGATGGCATGCATAACAATGATCCACGTGTAGTGGATAAAACGGAGACGGTGCGGCAACTTAATTTTGAGGAAGCATCGGAACTTGCATATTTTGGCGCAAAGATTCTCCATCCAACCTGTATCCAACCAGCTAAATATTCTGGAATACCCGTCCGCCTGAAGTACACGATGGAGCCTGATGCCGAAGGGACAATAATCAACAATGTTTTGGCGTCCCGAAAAATCAAAGCTATTGCAGCTAAAGATAATATTACGGCGATTAAGATAAAATCAAGCCGTATGCTTGGAGCATCTGGATTTATGCGAAAGATATTTGAAATCTTCGAAAGCTACCAAACTCCCACGGACATGATAGCTACAAGCGAGGTCGGAGTGTCAATCACAATAGAGAATGATGCCCATCTTACAGACATTGTTGATGAGTTGAAGTTGTTCGGAACCGTCTCTATCGATACAAATATGTGTATTGTCTGCGTAGTTGGTGATCTCGATTGGCGAAATGTCGGATATGAAACAATCACGTTGGAGACAATGAAAGATATCCCTGTAAGAATGATTAGCTACGGTGGAAGTAATTACAATATATCATTTCTGATTAGGGCAGTCGATAAAAAGCGTGCGTTGCAAGCACTCTCTGACAAACTTTTCTGTTAAGAAATATCTCAAAATATTGGAAATGGCATTCGGAAAGAATAGCCATCCTATCCTTTGAGAAAAAGCAGGCCACCTTTTCAGACTAAATTATGTGATATAAACCTGATAGATCATAATGGTGTGGACATGTCAGATATCAAAGATTCTATAAAGGTTGAATGTAAGAGTTGATTTTGCACGTCTTTTACACGTTAAACACGTTCTTTATGAGCACTCAAATTAATTTGCGATGCTCTAAATTACAAAAATTAATATGATTAATATCGACAATATATCAATTATAATATCAGTAGTACTTTTATTTTTAGCACTACTATCCCCTATCATCAATCCCTTTTTTCGTAAGCCAAAACAAACGCGCTATGCAGGATTTGATGAAGATAATCTCGACCAAACTACTGAAGAATGTGACGACAATGACGATGAGGAAGAAGTAATAAATAATACAATTCAAAAGAATTTAACACCGATTTCTATTATTTTTACTCCAAACAATGATGCCGAATCGCTTTCAAGAAACCTTGAGTTATATTTAAATCAGAATCATTGCAATTTTCAAGTAATAGTTGTTGCCCCCAAAGGGGATACGGAGACTGAAGATATTCTAAAGAGTCATTCTTCTAATCCTCGTCTATACACGACATTTATTCCCAGTTCGTCAAAATACATGAGTAGGAAGAAATTGGCAATCACACTGGGAGTAAAGGCTGCTAAGAACGAATGGGTAATGATTGCTGACATTTCTTGCATGCCGCAATCTAATAAATGGCTCTCAACGTTGGCCTGTCATTGCCGTGAGACAAATAATCTCGTTGTCGGTTATACTAAATTCGAAGATGATGCACCGAGTTTTTGGAAGTTCGAGCGCTTGCAAACAACATTATATCTCATAAGAGAATACCAAAAGGGTATGCCATATGGATGTAATTCTAACGCTTTGCTTTTCCGAAAGAGCGAGTTTATAGAACAAGATGGCTTTCGCGGAAACTTGAAATTCATACGTGGAGAATATGATTTCATTATTAATAAATATGGGAGGAAAGGGACAATCGACATAGATATTTCCAAATATGGAACACTCATAGAACAAACTCCTCCCAAGAAGCTGTGGGTGAATAAACATCTTTATTATATGGAAAGTAGAAAACATCTTCGAAGAAGTTTTAGACATAGATTATTATTCAACCTTGATCAAAGTATCATGCATGTTAGTTATCTAACACCGATACTTGTATTAAGCTATTCCTTATTAAAGGAGCATTGGTTTTTGACTATTGTGGCAATGACAGTCCTTTTTGTAACAATTATACTCCGGACATTCATTGGCAATAAGGCTATTAAACAATTCGAAGAAGACATTCCAGCATGGAAGATTGTCCCATACGAGCTAAGAATTATTTGGCAAAACCTCAGCTATAAGATTAAATACTGGCGTGCCAACAAATATGATTTTATATCTCATAAAATATAGATGCTCATAGTTCATTACATAGAAAACTTTAAGCAAGGTGATCTCTTATCTGACCATCTATCTCAACTTGTTTTCGCTGAGAGCAATTACGCAAAGGTAAAATTATTTAAGAGTAAAAGAGAATTTGCAGCATATCTGAACGAAGAGATACCTGACATTGTGCATATTCACACCTGCTGGAGCCATAAAGCTTACCAATGCATGAAGATCGCCAAGCGCAAAGGATGTTTTACGATTCTATCGCCACATTGGACGCTTTCAGATTTCAATCGAACAAAAGAGGAACCCAGCTCAAAATTCATCAAATTGCTTTACTATCAAACTAAGATGGTGAAACAAATTGATGCAGTTTTAGTCACAAATGTTGAAGAAAGGGAAGAATTTTTTAAAAAAGGATGGAAAGATCGAGTTGATTATGTCCCTGCGCACATATTAAATTCCAATACAAGCCAAGACAGCATGGCTGAGCAACACATTGAAATTTACAGAAAAATAATCAATACCGGTTATAGGAGATTAATGACCAATGTGGAAATGAATAGCTTGAACAGTTTGCTTCATGTGGGAATACAACTGGAAGGTAAATCCAAACAACTAAAGAGTGAGCAATTGTTAGAATTGCGAAAACTTAATCCGCAACAATGGCAACGAATTTTGCTATACTCTGACGATGAAGATGTTAGAGAAAAGGTAAATTTGGGAATAGAAAGACTTCAATTATCATGCCCTGATATAGATACTAACAAGATTTGGAGGTATTCGCCGTTAAATCCCAAAAAGACCGGCAATCTAAATTCCGACAAGATATTAGCAAAGGACTTGCTTGTTAAAAATAGAATTGAGGATGCCATAGTCGATGGTGAGCTAGAGCTCCGAGCTCTATCCATCATGTTTGCCAACTCTAAATACTTGTTGAATAGTAGAAAATTCACATTGCATCATTTGGCAGATTTGTATCTGTACATTAAATCGAATGATTATGATGAAGTCAAGTTGCAGGGTATTCTTAGAAAAATGAATATCTATAGATTTGCACGCCGCCTGCTTCAAATACTCTCTGACGTTTTGTTTCTGGAAGAAGGTTTTTTACCTTTCCAGCCGCTTGATGACATGCAAACCCAAAAACTTAAACAAAATATAATCGACATCGAAAAATACTAATCACGTAATTACTAACAAAGGAAAAGTGCTATGCCTAAACAGTATGACTTAAAGAAGGATGAACGTTACCTTCAATTACTTTCGCAATCATTTCCTACGATTGCAGATGCAAGTACAGAAATCATTAATTTGCAAGCCATTTTGAACCTTCCTAAGGGAACTGAACATTTTTTGGCAGACATTCATGGAGAACATGAAGCTTTCCAACATGTCTTGAAAAATGCTTCAGGCAACATTAAGAGAAAGGTAAATGAAATATTCGGAGATACTCTTCGAGAGTCTGAAAAGCGGAATTTGTGTACTCTGATTTACTACCCAGAACAAAAATTGGAATTGGTTAAACAGGAGGAAAAGGAATTAAATGATTGGTATCACATCGCCATTCACCAACTTGTAAGAGTATGCAGGGATGTTTCAAGCAAATACACCCGCTCAAAAGTTCGCAAATCGCTCCCTATTGACTTCTCCTATATCATTCAAGAGCTTCTTCACGAGCATTCCGATGACAAAGACAAAACAGATTATGTAAGTACGATAATCTCGACAATTATCTCTACTGGTAGAGCCGACGACTTTATCATAGCTATAAGCAAGGTGATTCAGCGATTGGCTATCGACCAACTCCATATTATGGGTGATATTTACGATCGCGGCCCCGGAGCTCATATCGTAATGGATATTTTAAAGAACTATCATACTTGGGATATCACATGGGGCAACCATGACATCTTATGGATGGGAGCTTGTGCTGGTAATGATGCTTGTATTTGCAATGTCATTCGAATAGCCCTTCGCTATGATAATATGGACACCATTGAGGATGGCTACGGAATCAACCTCATCCAATTGGCTACATTTGCCATGGATACTTACGGAGATGATCCATGTAAGGAATTCAAACCTAAAATATCACAGCCTGATTCGATCGATGACAAGAGCACATTGTTAATCGCACGAATGCACAAAGCTATCAGCATCATACAGTTTAAGATTGAAAGCCAATTGATTAAACGATACCCTTTCTGGAAAATGGAGAATCGATTGCTGTATGAAAAGATTGATTATGAAAGGGGAACAATTCAGATAGACGGCAATGAATATAAATTATCCTCTTGCCACTTCCCAACCATTGACCCAAAACATCCGGACAAACTGACGCTGGAAGAACAGGCTTTAATGGAGCGTCTCCATCATTCTTTCACGGGTAGTGAAAAACTTCGTGAGCATATCTTACTTCAACTACGGCACGGATCTATGTATAAAGTAGTAAACAACAATCTGCTTTATCATGCTTCCATCCCATTGAATGAAGATGGCACATTCAAAGAAATTGAAATTTTTCCTAAAATCTTCGCCAGTGGAAAGGAATTGCTTCATAAGATAAGTGGCATTATTCACAGGGCCTTCCAGCCAAAAATGGATACAGAGAATCTTAAGGAACGTAAGTATGCTATCGACTATTTCCTATATCTGTGGTGTGGACCTGATAGTCCGTTGTTCGATAAGGCAAAAATGACAACTTTTGAACGTTACTTCATCAAAGAAAAAGAAACACATAACGAAGTAAAGGGATACTATTTCGGTTTCCGCGACAAAGAAGAAATAGCAGATTCTATCTTGGATGAGTTTGATGTTAAAGGCCCCAATAGGCATATTATCAATGGCCATGTGCCTGTACATGTAGTAAAGGGAGAAAAACCAATAAAAGCCAATGGAAAGTTGATGGTGATTGATGGCGGATTCTCACAAGCATATCACAAGGAAACAGGAATTGCTGGGTATACACTCGTTTATCACTCACGTGGCTTCGAGTTAGTTCAACATGAACCATTTGCCTCACAAGAAGATGCCATCAAACGAGGTATTGACATTGTCAGCACAACTCAGATTGTGGAGATGAATCAGCGCAGACTTAAAGTAGCCGACATGGACAAGGGTACAGAATTGAAACTGCAAATTGAGGCCTTGGAGGAACTACTTTATGCTTATCAACATGGATTTATTACTGAGCAAGAGAGGAAGAGCCGACCTAAAGTTTAGATAGAATATTTCTTGTGTAATCTCTAACTAACAGATTGTTGTAGACTGCTTAAGAGATAAGTAGTTTAAATAAGGCCAAGACGTTATATTGAATATGAAGTCTTGGTCTTATTATTTCATAAAACAAAATTGTGATGTGCAAAGGAATAATCTCTTCGAAAAGACAACATGGTAAATATTAGGAATCTCAAAGATGACATTTTGAATGGTCAAAGCTTACCTTTTACCACTAAAAACCTAACCCTTTGTACTGCAATAGTTTTTCTATTGAATTTCAATCATTTACAAAAAATATTGTCGGAAATGGATTTCTGATTAGAAATTGTAGGTTTTTAATATGAACTTCTCAAAACTTCACTCGAAAGCAACAATAAAAATAAACTGTGTAAAACTAATCTTATTGTAGTATAAAGCAGTTTACTTTACGCTCCCCTCTATTCATAGTCATCAATAACATTGTTCATAAAATCCATCATTGGTTTTCCTGTCTTGCAGATGTCTATAAATTTAGTTTCCCATTTGCCGCCTTCAAAAAAATTATCTGGAACTTTCAGCCAACAACAATAATCTTTCATGCGAAGATATTGAGCAAATTCATAATCACGAGGAAAACCCTTTGGAATGGTTTTTAAAGCTGCTAATCCAAATCCTTTGGGCGACACGCAGCCATCTTCCCAACATCCTTCATTGGCATATCCAAAAGTGCTGATAAATTTTCCCGACTCCACTATTTTTCTCCAATCCTCAATATTAGCAATTAATTCATTTCTACAAGATGTCAGAATGTTGGTCGGCAACCAATAAGACCCAATAGCCACCAAACAATTGCCAGGTTGTACATGTATGTAATATCCTCCACGCAAAGCCTTGCGCCCTTTTGCACAGATATAGGCTCCAAAATGTCGCTTATAAGGACTTTTATCAGGGGAGAAACGAATGTCACGATAAAAGCGATAAGTGCAATCTTTTACCTGAACATGAGAAATTTCATCGTCAAAAGTCGACAAAGCTTTGATGGCAGCCCCAACTCCTTGGTCAAAATCCCTTTTTACCGTTTCATATTCAAGCTTATGCTCTTGAAACCAATCGCGATTGTTGTTTGCTGCAACATCATTCAAGAATCCTAAAATTCGAGTCGTATTCATAAATTAAATCATGTTAGTTTACTTGCATCCAATAACTTGGGACATAAAAACTCAAATTGGCACTTATTACAATTTGGACGCGCACTTTTACAAATATATCGACCATGAAGAAGGAGCCAGTGGTGAGCTGACGACACCTCGTCTAAAGGAATATTTTTCATAAGGTAATCTTCAACTTTTCTGGGTGTGTTTGCCTCCTTAGGTACTAACCCCAAACGATGGCTTACCCGATAGACATGGGTATCAACTGCCAAAGTTGGTTTGCCAAACCAAACTGATTGTACAACATTTGCTGTCTTGCGACCTACTCCTGGTAATTTTACAAGTTCTTTAGGATCTGACGGAACTTCTCCTCCATAATCATTAACCAAGATTTTTGACATTTCTACAAGATGTTTGGCCTTGGAATTAGGATAAGACACTGATTTCACAAATTCAAATATATCATCCACCTCGGCCTTTGCCATTTCCTTCGCAGAGGGAAAATGACGAAACAAAGCGGGGGTTATTTCGTTTATCCGCTTATCTGTACATTGTGCAGAAAGAAGGGTTGCGCATAAAAGCTGAAAAGAAGATCCAAACATCAACTCAGTGGATACCTTTCCTACTTTCTGACGAAAATATTCTAAAATGTAATCATATCGGTCTTTTCTCGTCATATTTTCATTTTTATTCTATAATGAAAGAACATTTCAAGAGCTCTTTCAACTACAAAGTTAATAAAAACTTTAATAAAATTTGGCTCTTTGATAAAGTTAACGTAATTTTGCATCAGAATAAAAAATAATCATTATGACAACACCATTGATTGGATTATTGGCATTGTTTGTGATAGCATTTATAGGCTGGGCAATTGCCGAAGGTAAAAATAAAGTAATAGATTTCTCCCACTCTGAAGAAGAATTGGAAGGATATGAAGAAATGCGTGAGGCCTACGAGGCCAATGGCAATAAGGAGTTAAGTTTGAAAGACCTGATTAGAAAAAACTGTACTACAGGTTATAAATCCATTTAAAGAGTTTAACTTGTTTAATTTTCCAACAAAAATTGACACATCACTATTCATTGATGTGTCAATTTTTTGTTGATGCGACAGATCGAACAGTCTCACATCGGCTCAGTAGAAAATCAATGGGGGAATAATTTGTTATTTATCTTAATAATTCCGACCTTCGCATTATGGAAGAAAAAATGTTACGCACCTTGGCAACTCTTGTTTTGCCTTCTCAAATATTAGATTATTTTACTATCGTTTCTGTCTGCGAGGTTGGACCTGAGTTTCATATTAGTCTTGACGAACGTATGGACAAGACTTTGTCAGGTAATGCCACCTTCGAGTCCAAGGGGTTCATGGAAGCAGTTAATATAACCGACTTCCCTATTCGAGGCCATAAGGTGATCTTGAAAATTCGTCGCAGACGATGGACGGATTTGCGCACGGGCAAGAGTTTTACCCTTCCCATTGCTT
>NZ_AUME01000031.1 GCF_000430525.1 Prevotella corporis DSM 18810 = JCM 8529 | reverse complement strand
AAGGCTACCCTCGTCATCACGCACAAGATGGGACTTGTCCAGTTCCATCAAATCACAATACGCAGCACCCGTATAACAGGCAAAGAGGAAAATATCCCTTGCCGTTTCCATTTCCTCCTCCAATTCCTCAAAGTGGAGAGTCTTTAACTTCTCAAATGCTCCTCTGTCAAGTGCTTTGGGGAGTTTCTTGTTACCCTTGCTGATTTTGACTTTGTCAAAAAGCAGGATGTCTGCCAACCCCTCACGGTAAGCCTGCCTGCAAACTGTTTTCAAATGGGTGGCGACATTGTAGAATGAGCTCTCCTGAAATCCACACTCCCCCAAGAAGTACTGCTGAAACTCATGGATGAAGTTCTCTGTCAGTTGTGAGAAAGCTAAGTCTGAAACCTTATACTTCTTTTGGATGAACTCCTGCAAGTGGATTCTCGTGGAGTGATAGCTTGCCATTGACTCTTTTCTGAGGTCTACACCGACATGACTTTCTTTCTCCTTTATGAGCATATCAAGCCTTTCGATGAGCATGCACCGTGTCTGCACACTGCCTTGAAACTGTTCCTTCACATCGGTTGCGTCAAATGGGCAACATCTTGCAAGCAAAGACTGATAGGCTGACTGAATGGACAGCAGCAAGTTCTCCAACCTGCCATTCACCTCCACCGCCTCACGACTTTTTCCGTCCATTCTGCTCTCACGGGGATTCCACAAGTCAGGATTGCAGGAGAGCTTGCAACTGAACTGGGCGATGGAACGTCCAATGGTAATGCGTCCCATAATCGGAGCCTTGCCCGACTTGTCCAGACCGCTCTTTTTGAGGTAGAGCAACACCTTCATTTTTTTGTTTTCATACGCTTTGATGTTTTGCGGTAAAATTACCAATTTCAAAGCGTTCCTCACTTATGCAGAAAACTGCCAACCGCAGCAACAGCCACACGAGCGAAAATAATTCAGTTACCGAACATTGCTCCATCGTTACCTATGACTAAATCGGGTAACGGTTTGGTAACTGAACTTCTGCCTAAATCTGCATATTATAACTCTTTTTGAAAAGAGCACTTCTATGCAAATTATTCCGTTTTCTTCCTCATTATCAATTAGTTTACCACAACTTCTACTTTTTTTCATTTTCAAGGATTAGTTGCTTTGCAATAGCTCATTAATTGCAGGGCAATAGCTACCCTTTTGTCTTGCGAAAGGTCAGCTATTAGGTTACCGAAGTCTATGTTACTGTGCGTCACTGGGTTATGGTCAGCGTGCCAGTGGTCAGTATTGTAAATATTTTTCTTTATCATGTGGCCTTCATATACAGGTCGATCGGAAGAATGTATCTTACTATTGAATAATGCGCAGGCAACCATTTTGTCGATATTGAGTTACAGACAGTCACCAGATTGCCCTGAATAATGAACAGGATTCAAATCGAATAGTTATCCAATCTATATTGGTTTGCGCAAACGATTGCATTAAATTTGCTTTAAATCATTAGGCAACTTAGCTGACATTACTTATTTATTACTATCTTTGAACAAAAATAACGAACCATCTCTATGAATTTACAATTTTGTATAGAATATCAGACCTATTACGGACAGGATTTAGTTTTGAATGTCATCACTGGCCGACAGTTTGGGGATGCTAATATCTCTCAGTATAGAATGCACACGGCCGACGGCCTTCATTGGCTGGTGGACATCAATAGGGAAGTGACGCCCGGCAGTCAGTTGGATTATTTCTACAGTGTCCACGTCGGCGATTACGAGGAGAGCCGCGAATGGGTGGTTGCCCCTCATCGTATAGTGTTCAATTCGGTTGATGCGCTCAATTATCGGATTTTCGACCATTGGCGTGTTATTCCCGACAATGCCTACCTATACACCTCTGCCATCACCGATTGTGTAGTGGGGAGCACGATAGCTAAGGCTGGACTGAAGAAAATCAAAAGGTGTGTCTGTCTGAAGGTACAGGCTCCGCAGCTTGGGGTAGGCGATGAGCTCCGTTTGGTAGGCGCCGACCCCGTTTTAGGTGCTTGGAAGGAGCGGAAGGCCTTGAAGATGGTTCGGCAGAATGTCAATGAATGGATAGTCTGCATTGATGCTGCATCGTTGGCCAGCAGTAAGATGGAATTCAAGTTTCTCATTGAGAACGCCTCAAAAGAATATTCCCCATTGTGGGAAAACTGCAATAACCGTACGATAGAGTTGCCCGTCATGGAGGAGGGAGATACGGTGGTCTATGAGTTGGATGAGGCCTATTTTACGCTTCCTCCAGTGCGTGTGGCAGGTACGCTCGTTCCTGTATTCTCATTGCGCTCGAAGGACAGTTTTGGTATTGGCGACTTCGGCGATCTGAAGAAGATGATCGACTGGGTGAGCCTGACCAAGCAACGCCTTTTGCAGATTCTTCCCATCAACGACACGACGATCACGCACACATGGACCGATTCTTATCCTTACTCGTGCATCTCTATTTTCGCACTCCATCCGCAGTATGTCGATTTGACAAAGTTGCCCGAACTTGCCGACAAGAGTCAGCGAGAGCGGTTTGAGGCCCTTCGCAAGGAGTTGAATGCGCTGCCGCAAATCGATTACGAGCGTGTGAATGCAGCCAAGGAAGAATACCTCAAGCTGATATACAAGCAGGTGGGCAAGACGGTGATAGCAAGCAGAGATTTCAAGAATTTCTTTGTTGAAAATGAGGAATGGCTTGTGCCTTATGCTCAGTATTGTTACCTTCGTGACAAAAATGGTACGGCCGACTTCTCGAAATGGCCCGACCATCAGCAATGGGACGAGGCAGAACGACAGCCCCTGTCTTCGCCACGCAACAAAGCTTATAAGGATGTTGAATTCTACTATTTCGTGCAGTTTATTCTCAGCAGTCAGCTGAAAGCCGTACACGACTATGCCACGTCGAGACGGGTCATCCTGAAGGGCGATATACCAATTGGCGTAAACCGTTACGGCTGCGACGTATGGACAGAACCACGCTACTTCAATCTCAACGGACAGGCTGGTGCACCGCCCGATGGCTTTTCGGCAAACGGGCAGAACTGGGGCTTTCCTACCTACAACTGGGATGAGATGATCAAGGACGGTTGCCGATGGTGGGTACGCCGTTTCCAGAATATGTCAAACTATTTCGATGCCTACCGCATCGACCATGTCTTGGGCTTCTTCCGCATTTGGGAGATACCCGTGCACTCGGTTCACGGACTTTTGGGACAGTTTGCGCCTGCGCTCGGCATGAGTCGCGAGGAGATTGAGGGCTACGGCCTGCACTGGCAGGAAGAACTTTTCACCGAACCGTTCATCACCGACTGGGTGTTGGACCGCATTTTCAAGGAACATGCCGACGAGGTGCGCAACACTTATCTCATCCACAATTGGGGCGACCGCTACAGCATGCGTGCCGAATACGACACACAGCGCAAGGTGGAGGCTGCTTTTGAGGGACACGACACGGAGAAAGACATTTGGATTCGCGATGGATTGTATGCGCTCATCAGCGATGTACTCTTCGTTCGCGACCATAAAGACCCCAATCGCTTCCACCCCCGCATCACCGTTCAGATGGATTTCATTTACGAAAGCCTCTACGACAGTGACAAGGCGATATTCAACCGCCTGTACAACGATTATTTCTACCGCCGCAACAATCAGTTCTGGTATCAGGAGGCGATGAAGAAATTGCCGAAACTGGTCAATGCGACGCGTATGCTCGTATGCGCCGAAGATTTGGGCATGGTGCCCGACTGCGTGGCTTGGGTGATGAACGAGCTGAAGATACTCAGTCTTGAGATACAGAGCATGCCGAAAGATCCGAAGGTTACGTTTGGTCATCTCGGTGCCAACCCATACCGCAGCGTCAGCACTATCTCTACCCACGACATGGCAACGCTTCGCCAGTGGTGGGATGAGGACTGGGAACGGGCGCAGCACTATTTTAACAGTATGCTGCATCAAGACGGACCGGCTCCGCATCCGCTGCCTGGTTGGACGGCAAGAGAGATTGTCGGACGACATCTCGCCTCGCCGAGCATGCTTTGCGTATTGGGCATTCAGGACTGGATGAGCATTGATGAGCGGTTGCGGCTTGCCGATGCGAACGCAGAACGCATCAATGTCCCCGCCAATCCGAAGCATTATTGGCGATACCGCATGCACATCGGTATTGAGGAACTGATGAAGGCAAATGATTTCAACCATAACATCACGGACTTGATAGCACAGTCCGGGCGATAAAGAACCAATGAGCAATGGGACGCAAATGGATGCGTTCCACTGCTCGTATATAGAAGGACAAACAAAAGCAGATATGAACAGATTGAAGTTGTTGGTCGTGGTGCTGTTTTCAGCCGTTTGGGTGATGGCACAGACCGCAGGAGAAAGTAACAAGATAGTATGGCAGAAACAAGCTTCACCCGACGGAAATGTGGTGGTGGCGTTCGGCATTGACAACGGACGGCCTTGCTATACGATGCAGTTTGGGGAGAAGGAAGTGATCAGGAATTCGTATCTCGGACTGGAACTTGCCAAAGACAAGCATGCTTCGAAAGGCAAGGAGGAGACTGATCTCATGGATGGATTTGAGTTGCTGCAGACCGGCTGGGCCTCCGTCGATAACACATGGAATACCGTATGGGGAGAGTCGAGCCGGATACGCAATCACTACAACGAGATGGCAGTAAACCTTTACCAGCCGGACAGCAAGCGGAAGATGACCATCCGCTTTCGGGTCTATGACGAAGGAATGGGACTGCGCTATGAGTTTCCACAGCAGAAGGAGCTCAATTATTTCATCGTAAAGGAAGAGCACACACAGTTTGCCATGGCCGGCGACCACACGGCTTGGTGGATTCCCGGCGATTACGACACGCAGGAGCAGGAGACACAGGAGACGAAGCTCTCCGAGATACGCTCGCGCTTCCACGAGGCTGTGAACTGGGGCAACTCTTCGGTCAGCGTCTTCTCCGAAACGGGTGTGCAGACGGCATTGCAGATGAAGACCGACGACGGACTTTACATCAACCTCCACGAGGCGGCATTGGTAAACTATCCGGCGATGCACCTCAATCTCGACGACAAGACGATGACCTTCGAGTCGTGGCTCACGCCCGATGCCACTGGCAACAAGGCCTATGTTCAGACACCATTCAACACGCCTTGGCGAACGGTGATGGTCAGCGACGATGCCCGCACGATGCTGTCGAGCAATCTCATCCTTAATCTCAACGAACCGTGCAAGTTGGACGACACGAGTTGGATACACCCCACGAAGTACTGCGGTGTATGGTGGGAGATGATTGTAGGCAAAAGTTCGTGGAATTACACCGATGAATTCCCCTCGGTGAAGCTCGGACAGACCGACTACGCAAAGGCGAAGCCCAACGGACGGCACGCTGCCAACACTGAAAGGGTGAAGCAATACATCGACTTCGCTGCCGAAAACGGACTCCAGCAGGTGCTCGTCGAGGGTTGGAACATCGGATGGGAGGACTGGGCAAACAGGTGGAAGGAAGACGTTTTCGACTTCGTCACGCCCTATCCAGACTTCGACATCAAGGCGCTCAACGAATATGCCGAAGCGAAAGGAGTGAAGCTGATGATGCACCACGAGACCTCATCGAGCGTCATGAACTATGAACGACATCTCAACGATGCCTTCAATCTGATGAACCGATACGGCTACGACGCGGTGAAGACGGGCTATGTGGGCGACATCATCCCACGTGGCGACCACCACTTCTCGCAAACCATGGTGAACCATTACCAGTATGTGGTGGAACAGGCCGCCAAGCACCACATCATGGTGAATGCCCACGAGGCTGTGCGACCCACCGGACTTTGCCGCACCTATCCCAACCTCATCGGAAACGAAAGTGCGCGCGGCACGGAATACGAGGCATTCGGAGGCAACCGCCCCGACCACACCCTCATTCTGCCCTTTACACGATTGCAGGGCGGACCGATGGACTACACGCCTGGCATACTCGAAACGCAACTCAAGACGTGGAGCGACAACCCGAACTTCATACACACCACACTCATCGGCCAACTCGCACTCTATCTGACAATGTACAGCCCACTCCAAATGGCAGCCGACCTGCCCGAAAACTACAAGAAATATGCCGACGCCTTCGAGTTCATCCGCGACGTGCCGTGCGACTGGGAACAGAGCATCTATCTCGAAGCCGAGCCCGCACGCTACATCACCGTGGCACGAAAGGCGCCCTATCCAGACGTGGACTGCTGGTATGTCGGCGGAAAATGCAACGAAGACGGACACACGAGCGTCATAAAGCTCGACTTCCTCGAAGCCGACGACTACTACGACTGCACCATCTACGCCGATGCCAAGAACGCTCACTACGAGAAAAATCCGAAAGCCTATACCATCAAGAAGAAGCGCGTGAAGAAAGGCGACGTGCTCAAGATAAAGCAAGCACCCGGCGGCGGTTTCACCATGCGATTGTATGAAAGCAATCCACCCGTGAAGAAAATCATGTTGATAGCCCAGTAATCAAGCAGACTTACCAAGCTTTCCGAATGAAAACAACACAGCGAAATGAAGAAGCAATAGACGATACACTGGAAAAGTATAATCGTTTCGATAAAAAAGTACGTACTTTTCAGAGAAAAAGTACGATCTTTTTGATGAAAAAGTACGTACTTTTTTCCGAGGTACTCCCATCGTTTTGCAAAGCATTGATAATCAAACAATTACAAAAGGCCTATTTCATAGCAAAAAACAACCGAATTTTCACCGCCAGAAACCGAAAAAATAGTAACAACCGCCCCCACATCTCACCTTTGAAAAGGCCCGTGGAGGCACCAAAAAAACAAAAGCAATGAACCCAAAACACCTCATCCCGACCCTCCTCTTAGCCCTCTTGCTCCCGCAAGGAACAAAGGCACAGGAGCTTTTCAATGAAATAACCTACTCGCCAAAGGCCACCGTCTTCCAGCTCAACGCACCCGTAAAACCCACCCTCCGCCTCTACGAAGCCGGACGAGGAGGCAAAGCCTATAAAAAAATAAAGATGCAACACGCAGCCGAGAACCGATGGACAGCCACCGTCAAAGGCAACCTCAAAGGAAAATTCTACACCTTCGACATCGGACGGGGCGAGACTCCAGGCGTGTTCGCCAAAGCCGTCGGCTGCAACGGCGCACGAGGAGCAGTCGTGGACATGAGCGAAACCAACCCGACAGGCTGGGAACAAGACCGCCGACTGCCGACCAACAGTCCCGCCGACCTCGTCATCTACGAGATGCACCACCGCGACTTCTCCATCGACCCCTCATCCGGACTGCTGCACAAAGGCAAATACCTCGCCCTGACAGAGCAGAAAGCCATCGACCACCTCAAGCAGTTGGGCATCAACGCCGTGCACATTCTCCCCTCCTACGACTACGCGTCAGTGGACGAATCGCAACCCGACAAACCACAATACAACTGGGGCTACGACCCACTGAACTACAACGTGCCGGATGGAAGCTACTCCTACGACGCCTCACTGCCCACACGCCGCATCATCGAATTCAAACAAATGGTACAAGCACTCCACAAAGCCGGCATACGCGTCATACTCGACGTAGTCTATAACCACACCTACGACATCGAGGGCAGCAACTTCGAACGCACCTTCCCCAAGGCCTATTACCGCTATACAGCCGACGGAAAGCCAAGCAACGGCTCCGGATGCGGAAACGAAACAGCATCAGAGAAACCACTCATGCGCCAATTCATGATCGAAAGCATGAAATATTGGGCAACAGAATACCACATCGACGGCTTCAGAGTCGATCTCATGGGCATACACGACATCCAGACCATGAACCTCATCCGCAAGGAACTCACCAGCATCGACCCCTCCATCTTCATCTACGGCGAGGGATGGAGCGCAGGCACCTGTGCCTATCCAATAGAAAAACTCGCCATGAAAGCCAACATCAGCCAACTACCCGGAATAGCCGCCTTCTCCGACGACCTACGCGATGCACTGCGCGGACCATTCTCCGACGACCGTCAAGCCGCTTTCTTGGGAGGAATAAGCGGAATGGAGGAAAGCATCAAGGCAGGCATAGCCGGGATGATTGCTCACCCACAAGTGGACTACTCAAAGGTAAACTACTCCAAACAACCCTACGCCACAGAGCCGACACAGATGATAGCCTATGTCAGCTGCCACGATGATATGTGTCTGGTGGACAGAATCAAAGCCTCCATACCCGAAGCCGCCTATGACACCGAAACACTTATCCGTCTCGACCTCCTCGCACAGACAGCCGTATTCACCTCGCAAGGTGTGCCCTTCATGCTCGCCGGTGAGGAAATGCTGCGCGACAAGAAAGGCGTCCATAATTCCTACAACTCCCCCGACTCAATCAACCGCCTCGACTGGAACAATCTCACAGCCTACCCACAGGTATTTAACTACTACAGCGGCCTCATCAACCTCCGCCACAACCATCCAGCTTTCCGTCTCGGCGCTGCCGACCTCGTGCGAAAGCATCTGGAATTCCTGCCCGTGCAAGACTGTCTCGTAGCCTTCCGCCTGAAGAATCACGCAGGAGGCGACAAGTGGAACAACATCTACGTCATCCTCAATGCCAACAACCAACTTCGCACCGTCACGCTTCCGCAAGGCAAATACACCATCGTCTGCACCAACGGCGAAATCAACGAAAACGGACTCGGCGAGATGGAAGGCGGCGAAGTGATGGTGGACGGACAATCGGCACTCATCCTCCACGATTAGAAACATCACAAACGATAAAACAAACAATCCGTATGAAAAAAATCACCTTACTGCTTTCACTCTGTCTGCTCACACTCACCGTGAATGCCAAGATAAAGATAAAGAAAATCGACCCCACCTATTGGTATGTAGGAATGAAAGATGCCTCGCTGCAACTCATGGCTTATGGCGAAGGCATCAAGAATGCCGATGTGAACATCAACTATCCCGGCGTGAGAATTGACTCGCTCGTCCGATTGGATTCGCCCAACTATCTCCTTCTTTACCTTAATATGGACGGAGCAAAAGCTGGAGTGATGAACATAGAATTTACACTCGGAAAGCAGAAAACAACCGTTAAATACTCATTGCTCAACCGCACGATGGCAGGCGAAGAACGCAAGGGATTCGACAATACCGACGTGCTTTATATGCTCATGCCCGACCGCTTCGCCAACGGCAATCCCAAGAACGACATCATCAAAGGCATGCACGATGAACGCTGCGACCGCAACGAACCAAGCCTCCGGCACGGTGGCGACCTCGAAGGCATCCGGCAGCACCTCGACTACTTCACCGAACTGGGTGTGACGGCTCTCTGGTTCACACCTGTATTGGAGAACGACCGCCCTGCAGACGACGGGAAGTACAGCACTTACCACGGCTATGCCACCACTGATTACTACCGTGTCGATCCTCGTTTCGGAACGAACGAAGAATACAAATCGCTCGTCGATGCCTGCCACGCCAAAAGATTGAAGGTGGTGATGGATATGATTTTCAACCACTGCGGCGACTATCATATCTGGAACAAGGATGTACCGTCGAAAGATTGGTTCAATCATCCTGGTTACGGTCTTCAAACTTCCTATAAACTCACACCTGTCCTCGACCCCTATGCCAGTAAGGTGGATATGGCGGAAACGGTCGATGGTTGGTTCGTAAGCTCTATGCCCGATCTCAATCAACGCAATCCCCACGTCATCAAATATCTCATACAAAACTCCGTTTGGTGGATAGAGACCGTCGGCATCGACGGCATCCGCATGGACACCTATCCCTATGCCGACCGAAAGGCAATGGCCCAGTGGATGAAAACCCTCGACACGGAATATCCGAACTTCAACACCGTCGGCGAAACATGGGTGACAGAACCCGCCTATCCTGCTGCTTGGCAGAAAGACAGCAAGCTATCCGACTGTAACAGCTATCTCAAAACCGTGATGGACTTCGCTTTCTTCGACCGGCTATCGATGGCAAAGAACGAGGAAACCGATGATTGGTGGAAGGGGCTCAACCGCATCTACAACGTCTTGTGCTACGATTATCTCTATGCTAACCCATCGGCCGTGATGGCATTCGTCGAGAACCACGATACCGACCGTTTCCTCGCCAACGGCAAGGACTCCACTGCCCTCAAGCAGGCTTATGCTCTTCTGCTGACGATGAACCGAACACCGCAGCTCTATTACGGTACGGAAATCCTGATGAATGGCACGAAGGAAGTAACAGATGGTAATGTCCGCAAAGACTTCCCCGGTGGTTTCCCTGATGATAAGGCAAACAAATTCACCCGCGAGGGACGCACGGCAGCCGAGAATGCCATGTTCGATTGGACCAGCCGTCTGCTTCATTGGCGACAAGGCAACGAAGTCATTACGCACGGAACGCAAACCCAATTCATCCCATATCACGGCATTTACGTCATTGCCCGCCAATACAAAGGCAAGAACGTTCTGACCATCCTCAACGGTAAGCAAACTGACAACCGACTTGAGGTTGCCCGCTATGCCGAAATCATTGGGCAGCACACCACCGCAACAGATGTAATAACGGGCAAGACCATTGATTTGACGAAAGATATCCCAATGACCCAACGGCAAACAATGATACTTTCCTTCTAATAAATCAATTGATTTACCATCTTTACGAATAAAATCTAAAACAGAGGGCTACCAATTTATTTTGGTAGCCCTCACCACATTGTCCTTGCTAAGACACGATAGAATAGTGCGGTTTCATATTGATTAATTGAAACCTGAAATTTGAGCGAACGGTAGTCTTGACTTCCTTTTTAGATATTGTATTTTTCCTTTATCTTATGTATAAAATCAACGAACCCTTCTCCAGCTTTGCCTTTCGGTATGATAGTTCCTTGTCCCTTGCTATGCATCAAGTAGAAATGTGAGGGCGTTTCTATTATCTTCGTTAGCTTGTCATAGGCAATAGAAGAATTGCCAAAAGAGCTGATATGTTCGCTGTGATCTTCATAAAAGTTCACGGTATATTCTTGATTTTGCATCAGTTTATTCTCATCAAAAGCCTTGTTTGCTTTCTTTTTGGGGCGAGTAAAATAAAACCAATTAGTACAGCATAGCATCACGACTATAAAGATAATCCCCCACCAGAAATGCTTGAAATCAGTTATCAGTGTTTCTCCCATGATGCTCATCATGATAAATAGCGCACAAACATTGATAATAATCAAACTTCTGACAAAATGAAATTCCTTTTTAAGTACAACCATATTGAATGTTTGATATTCATCTCTGGTTATAGTATTGGTAATGGAAAATAATGGTGTCATATATTATAAGTTCTTGCTCTTTACAGGACTATTTTGTTTTGCGAACTGATCATGAAATTATTTTGTAATCAGCTCTTTTAAGTTGTTCAGATAACGCTCCATTTCCTGTTTTGCCTTTGCGTCCTTTTCTACTTTGACGGCTGTCTCCAAATCCTTCATATAGGTGAGATAGTCGGTTTCAGCAATGAACTTTGCTGCACGGATTCTGACAATCGGACTGCCATCGAAGAGCAAACCCTGTACCCAGCGCTTCGCATCCCATGACCGACACGATTGCAGCCAGTCGAGCGCTGCCACCTTTTCCTCCGGAGTTCCATATAGGAACGTTTCGTAGTATGCCTTTTCTTTCTTTAGGTCGGCTTTGGTCATGAGTATCTCCTTATTATATATGTTGGGATTCACGACCCTTTGCTTGTAGGCTTTTATGGGCATGCGGAGGGTCCAGCGTATGATTCTCGGTATCATCCACATCATACCCGGAGTGGCTTCAGGATGCGCAATGCAGCTTGCCACCCTGCCTTTTCCCAATTTGTTGGTGATGAGGAACGGCTTGTTGTTGGTCATGTTGCTTGGTGCGTTGCCCTCTTCGTGAACGTCGCTTTCCATGATGGCGAGCGTGTTATATTTTATCGTGCTGTTGTCAGCTTCGGTGAATACAGGACCTTCGTAATAAACCACGTAGGAGAATGGTCGGTCTGCCAACTCCGGGAACAGTTTTGTCCCTTCTTTTGTCAGTGAAAACTTAGCAATGCCGTGCCCGCGGTTGTCGTGTTCTATGTCAATGGCTTTTGCACCGTTGATGCGCATGCAGGCATAGTCGGGAGTGTCAGAGAAAAGATAGGCACCCGCACAGATGCCTAGTGCTCCTTTTCCTGACTCTATGAATTTCCTGAGCCGTTGGATGTTCTCCGTTCCGAGGTTCAAATACTGCGTCGAACCACCACCTCCGGGAATGATAATGGCATCCAGCTCGTTCAGAATGCCGTTGGCAATGTCGGCGGTAGTGATGGTTCGTACCGTCATGTCAGGGTCGATTTTCACCGCTTCCACGGCTTCCCATATACATGTTTGTGAGCCACCATGTCCTTCAAACACGCCAACACGCGTCTTTCCGTCTTCTCTCGAAGCCCATGCTCCAACAGTAGTCGAACAAAGTAACAACAGTAAGATTGCTCTTTTTGCAATTTTGCTCAAGTTTGAGTTTTTCATTTTGCGTTTCCTTTTATAATTGTAGTTATCTATTGCTTGTTTATTAGCCAGATTGTTCTCATCTGCAAATTTCCGTAATTTCTTCGATTTATGCAAGAAAAACCACCGGACAATTTCCTCCGGGGTGGGGGAGAGTTGGCATTAGAACCAATAACTGAAGACGAGTGGGATGCTTGTCCTTCCTTTTCATTGTTGTGCAGTACTTCGTTTTTTCGTTCCATTCCGACTATTGAGGTAAATATTATTTACACTTGATACTTCTTCTCTTTTCTATTGTAATTTACTGATAATCATTTTGATAACTTAGTTTTTATCAGTTTTCACCTATCGGAAACCAATCGCTTAGCTTTTGCGGGGTAAAACCTAAGTTTTCGTGTTGCAAAAGCTGACCTTTTGAGTTTCAAAAGCTGACTTTTTAAAAGAACTGTGAATAATCTTTACAAATCAAGATACTGCTCATTGAATTTCAAAGGCGTACTCACTGTTGTCATTCTTCTAATGGCATGGGAGAAAATTTCAACTGCAAAGAAAACTTAAATATAAACCTACTAATTGGATTTATTACAAAAAACATTTGCAACTTATTGATAATATGTGTATCTTTGCAATATACAATAACATTAAGAAATAAAGATTATGGCTAAAAGAAATGAAGTTTATAAGTGCAAAGAGTGTGGAAATATAGTAGAAGTGATAGTTCCAGGAGAAAAAGATCTTTGCGGAATGGAGCTGTTGAAAGAAAATACTACTGACGCTGCCACAGAG
The DNA here is from genome assembly GCF_000430525.1 of Prevotella corporis DSM 18810 = JCM 8529. GTDB lineage: Bacteria > Bacteroidota > Bacteroidia > Bacteroidales > Bacteroidaceae > Prevotella > Prevotella corporis. Next base: position 22,855 of record NZ_AUME01000031.1, on the reverse strand, counting down.
AAGCATGTGCCCGTAGTCGAGAAGATAGACGGTGGCTATCGTGTAACAGTCGGTGAAGTTGAGCACCCAATGACAGAGGCTCACTGGATTCAGTGGATAGAGTTGATCACCGACAACAATGAAGTGCTTCGCAAGTATCTTGAACCAACGGACAAGCCTGTTGCTGAATTTAAGACTGATGCAAAAAACGTTGTCGCACGTGAGTATTGCAATTTACATGGCCTTTGGAAGAAGTAAGAGAAACCATGACAATCAATTATAAAAAGCCGACCTTATTATTTAGGTCGGCTCTTTTTTTAATGCGATTGCCGACTTTTTGAAAGTTCTATAGATGAGTTGTTCCATTGTCAAGATTACGTTCGTAATCACTTATTTGAAGTTGAGTTCATGGCTCAGGTTGGCAGTGTTGTCAAAATCTGCTCCACCAATTTTCGTAGCGTAACCTTCAGTCTCATACATCTTTGTTGATAAAATATCGAGCGTTGCGCATGCTATCACTCCCAACGGCTTCTGTTTCTTCGTTCATTCTGTTGCGTATGATGCACGAATTGAAACAGACGATAGAATGAAAGATGAGAGAACGATGAAAAAGAGATAGAAAGATCGTAGCAAAGTAAAATAAAAACGAAGAAAGGGATATTCGTTTAATTTTGAGAACCACCTTAAATCGATAGAATATCATTTTGGAACAGGGCATTCAAAAAGAAACCGCCCCATCCCGATATTAGGGATAGAGCGGCATGAATATACATTTTATAACAATTCTGCTTACTTCAGCACACCAAGTTCTTTGCCCACCTTGATAAAGGCAGCAATGGCCTTGTCGAGTTGCTCACGAGTGTGACCAGCAGAGAGCTGTACACGGATGCGAGCCTGCTCCTTCGGTACTACTGGATAGTAGAAACCTGTAACGTAAATGCCTTCGTCGAGCATCTTAGACGCATAAACCTGAGACAACTTAGCATCATAGAGCATCACCGCACAAATGGCACTCTGGGTTGGCTTGATATCGAAGCCGGCAGCCATCATCTTGTCGCGGAAGTAGTTGACATTCTCCACCAACTTGTCGTGCAATTCGTTGCTTTCCTTCAGCATCTTGAACACCTCAAGGCTGGCACCGATGATGCCTGGAGCCAAAGAGTTGGAGAACAGATAAGGACGGCTGCGCTGACGCAGCAAGTCGATGATTTCCTTGCGGCCTGTTGTGAAGCCTCCCAGTGCACCACCGAAAGCCTTACCAAGCGTACCAGTGTAGATATCCACACGGTCGTATGTGTTGCAGAGTTCGCTCACACCGTGACCGGTAGCACCTACCACACCAGCAGAGTGTGACTCGTCAACCATGACAAGTGCGTCGTACTTCTCAGCGAGGTCGCAAATCTTATCCATTGGAGCCACATTGCCATCCATTGAGAACACACCGTCGGTAACGATGATGCGGAATCGCTGTGCCTGTGCTTCCTTGAGGCAGTTTTCAAGTTCAGCCATATCGGCATTGGCATAACGATAACGCTTAGCCTTACAAAGGCGAACACCATCGATGATGGATGCGTGGTTCAATGAGTCGGAGATGATGGCATCCTGATCGGTGAGCAATGGCTCGAAAACGCCACCGTTGGCATCGAAACAAGCTGCATAGAGAATAGTATCCTCAGTCTTGAAATAGTCAGAGATAGCAGCTTCCAACTGCTTGTGGATGTCCTGTGTACCGCAGATGAAGCGTACTGACGACATGCCGAAGCCACGTTTGTCGAGCATTTTCTTTGATGCTTCAATCAAACGGGGATGGTTTGACAAACCAAGATAATTATTTGCACAAAAATTCAGAACTTCCTTTCCCTTCACGGTAATAGCCGCCTGTTGTGGTCCTTCAATGAGGCGCTCTTCCTTGTAAAGTCCAGCTTCCTTGATTTCTGCGAGTGTATCGCAGAGATGTTGTTTCATTTTACCATACATAACACTAGATATTAAAATTTACAACCGCAAAGTAAATCATATTTTTTGAGAAAAAGGCCTTATCAAAGGATTAATTTCAATCCACACAAGCATTTTTATACAACATTAATACTTTTATTTCATAAACTAATCAAAAAAGTATTTAACTTTGTGCCATTGTAATCAAAATCAGAAAAATAATAATATGAAAAATGTATTGGTAATCGGCTCAACGGGGCAAATTGGCTCTGAACTGACAAGAGAACTGAGAAAGCGTTTCGGAAACGAGCATGTAGTGGCTGGCTACATCAAAGGTGCAGAACCAACAGGCGAACTCAAGGAAAGCGGTCCATCAGCAGAGTGCGACGTAACAAACCCGGATATGCTCAACGAAGCTGTAAAGAAATACAACATCGACACCATCTACAATCTTGCTGCGCTTCTCTCTGTGGTAGCTGAAGGCAAACCACGTCTGGCATGGAAGATTGGTATCGACGGGCTTTGGAATGTTTTGGAAGTAGCTCGTGAAAACAACTGCGCCGTATTTACACCAAGTTCAATAGGCTCTTTCGGCCCGAACTCACCACACGACATGACGCCACAGGACACCATTCAGCGTCCAATCACCATCTACGGTGTATCAAAGGTCACCACCGAGTTGCTCAGCGACTATTACCGCAAGAAGTATGGCGTGGACACACGTTCAGTACGCTTCCCTGGGCTTATCTCATACGTTACTCCTCCGGGCGGCGGTACTACTGATTACGCTGTTGACATCTACTATTCTGCCGTAAAGGGTGAGAAGTTTGTCTGCCCAATCGCAAAGGGAACATTCATGGACATGATGTACATGCCTGACGCATTGAACGCTGCTATCTCGCTGATGGAAGCAGACCCATCGAAGCTCGTTCACTATAATGGTTTTAACATCGCATCCATGAGTTTTGAGCCGGAAATGATTTACAACGAAATCAAGAAGCACAAGCCAAACTTTGAAATGGTTTACGAGGTGAACCCACTGTTGCAGAATAACGCTGACAGCTGGCCCAACAGCCTCGACGACTCTTGTGCCCGTGCGGAATGGGGATGGAAACCTCAGTACGACCTGAAGAGTATGACTGTGGATATGCTTGAGCAACTCAGCAAGAAACTACTCTAATCAAAACAAAATCATAGCTTAATTACAAAAATGGCTCGAAAGCGGATTGCTATCGAGCCATTTGTTTTTCTGACAATTACCTTATAACGCATTGGTACCTTCACTTTTCACTTCGTTGTTATCACAACCATTGACTTTCGTTCCGGACTGACAGTTCCTTTGTGAATAAGCAACTCCATTTTTTTAATTTTCTTTCTGTGTAGGGATTTTGACAAGGCTGTGGCAAAATATTCAGGAAAATACAAGGCATCAATAATTGTTATTCGCTTCCTTGGTTTTCGACGCTTACCATCTATCATCAAATCCAATTCTGCCAAAGAGTTTGTCCTTATTAGAATTATCCCGGAAGTATTAGGCTTACACAAAATAACTTTCTCTGCCGCTGCTTTATCAACAACTATAATTGTGTCGATGGCATAGCTATTAAGGCAATCCAAACGCCGGGCTACAATCTGCTTTGCGGAATCTGACAACATCTCGGTTTGGGAAACCTGCAGTATAGAGTCATTGATTTCCATTCCATCTATTATAACAAGAGGATTATCTGAGTGTTCCTGCGTTTGTGCGAGCATGTTCAGTTGAACAAATGCCAAAGCAATGACCAATAATAGTTTTTCCCTCATGGCAATTTTATTGTTCTTTCAATCAGTACAACTCGAATGACTTTACCACCACTCCTTCATAAGTGTGGAGCAACAACTGAAGCCTCGTCCCCTTATGGAAAGCAGAAGTGGGAATACTGGCATAAAAATGTGTGGAATAGTATTCCGGAACCTGATTCTGTTGATGCCGGAATCGAAGGTAATAGGTCTTTGTCGCATCCCCATCGGTGACGATGGAATCGCAAACGACACCGACGGAATGGCGTTGTGTCTCATCAGACGTCGGACCAGTCTTGAGCATCAGACCGAGATTCAGGTATTTTCCGTTTTTGCTCAGCCACGCACTTTTGAAAATAACTGGGTCGTCGCCGGCAGAATCATCGTCAGAGGGTGTTGAGGGCTTCAACACCGGTACCCAAGAAATGGCCACGGGCTCATTCACCTCTCCTTTCTTATTATAATATAGTTGGGCACGATAAACCGAATCGGGAGTGGTCGCCCAACTTGCGCTCAGAGGAACGGAAAGATTCACGATTTCGTCGTCGTCCGTCACGGCCGATACAAACTTCGCCGAGGCATCGGTCTTGGCCTCAACAAAGTCTGAACGCAGATAGGAAAAATCGGAATCGCCTGTCTCAAATGCATCATTTGTACAAGCTACCATTCCCAATACGGACAAAAACAACAGGAACTTCCTAATCATTGGCTTTCAGATAGTTTATCGCAGGATTGGCATACATGGTCAGAATACGGTTGCGGAGGAAGCATTCGTCCTTGTTTGGCAAATCGATTTTGGCAATCTGGCCATCAAGATACTTCTCGAACGCGACCTTTTCCTCTGCTGAATATCTATCGGCAAATTCAGTTTTCCCATTCAACAGGTCGAGAGCCACATAGTTATTGGCATAAAGGTGATAGCGCTTGTGTATCTCTTTGTCGATATATTCGGCAATGGCCGTGTACAATTCGGCCTTACTCATATCGGTTGGCAGAGTCGACAGGTAGGCATCGATGCTCGTTGCGGCATGGTAATGAATGCGTCCCTTGTAACCGATGATACCCGTTTTCATGCTGATGATGTCGTCTTGCGGTCCTTTCTTGAAGTCGTCGCTATCGCGTCGCTGCTGAAACTCCTTTGCCTTGAGGAAGTCACAGGGGTCGTACTCGTAGGAAATGGCCAGCGGCACGATGTGCAGGCTCTTTAACCGGTCAATCACCGAGCCTTCTCCGCCCATCGTCATCATTTTAAGGATGGCTTCAGCCGTGCGGTCGTCTGAATCCTTGGCACGCCCTTCGCGCTGGGCTATCCAAATATTCTCATGTTTTTCTGCAATGGCGAAGTGCATATACTCAGCGAGAGTCTTGCTGGCTTGCAGCATTTGGCGCATGGGGAGTCCGCGTTGGACGATGAAACTCTTGTTGAGTCGCACGATGTCTTTCACCCAAGCGAGTTTCAGGAGGTTGTCGCCAATGGCAATCTCACAAGTGGTTCTGAAATCATTGTCGATGAGCAGCACATCAAGCAGTGCCGAGTCAAGAACGATGTCGCGATGATTGCTCACAAAGGTGTGACTCGCCTCTCTATCCAAGGCCGGAGCTTCCATCGTAAAGCCCTTGCTTGCCTTTTGCATAATGCCATTCACTATGCCTTTGATGATGTTCTTTTGAAACTCCAAAGGTGTCTTGCAAGCCAAAGCCTGCTGTTTTACAACTTCAGTAGGGACGTTTGGAAACAACGTCTTTACGACTCCCAAGAATTGCGGGTCGGCAAATAATCTTTCAATGACCGTAGGCATTTCCTCAGGTGTGAACGGCCGAATCTCGTCAAACTTTTCTGGTATTATCATTTCAGTGTTGTTTATGTAAGTGTTCAGGCAGACCAATGTTGTAATTTCTTGCAATTACCCATAGGCAGGACCTTGAATGGGAAGACAGCTTTCGCACTGTTGGCTCATACCAACGATGGTTTCATTGGTCAGCCATAGATTTTGAAAGGAAAGACTTTGGCAGACGAATAGCGAGCGTCCGTCTTCGCGTCTATACCCCTCTGCAAGCAGTTCGTCGGTGATTAAAACTGGTTTTCTACGATTTCGCTCAGTACTTCTTTGATATCCAGCCCCGCCGCACGCACCTGCTGCGGTATGAAGCTTGTCATCGTCATACCGGGAGTCGTGTTTACCTCAAGCATATTGACAACATCGTTGCCCTGTTGGTCTTTCGTGATGATGTAATCGATACGAATGATACCGTTAGCGTGGAGAATATCGTAAATTCGGCTGGTCAAAGCAGCCACCTTCTCTGCTGTCTCAGGCGCAATTCGGGCAGGCGTTATCTCGTCAACCTCACCGTTATACTTTGCGTTATAGTCGAAAAACTCGTTGCTTGTGACAACTTCCGTAGCGGGGAACACCACCGATTTCTTTTTGGTCTTGTAAACACCTTGCGAAAGTTCCACACCATCGAGGAAACCTTCGATCATCACCTCGTCACTCTCCATGAAGGCAACACGGAGGGCTGGTGCTATCTGGTCGGCATTCTTCACCTTTGAGACACCAAAACTGCTTCCGTCTGCCGCTGGCTTCACGAAGCAAGGCATCCCCAAACGCGCCTCGATTTCCTTCTCATTGTAGCTTTCTCCGCGACGAAGCAAGATGCTGTCGGGCACCCGAATACCATAAGTGCTGAGATAACGGTTCAGAACATATTTATTGAATGTTAAAGCCTCAACCAGCACTCCACAAGTGGAGTAAGGGAGATTGATCAACTCAAAATACCCTTGCATCACACCATTCTCGCCCGGTTGCCCGTGAATGGTAATGTAGGCATAGTCGAACAGGACGAGTTTGTTGTTCAGACGGAAAGAGAAATCGTTCTTGTCTATGGGAGCCGTTGTCCCATTGTCAAGATTAACGTGCCAGTCAGTCCCTTTTACATCAACTACGTATATATCATACCGCTCTTTGTCGAAAAAAGAATACAATCCCTGTGCTGAGCGCAGAGAGACATCATGTTCTGAAGAGTCACCTCCACAGACGATGGCAATTGTTCGTTTCGTATTATTCATGTGTCTATAATATTTTGTTCTCTATGATTAGGGCACACGGCACCTTATACTATCTCATCTTTACCCTTAATATAATTTCTCCATTTCTCAATGACAGCAGCGAGATCGCTTGGGAGTTCACTTGTGAAATCCATCTGCTCGCCCGTCCTTGGATGGACAAAGCCCAGCGTGCGTGCATGAAGGGCCTGTCGGTTGCACATCTTTAGGCAGTTCTGAATGTAGGCCTTGTAGCTGGCAGTTCGCTGACCGCGGATGATTTCCGTACCGCCGTATCGCTCATCGCCGAAAAGCGGATGCCCGATGTGCTTCATGTGTGCACGAATCTGGTGCGTGCGACCCGTCTCCAAAATGCATTCTACGAGCGTTGTGTATCCGAAGCGTTCCAAAATCTTATAGTGAGTGACGGCGCTCTTTCCGATTCCAGAGTCGGGAGGAAACACTGTCATGCGCAGACGGTCTTTCGGATCGCGAGCGATGTTTCCTTCAATTCTGCCCTTTTCCTCGGCGAAGTTCCCCCAGACGAGTGCATTATAGCTTCTGTGGGTTGTCTTGTTGTAGAACTGCTTGCCAAGTTTTGTCTTCGCATCAGGGTTCTTTGCTATCACAAGAAGTCCGCTTGTGTCCTTGTCAATCCGGTGAACGAGTCCTACTGCGGGATCATTGGGGTCGAAACTCTCAAGGTCTTTCAAGTGCCAGGCTATGGCATTGATGAGCGTACCATGGAAATTCCCAGCCCCTGGATGAACAACCAGTCCTGCCGGCTTGTTGACGACCATCAGATCCTGATCTTCAAAGACGATATCAAGGGGAATATCCTCCGCCTCTATGGTGTTATCGTGCTTCGGCCGATCGAGCATTAGTGTGATGATGTCGTCGGGGCGCACCTTGTAGTTACTCTTTACGGGGCTTCCGTTCACATGAATACATCCTGCATCGGCAGCCTTTTGAATGCGATTGCGGCTGGAATGCTGCATCCGCTCGAAGAGATACTTGTCGATTCTGACAGCATCCTGCCCCTTATCGACAACCACTCTGAAGTGCTCGTAGAGTTCTCCACCAGCATCCAGTTCGCCCTCGTGCTCGGAAAAGCCATCGAGCAAGTCGTCGTCCAGAAGTTCGTCGTCGTCAACCATATTTAATCGGTAGGTTTTGGAGCAGCTGGCTCAACGGGAACGGTGGCTGGAGACGGTGGCACTGACGGAACTGTGCGGGGCATATCGCCTTCACCATCCTTGATTTCATTACCATTCTCATCGACAGGCACTTCCACCCACTCGTATTCATATTCGCTTTCAGGTTCCTGCACCTCCACTTCTTCGTAGTCAAACTGCGGGTGCAATGAAGTTGTATCTGCTATATTGCGTGTGCCATCGCCAACTTGAAGTACGACAACGGCATCAGACGGAATGTGGTCGCCCGCCTGAACATGGCGCCCATTTACCAATATACCATAAATCCAGTCTTTCTCGCCTGGAATATACTCTGGTTCGCCAACCTTGAATCCCATCGAAAGCAACTGCGCTTGTGCCTCACGGAGCGAACTGTTATCAATCAAGTCGGGCAATTCGAGCGTTGGTGCATTGGCGGCGTTGATCGTTACGTAGATGACGTGTGTCGATTTTACACGCTTTCCACCCGCGGGAGTCTGCTCAAGAATACAATCTGGCGGAAGTTCCTTCACGTAACCCGTATCAGAGACCTCAATTCTCAGTCCTACCTTGTCCATAATATCCTGTGCGTCGTCGAACTGCTTGTGAATCACATCGGGAACCACAATCGACTCGCCGTGGTGAGTGTAGTAGTCAATGCCATATCGCACGCCCAATGAGAGCAAGATGATGATAATGACAATGGCAAGGACATTACCCCAGAGATATGTGCTGAAGAAATTGCTGATGAAACGTTTTGATACCATCCGACCTTAGCTAATGTAACTTGTTTTATTGGGCAAAGGTAAAGAAAAAAACGGAAAGAAGCAAAGATTGTTCTCTACTTCTTTCCGTTTTAATTTCAATTCTCTGCAAGCAGCGGACTACTTTCCGTGGTGCTCGTCAGATACTGTTAACTTTTTGCGACCCTTTGCGCGACGAGATGCCAATACACGACGACCGTCCTTGGTTGCCATTCTTTCGCGGAATCCGTGTTTGTTCACACGGCGACGGTTGTGAGGCTGAAATGTTCTTTTCATTGTTCTATTTTATTTTTATTGTTATTATGCAAACAACTGACGACGACAGAATTCATTCTGGCGTTACGGGCTGCAAAATTACTTAAACTTTTTGAATTAACCAAGAAAACATTGATTTTTAGGTGAATAATTTATGTTTTTTTCTATAAATTGCTTAACTTTGCACCGCAAAACCATCCGTGGTATAAATAATAAGTAACAAATTATATATTAACAGTTTATGATTAATTCACAGGAAATCAAAATCGGAACATGTATCCGTCTTGATGGAAAGATTTGGACTTGCATCGACTTTCAGCACAGGAAGCCAGGCAAGGGCAACACCGTTATGATTACAAAACTAAAGAACGTTGCTGACGGTCGTGTACTCGAACGCACTTTCCAAGTAGGTTTCAAACTCGAAGATGTACGCGTAGAGCGTCGCCCTTACCAATATCTCTACCAAGATTCAACGGGCTATATCTTTATGAACCAGGAGACTTTCGAGCAAATTCCTATCCCTCTCCACCAGATTACAGGAGCAGAGTTCATGAAGGAAGGCGATGTTGTTGAAGTGGTTACAGACACTTCCGATGGCACAATCCTCTCTGCCGAGATGCCAGTGAAGACCACCCTGAAGATTACACACAGCGAACCAGGAGTCAAAGGCAACACCGCAACCACCGCAACCAAGCCAGCTACACTTGAGACTGGTGCTGAAGTACGTGTGCCTCTATTCATCAACGAGGGTGAGACGATCCAGATCGACACCCGCGACGGCAGCTATCTTGGTCGAGTTAACGGCTAAAGCATAAAGAAGAGTAAAAAAGTAAAAGGCCAGAACAAGACTTTCTGATATTCAGAGCTTGAACATCAGAGTCAACAGTTTGCAACTTTTACCTTTTTACTCTTTTTCTTTTATCTGTCAGATTACAAACACTTCTTACGCTTTCCCATGAAATACAGCATCATTGTTCCCGTTTTCAATCGTCCAGACGAAGTGGATGAACTTCTTGAGAGTCTCGTCAATCAGGAGGAGAAGGATTTCGAGGTCATCATCGTTGAGGATGGCTCACAGATTCCGTGCGAGGACGTCTGCCGCAAATATGCCGACCAGCTCACACTCCGCTACTTCATGAAGCCCAACTCCGGTCCAGGGCAAAGTCGAAACTATGGTGCTGAACGTGCAGAAGGCGAATACCTCCTCATTCTCGACTCCGATGTCGTGCTCCCCAATGGCTATCTGAAGGCCGTCAGCGACGAGCTCGACCGCGAATCTGCCGATGCTTTCGGCGGACCTGACCGTGCCCACGATTCTTTCACCGACACACAGAAGGCCATCTCCTATTCCATGACGTCGTTTTTCACCACCGGAGGCATCCGAGGTGGCAAGAAGAAGCTCGACAAGTTCTACCCACGCTCCTTCAATATGGGAATCAGACGCGACGTATATATGGAATTGGGAGGATTCTCGAAGATGCGTTTCGGCGAGGACATCGACTTCTCCATCCGCATCTTCAAAGCAGGGAAACGCTGCCGACTGTTCCCCGAAGCATGGGTATGGCACAAGCGGCGCACCGACTTCCGGAAATTCTGGCGACAAGTCTATAACAGTGGTATTGCACGCGTGAACCTTTACAAGAAATACCCAGAATCGTTGAAACTCGTCCATCTGCTCCCAATGGTTTTCACACTCGGAGTGGCTCTGCTATTGGTCATCTCTCTGATTGGGCTGGTGCTCGCAAACTGGTGGCTTGCTGCAACTCCGCTGCTGTTTCTGTTCGCCTATTACTATCTTAACGTTTGCTACAGTTGGTATTACTTCCACAATTTCAAGGCAAACATTCTGTCGGGCATTGCGGCCTACGTGCAACTCACAGGCTACGGCTGCGGATTTATAGAGGCTTGGTGGAAGAGATGCGTCAGGAAGCAAGACGAATTTACAGCCTACGAGATGAACTTTTATAAATAAGGTAAAGGGCTCACAAGGGGAACAAAACATGAACGAAACCGGAAAACTAAACATCAACGAATGGGCAGAAGAAGACCGACCGCGCGAGAAACTCATTCGATTGGGAGCGGAAGCCCTCAGCAACGCTGAATTATTAGGTATTCTCATTGGTTCCGGTTCCACGAAAGAGAGTGCCGTTGAACTCATGAAACGAGTACTGATCGATTGCGACAACAATCTGAACAAACTCGGCAAACTCAGCATCCATGACCTTGAGCAATACAACGGATTGGGGCCTGCGAAAGCCGTTGCCATCCTTGCCGCCTGCGAATTGGGGAAACGTCGTCAGGCTTCCGAAGCCGTGAAGCGACAGGATTTGGGCTCAGCCATTGCCATTTACAATTTCATGCACACAAAGATGCAAGATTTGGATGTGGAGGAGGCATGGGTGTTGTTCATGAACCAAAACTACAAACTCATTGAAGCCAAACGCATCTCACACGGCGGACTCACAGAAACGGCTGTGGACATTCGTGTCATCATGAAAGAAGCCATACTGAAGAATGCAACGGTACTCGCCCTTTGCCATAACCATCCAAGCAACAACAACAGCCCCAGTGCGGAGGACGACAGACTGACGCGACGTGTGAAGGAAGCGTGCGAATTTATGCGGATTTATTTCCTCGACCACCTCATCATTACCGATGGGGCATACTTCTCTTATCGGGAAGAGGGAAAGCTATAATACGCTTTTCTTTTTATTTCATTTTTTTCTTATTCCCAAGTGTAATAATTTTCGGTTTTCATTGTCTATAGTGTAGAAAGTGGCAAAGAATAATGGAAGATAAAGAACTTGTAGAAAACATCCTGAGTGGTAATTTCTCTTTATACAAAGAGATTATGAAACGCTATTGGGGCATGGTTTTCGCAAATCTGTACAGATATGTAAGACGCGAAGATGCTGCGGAGGAATTTACCCAGCAAGCCTTCATCCGAGCTTACGCCCGACTTGACACATGGCAGGGAGCAACACTCGGATCATGGATTACAAGTATTGCAATAAACTTGGCAGTGAACGAAATGAATAAGGAGCGGCGACAAAAGACGCAACCCATTGAATCCATTCCGATAGCCGACAAGAACGATTATTCGGAAGAGCGAGAACAGCTGTTGCAAGCCGTGGAAGCCCGAATAGAGGAACTGCCTTCCGGCGACAAAGCCATCATCAAACTGCATTACTACGAAGGCAGAAAAGCCGAAGAGATAGCCCGACAACTGGGAATGACCACCGGCAACGTATTAGTAAAATTGCATCGCATACGCGAAAAAATAAAGAAAGGAATAGAAAATGAAAGAACTGAACGATAAAGAATTGGATTTCCTAATTGGCAAAGTCATGCAACGGAAACAGACACGGGAAGATTTACAAGCATCGGCAATGATGACAATACAGGCGGAACGAAGAAAAGCAACCGCACGCAGATGGTTGAGAGCACTTGCCTTCGCGTTCGGAATCGCATCATTCATCGTAATTGTTACCGCCTCCGCCTATAGCATAATAACAAGCGAGAAATCTGTGGCAGTTACCTCCGGAATGATTGTCTTCCTCCTCTCCGTCGCTTACTGCTTACAACACCAAATCGCCGATTTCTCTTTCGATGCAAAATGAGAAATCCACCGAGACAAGAATTTAAAATGTATAACTAAAAAATAATAAAATCATGAACGGATTATCAGTAGGTTTAATTTGCTCCGTACTTGGAATTACATGTGGTATCATCGCTGTCATCACGAGTGCCTTGTTGGAATATAACAAGAACAAGAACGCCAGAATGATACGTCAGTCCATCATCGAAAATCACGTAGATAACGAAAAGGCAAAGCTCTTGGTAGAGCCTGACAAGCCCAAGAAAAAGGGCAAGTATGAAAGTCTGAGAATGGCATTATTGCTTATCGGCATGGGATTGGGCTATGTCTGCAACCTCCTCTTTGATATCCCCGCCGGCGACATCGGCTTTTGGATCGTACTCGCAACGGGAGTCGGAGTGGGACTGTTAGTGGCGTTCTTCATTCAAATGAAATTGGAGAAGTCGGAACCAACGGAAGCAGAATAATAAGTAATGGTTTCTTGAAACGAACGAACGCGGGAAAAGCCGATAGCTTCTCTCGCGTTTTTGTTTTGTGGTGCGACCACTAAGAACAAGTATGCCACCGTAAAGCTGAACGTCTGGTGATAGCGTGAGTCAGTTTTCACTCCTTATATCTCCTTCAGGATATTCGGATTGTAACTCCATTGATATCCAATAACTTACAAACTGTATTTCAAAAGCTTAGCTTTTGGCGTTCAATAGCTAAGCTTTTAAATCGCAATAGGTAAGCTTTTGGAAATCGGATACTACCCCAATCATCGACAAACGGACATCGAAAGTAACGAAAACAGAAGAATGCACAACAACATGGCAGACAAAGAAAACGCATTCCCACGGAAAAACAAACCCTTTTTCTTTGTCTTTTAAGCGAATTGCAGTATCTTTGCAATAATTATCGATTTACCTAATTATATTATACAGGAATAATAATGATTCTTTTCTTCTCAGCTACCGCAGCAACCGTGATTGCGACTGAAATAGACCATCAGCCCAATCAAGACGAAATTGACAAACTAAGTTGGCTCTATGGTGATGCCAAACCAATGGACGACAAGGAATTGTCGGGCTATTATTTGGGGCCGCGTCGCGAAATGATAACTCCTTGGAGTACGAATGCCGTTGAGATTACACAGAATATGGGTCTTAGCGGCATTTCGCGTATAGAGGAATACTTCCCTACCAAGTCGCTTGATGACAACCCCGACCCAATGATCTTCCGCAATTACGACGGATTGAATCAGCAAATCTTCACCATCGACTTGCAACCGGAGCCAATCAGGAAGGTAGAAGACTTGGAGAAATTCAACGAGGAGGAAGGACTTGCACTCTCACCGGAGGAAATAGAGTACCTGCACAAGGTAGAAAAGGAGAATGGACGTCCACTGACCGACTCGGAAGTGTTCGGCTTCGCACAAATCAACTCGGAGCACTGCCGACACAAAATATTCGGAGGTGAGTTTGTTATCGATGGCAAGGTAATGGAGAGCAGCCTCTTTGCCATGATTAAAAAGACAACAAAGGAGAATCCAGGCAAGATTCTTTCCGCATATAAAGATAATGTGGCATTTGCTCAAGGTCCGGAAATTGAACAGTTTGCGCCTACAAATCAGAGTACATCCGACTTCTTCCGCATAAAAACCATTGAGAGTGTGATTTCCTTGAAAGCTGAAACACATAACTTCCCGACGACAGTTGAGCCTTTCAACGGTGCGGCAACTGGTTCGGGTGGTGAAATCAGAGACCGAATGGGCGGCGGAACCGGCTCATGGCCGATAGCGGGAACAGCGGTTTACATGACAGCCTATCCACGATTGAAGGACGAACACGATAAGACTCCTGAGTTCCGCGACTGGGAAGACATCCTCCCTGTTCGCCAATGGCTCTACCAAACACCGGAACAAATTCTGACAAAGGCTTCCAACGGTGCAAGCGACTTTGGCAACAAGTTCGGGCAACCGCTGATAACCGGTTCGCTGCTGACATTTGAACATCAAGAGAACGGAGAGAATTATGCCTATGACAAGGTAATCATGTTGGCAGGTGGCGTGGGCTTCGGTAACAAACGCGACTGCCTGAAGAAAGAGCCACAACCGGGAAACAAGGTTGTCGTTGTTGGGGGTGATAACTATCGCATCGGCTTGGGTGGTGGCTCCGTGTCATCGGTAAACACCGGGCGCTACTCCAACGGCATAGAACTGAATGCCATTCAGCGTGCCAATGCGGAGATGCAGAAGCGTGCTTACAACTTGGTTCGCGCACTTTCCGAAGAAGACAACAACCCAGTTGTGTCGATTCACGACCACGGTTCGGCAGGACACTTGAACTGTCTGAGCGAATTGGTTGAGGAATGTGGTGGCGAAATCGACATGACGCAGTTGCCAATCGGCGACAAGACACTAAGCGCAAAGGAGATAATTGCCAACGAGTCGCAAGAGCGCATGGGGCTGCTTATCGATGAAAAGCACCTCGACCACGTGCAAAGAATAGCCGAGCGCGAACGTGCGCCGATGTATGTTGTGGGAGAAACCACAGGCGATGCTCATTTTTCGTTCGTTCAGGGCGACGGTATAAAACCGTTCGACTTGGATGTTGCGCAGATGTTCGGCCATTCGCCAAAGACTATTATGACTGACGAGACCGTCGAGCGCAAATATGCCGACGTCTCCTATGATATAAATAAGGTTGAAGAATATCTGAAACGGGTGCTGCAACTCGAAGCCGTGGCTTGCAAAGACTGGCTGACCAACAAGGTGGACCGCTCCGTTACGGGCAAGGTGGCTCGCCAACAGTGTCAGGGACAGATACAATTGCCACTGTCCGACTGCGGTGTTGTCGCCCTCGACTATCGCGGACACAAGGGCATCGCCACAGCTTTGGGACATGCTCCACAGGCTGGTTTGGCATCGCCGGAGGCGGGTTCGGTGCTCTCCGTTGCCGAATCATTGACCAATATTGTGTGGGCGCCATTGGCAGACGGTATGGACAGTCTCAGCCTTTCTGCCAACTGGATGTGGCCTTGCAGAGCGCAGAAGGGCGAGGACGCCAGACTTTACAAGGCAGTCAAGGCATTATCTGACTTTTGTTGCGCTATCGGCGTGAATGTTCCGACAGGCAAAGACTCGCTCTCACTCACACAACAATACCCCAACGGCGAGAAAATCATCTCTCCGGGAACCGTTATTGTCACCAGTGGAGGAGAGGTGAGCGACATTCGCAAGGTGGTTTCACCCGTGTTGGTCAACGACAAGAACACTCGTCTCTATCATATCGACTTCAGTTTCGATGAGCAACGCCTTGGCGGTTCTGCCTTCGCACAGAGTTTGGGCAAGGTAGGCTCTGACGTTCCCACAGTGAGAGAACCCCGCTACTTCTCCGACTGCTTCGATGCGGTTCAGGAAATGATTCGCCGTGGATGGATTATCGCCGGACATGACATCTCCGCCGGAGGTATGATAACTGCCCTTTTGGAAATGACTTTCGCAAATACGGAGGGCGGATTGAAAATCAATCTGCACGACATCAAGGGCGAGGACATCATCAAGAAGTTGTTTGCCGAGAATCCGGGTGTCATCATTCAGGTTTCCGACGAGCACAATGATGAGGTAAAGGCTTTCTTGGAAGAAAACTGTATCGGATTTGCCAGAATCGGTTGCCCGGATACGAACAACCGAATCTTGAGTATCACCGATGGCAATTGGAAGCAAGAGTTCGATATTGACGCAATGCGCGAGACATGGTACGAGACTTCTTATCTGCTCGATCGCAAACAGAGTTTCAGTGGAATGGCACAAAAGCGCCATGAAAACTACAAGAAACAGCCGATAGAAATGAAGTTCAAACCCGACTTTGAGGGCTCTTTGGAACAATATAAGCTAAACCCCAATCGGTGGAAAGAACCAACAACGGCTCCCCGACAAGCAATGCCGAAGGCTGCTATCATTCGCGAAAAGGGTACGAATGGTGACCGTGAGATGGCCTATTGCCTCTATTTAGCGGGCTTTGAGGTGAAAGATGTTACTATGACCGACTTGATTTCTGGTCGCGAGACATTGGAGGAGGTAAACATGATTGTGTTCTGCGGAGGCTTCTCCAACTCCGATGTGCTTGGTTCGGCTAAGGGATGGGCAGGCGCATTCTTATACAACGAGAAGGCAAAGAATGCTCTTGACAACTTCTATGCCCGCGAAGACACACTGTCGTTAGGTGTTTGCAACGGCTGTCAGTTGATGGTTGAGCTGAATCTCATCAACCCCGACCACAAGCATCGTGCCCGATTGCTTCACAATAACAGTCACAAGTTCGAGAGTAGCTTCCTTGGCGTAGTCGTTCCTCGCAATCAAAGCGTTCTATTGGGTTCGCTGAGCGGAAGCAAGTTAGGCATCTGGGTGGCGCATGGGGAAGGAAAATTCTCGCTTCCGGAACCAGAAGACCGCTATAACGTAGTGCTAAAATACAACTATGCCGATTATCCCGGCAATCCAAACGGCTCGGATTACAACGTGGCAGGTATCTGCTCAGACGACGGAAGACATCTTGCGATGATGCCACACATGGAGCGTTCCGTATTCCCATGGCAGAATGCATGGTATCCCCTTGACCGTAAAGAGGACGAGGTAACACCGTGGATGGAAGTATTCGTGAACGCACGCAAGTGGGTGGAAGCGAAAATCAATAATAACTAAGCCGAAAGAGATGCCGAAAGAGAAGAAGAACATAACAGAACAACGCCCACTTTCCGCCCCAACGGACGGAAAAAGTGGGCGTTCGCTTTATTGGCAGGCATTCAAGGTGTTCTTCAGGATAGGAGCGTTCACATTGGGTGGTGGCTATGCCATGATTCCCATCATAGAAAGCGAAGTGGTGGAGAAGCAGAAATGGATTGCGAAGGAAGACTTTCTTGACCTCATAGCGGTGGCGCAGAGCTGTCCCGGCGTGTTTGCCATCAACATCAGCATCTTCGTTGGCTACAAATTAAGGAAAGTAAAGGGCGCACTCTGCACAAGTTTGGGAGCTGCTCTCCCCTCGTTCCTGATTATTCTTGCCATCGCAGTCTTCTTCCATCGGTTTATGGATGTGGCTTGGGTAGCCGCAATGTTCAGAGGCATTCGCCCGGCGGTGGTCGCCTTGATTGCTGTACCGACCTTTAACCTGGCGAAAAGTGCGAAAATCAACTTGGCGAACTGCTGGATTCCCATCGCTACCGCACTTCTTATTGCCTTGATGGGCGTAAATCCCATTTATATTCTTATTGCCGCAGGTACAGCCGGCTATTTATACGGAAAGTTCATTACCCCGACGGAAGAAGATAAGCCATGATATTCCTTGAGATATTCTATACATTCTTCGTCATCGGACTGTTTGGGTTCGGTGGTGGATATGGTATGCTATCCCTCATTCAGACAGAAACAGTCATCAACCATCACTGGCTGACGTCCGCTGAGTTCACCAACATCGTTGCTATATCACAGATGACACCAGGTCCCATTGGTATCAACTCTGCCACATACTGCGGTTACACGGCAATTCATAATGCCGGCATGAGCAACACCATGTCTGTTTTGGGAAGTATGACGGCGACTTTCGCGCTGGTGTTACCCTCTCTTATCTTGATGCTGCTCATAAGCAAGATGTTCCTGAAGTACATGAACTCGCCAATTGTGCAATCAATATTTTCCGGTCTGCGCCCGGTAGTCGTTGGCTTACTTGCTGCTGCGACGTTACTACTCTGCAACAGCGAGAACTTTTCATCACCAGACATCAGCCTATGGCATTTCTGCATCAGCATCGCCCTATTCCTTTCCACATTCGCCGGTACAATGTGGCTGAAGATAAACCCCATCCGCATGATATGCTATGCCGCCGTGGCAGGACTTGTCTTGCTTTATTAAGTTTCCCATAACCTGAAACTTGCAAGTCCCAACCACTTTCGCCCCCTCTTACGCAAAACTCGAAGAGATTATAATATATTCAGAAAACAAGGAAGGATTATCAATGCTGAATTTTGGGTACTGTCCTATAAAAGTGTGTAAACTCCTTTTTCTTATCTTTGTATTTGAAAACTATAAAAAAGAAAAAATGAAACTTACACACTTTTATAGGCCAATACCAGAAAAATGGCAAGCATGTGTAGTAGCTACATTGTGCTTGCCATTGCTTATCGTATAGATTGAGCGTTGCTGACGACAGCAGTCGTCCACTGATTAATCCTTAATAGAGATCTTCTGCGAGAACAACTACTGGCTTAATCAAATCCCTTGGTTTATCCTTCATCAGCAAGAGGGCCTCTTCCATGTGCTCGAAACCGTTGAAACGGTGGGTAATGAGGTGTTTGAGATCAAGGCGTCCTGAAGTAACGAGCTTTGCCAATTTCTCCATACGTAGTCTTCCACCAGGCATCAAACCGCCTCTGATGGTCTTGTGGCCCATACCTACACCCCATTCAACGCGTGGAATCTTTACAAACTCACCGCTGCCAAGGTAGTTCACATTTCCGATGACACCGCCTGGCTTCAACACAGTGACTGCCTCTGCAAATGTATCAACAGTACCACCAGCGATAACAACACGGTCAACGCCCTTACCGTTGGTGCGTTCCATAACTTGTTGGGCGATAGGACCATTGTGGTAGTCGATGATTTCTGTTGCACCGTAAGCCTTTGCAGCAGCTGCACAAACAGGTCGGCTACCTACGGCATAGATGTTGGATGCACCTCTGAGGGCTGTTCCGGCAACTGCCATCAAACCAACAGGACCGATACCAATAACAAGCACTTCGTCACCAAATTTCACGTCTGCGAGTTCAACCCCATGGAAGCCAGTAGGAACCATGTCGGAGAGCATTGTTGCAGCAACCGGATCCATGCCTTCAGGAATGAGTGCCAAGTTACCGTCGGCATCATTAACGTGGAAATACTCTGCAAAGACACCATCCTTGAAGTTGGAGAACTTCCAGCCTGCCAGCATTCCGCCAGAGTGCATAGAAAAACCGTTCTGTGCTTCGAGTGAGTTCCAGTCTGGTGTAATTGCAGGAACGATAACACGGTCGCCAGGTTTGAAATCTTTTACCATCGAACCCACTTCCACTACCTCACCCGTAGCTTCGTGGCCGAGAATCATGTCCTTACGGTCGCCAATGGCTCCCTCCCATACGGTGTGAACGTCAGATGTACAAGGCGCAACTGCCAAAGGCTTTACAATTGCATCCATTGGACCACATGCGGGTCTTTCCTTCTCAATCCATCCGGCCTTGTTGAGGCCAAGCATTGCATACGCTTTCATAATGACTTTTGTTTTAGGTGATTGTTAGATATAGTAATTTATTCAACTCGCTTTTATTTCATTATTAAACAGCTTGTTTCTGTTGAAAAATGATAAAAAGTGATAGCGCAAATATATGGAATCCTAATTTAACTTCCAAATTTATTAAGAGAAAAAAGATGATTATTTTGCTTAGCATGCGTGAATGCAATCTCTGCTTTTCAAAGAGGAGTGTTGATCGGGGCTCACGGGTGTAAATGTTTGTTGCGAGTAGTCAAAGATTCTGTTTTTGCTCTGCGCATTTCTTTGTGGCATGAGAATCACGAATGAGATAGAATTAAGTTATCAGAATATTTTCCGGAGGTGAGAGATAGATATATTTTGGGTGTGTCTATTAGGTTGGACGATGCGAAAAGTTATACCCCCAATCCTACTTTATAGTCTGATTGGGGAGTGTGTTTTGGGCGATGAACAATAATAATATGCCCTTAAAAAGACAGATAGCGCAGACATTCAATTTTTGCCGTCTATTCAGAGGCGGCCTTTAATCCGCGGATTACTGCCGAAGTGAACCCCGCATGCTCCATCTCGTTCAATCCTTTGATGGTCGTTCCGCCCGCAGTTGTCACCTTGTCGATTTCCGCTTCGGGATGATTGCCGCTTGCCTGCAGAAGGGCGACGGCGCCTTTCACGGTCTGCAACACAATGTCTTTTGCCACATCGGCGCTGAAACCCAGCTCAACTCCACCTTCAGCTGCGGCCCGTATGTATCGCATGGCATAGGCTATGCCGCAGCTTGCCAGAACTGTGCCGGCTTCAAGGTGCGCCTCGTCGGTGATGTAAGTCTTGCCGAGGTCGTCGAAAATCTGCTCCATCATGGCTGTTTGCTCTGCCGTGGCGCCTATTGGCGCAATGAATGTCATCGAGCATCTTTGTGCTATCGCCGTGTTGGGTATCACTTGGAAGATGGAAAGATGGTCGTTTTCCAACCACTGTTGTATCTGCGTACTGCCGATGTTGGCTGCCATGTTGACGAGCACTTGACTTTTGGGGTCGAACGAGAGCTTGATATCCTCCAGTACCTGGCGCACTGTCTGGGGCTTCACTGCGATAACGACGATGTCTGCTCCGATGATGGCAGCTTGATTCTCGGTCGTAATGCTCGCCCCTATTTCGGCAAAGCGTTTCAGTTTGTCTTCGTGTGGGTTGGCTATGGTAACGTCTTTTGGCAGGAAGATATTTCCTTTCAACAGTCCTTCAGCCAGCGCACCACCCATTGCACCAGCTCCAATGATTGCTATTCTCATGTACGGTTTTCCTTTCGCTTCTTAAAATCAATCAAACATCAGTCAGTTGATTGTTATTATCGGCCTTTGGCATGATGGCCCAAAGGATTATGTAGAGCAATACTCCTGGAAAGGCTGCACTGAATACAGTCAATGCCGCATACAGAACACGGATAGCAGTGGAGTCAAGTTCCATGTATTCGGCAATACCACCGCAGACTCCGGCGAATATTGCATCTTTGGTTGAGCGTGTCAGCCGTCTTTTTGTTTCGAAACTCATGATTCTGATATTTCAGGGATGATGTATGACAGAGAGTTGAGGATGTCTTTGCGCGAGCATCCCTCTCTGGTTGCTATAAATATGGTGTCGTCTCCAGCAATAGTACCGAGCACTCCTGGCAGATCGCTACTGTCCAGGTTGTAGGCGATTGCGCTTGCGTACCCCGGACGGGTCTTCATGACTGCCAACTGACCGGAGAAATTGATGGAGATATAACCGCTCTTTTGAAGCATTTCACCAGCTTTTCTCGGTGCTGTGACGCGTTTGTACATCGTCTCATTGGGCAATACATAGACGTATTTGCCATTCATCGACGCTGCCTTTGCAACTTTCAGCTGTTTGAGGTCACGACTCAAAGTAGCCTGCGTCAGCTTGTAGCCTTCTTTCTTCAACTCTCTGATGACTTCATCCTGAGTGCTTAGTTCCATGCTGGAGATGAGCATTTTCAATGTTTCTAATCTACTGGTTTTAACTTTCATGGTCTTGAATATTTATCCGATTGGTAAATGCAAATTTATACAATGAATTTTTAATATACAAATTTTACGGTTGAAAAGATGATTATAAATAATTAAAATAATATTAATTGTATGAATTTAATAGCTATTTGGGAGTTTTAACTCGTAGTTTGGCAGAATACATGGGTTTTTGCCGAGTCTTTCCCATATATATCAATAGGTGTAAGATGGTTGTTTCAAGGTTTTCAAGCATCTCTTTTTGAGAGCTTGACACGATTGCGGCATGTCTCTGACAGACGCATTTGTAATCGTTTGAAAATTAGGATGATAAGCATATAGCTCCGATACCTTAGCTTTCACTTCACAAAAGGTTAGCTTTTGCATTGCGATAGATGACCTTTCGCAGCCTAATCACTCATTACACTGATAATGGATAGAGGTATTCTCCATCGTTATATTTATCTTTTTGCGAGGGGGGCTACTCCTTCTGAGATCCAAAATTGGATATGCTTGTGGCATTGGCTCCTTTTCATTCCATCGCCTTCCAATTCTGTAGTGCTTCCTCATAGCTTTGGCAGTTTGGCTGTCATCAAATAAAAAAGATGCAAGTCACGGTTGATTTGCATCTTTCCTGTATGTGTCTGTAGGCTCCTGACTTCGCCAAAAAAAAAATAGGTGTTTTACAACTAATTGATAAACCGTGTTTTGTGTCCTAAGGAAACAACAGCTTTGAGCTATCAACTCATGAACTTGTCAACTAAACAAAAGGTAGTGTCCTTAAAAGTGTGTAATTCATCTTTCCTTTCTCTGTACTTCCGCTGTTATTTTATTCTTTTCTTTCCAGTTTTTGAATTGATATATTCTCCTTTCATATGTTGTCTTTGTTTCCTCCATCGCCACGGCTGCCAGGAGGAAGATGACGGACTTTTCTGATGGCATGGATGTTCTCATTTGGATGGTTCTCCTGTACTTCCTGTTGAGCCTTTCAATCCAGTTGGTCGTATATATGCACCTCTGCACTTGGGCCGGGAAGTCCATATACGTGAA
>NZ_AUME01000030.1 GCF_000430525.1 Prevotella corporis DSM 18810 = JCM 8529 | reverse complement strand
AACAGGACACAGAGAACACTACGCACTCTGAACCTGCACAGCATACAGAGAATGCAACCGTTCAAAGGCGCATCAGTGCCAAAATGAGAAAGGAAACGCTCGAATCCTACAAGCAGGCCTACCTTGTTCCAACAAAACTAAGCAACCGAAAAGCGGTCTATCTGAGCCGAGAAACGCAGGAGCGTGCCGACTTCATCGTGCGCAGATTGGGCGACAGGGGCAGCAACCTTTCAAGTTTCGTGGAGAACATCGTGCGCATTCATTTGGAGGAGTATGGTGAGGACATAGAGAAGTGGAGAAAGCTGTGAGGCACAGGAAAAGGGAACGAGGACTTTTGGGAAAAGGGGCTATTATTCCACTCAAAACCCTCAACCCTTTTTTAGAGAACATAACAACAGACATTTGTCAAACATACTGAATGATGGGAACACCACGAACGCAGTTAAACACAGAATGCACGGCATTCACTTTTCGGCAGCAAAACGCCTTGTGCGTAAACGTTTCGTTAGCTGATATTGCAAGACGTCAGTTTGTACCCACAAACTGCCCTTGCTCCCCTCGTCAGACTATCGGGGAGATAAGACCGTAATCACTCCGTTCTCATCGGTCAGTATTTAGGAATTAAGAGATAATAAATCATCTACAATGATAAACTTTCAAGGAAACTTATATGAACAGATATAAAGGAAAAGCTGCCCGATGGCAGCAACAAGATAAAGAAGAACAGCGGATGAACAAAACGGAGTTCATCAAGGTAAGATGTACCAGTGAAGAGAAGAAGCGTATCAAATCAAGAGCGGAAAGCACGGGACGGAAATTCTCCGATTATTGTCGGGAAATACTCCTTAACGGAGAAGTAACAGCCGTTCCCAAGATGACAGACAATGAGAGGGAAGCCATTGTCATTCTCCAACATACAGGAAGGTTCTATGGGCAGATTTCCAATCTCATCAAGCTCAAGGACGAGGATTGGCTACATATCACCAAGAACCTTTCGCTATGTGCCAAAGAGGCATTTAAGCGGTTTTACGACCCGCATTTTCGGGTGGATGATGAAATATATAAGGTCTTAAATCTAACAAAAAATGATAGGTAAATGCAAGGCGATAGCGCACGGAAGCACAGCTTTGGACTATATTTTCAGGGAAGGCAAACTCGGTAGTCGGCTTGCATTCCACAATCTTTGCAGCAGAGATCCAAAGACTATCTATGAGGAAATGAAAGTGGTCAGTAACTACAACAGCCGTTGCAGGAACAAGTTTCTCCGTATCGAAATTGGCATCGCACCGCAGGACGAGAAAAAGCTGTCTGTGTCCGAATATATGTGGATAGCACATTTGTTTGCCAAGCGAATGGGACTTGACAACCACCAATGGGTGGCAGTAACGCACAAGGACACCGACAACACGCACATTCACATCATCGCCAACCGCATCAGTCTGTATGGAGAGGTCTATGATACTACTTTTGTGAGCAACAGGGCTGCAAGGGTGGCAGAGGAAATCAGCAGGGAGAAAGGCTTGACCATTGCAAAAGAGGTCAAGGCAGAAAGGAAACACCAAAAGGAAAAAGCCAGCCCTACAAGAGAGCAAACAAAACAGCAGGTGCAGAAGATTTGCTACACCTTGCTTGACAAGTACAAAGGAACAGGCGTCACGGGGCATTCCATGTTCCTTTATGAATTGAACAAAAACGGCATTACCATAGAGCGTATGAAGAACAAGCAGGGCAAGGTATATGGCTTGAAGTTCTCATACGCAGGGCAATCCTTCAAGGCTTCCGAAATCGGCAGGGAGTTCGGCTACCATTCCTTGCAGAATGACTTTGAAACAACCAACAAGGAAGAAACAAGGAAACCACATCTAACAGTACAAGAGCCGACAGAAAAGAGAGAACAATCTGATACAGGTTACCAACTTGTACCTCCAAGCCGCTCCTCTATCTCACGAGACAATGATACCTCACAAGTGCAGAATCCCATTGGTGCAGTGGCAGACACCATCGTTAGCGCAGCCGATGAAGCGGTGGAAGGGTTAGGCGATTTAATTACACCAAGTACACAAGGCAATGACTTAACCGAAGCTGCATGGCAGCGCAAACTCAGATACCAAGCTAACAGAAAGAAGAAACGTGGAAGGGGAATATAAACATAGCATACAAAAAGTGCATAATAAAGAATATCTCATCAAAAACGCTTGCTATTCGGTAACAAAGTATTATCTTTGCAAACAGAATAACAAGCGTTCTTTGTTAGGCAGAAAACAGCGAAGCCAGGTAGCTCGCTCGTTTCTAAATCGTTACCAGTTTAGTCTTATCAACAAGGTAACTTATTTATTTTCAATCAGTTGTAGTTTAAGAATTATCTTATGATGCGATAGCTTAGGAAAGGATATTCACCTCCAACCAAACATCGAATCGCAGATCCCCATTCGGTATCGAAAACTTTGCTTTGTGTACGGCGTCAATGACCAATCACTGTTCAGCATGAAACTCTATGACAACTCATGAGAATAAGACCATATCGGTCATTTAAAAAGAACGATAAACAAACTGCTCGCAATCAAATAAAATCAGTACTGCCCCAGACGAGCGATTTGGATAAAAAAAGGAAACGAGAAGCAGCGTTCTCATTTCCTTTTTTATGGTTTCATCAACCTTGCGTAAGTGCTGATAATCCGTAGGCCTACTTTTTCCCAGTAAATGTAGCGTTGATGGCAGCTGGAGAAGTGCCCAGTTGGTAATTATTGAGTATGGTTACTCCGCCTTGTTCATCGAACGACACTGTCATGTTGCCAAGTTTTTTCGCCTCATACTGCTTTTCAGGGAGTATCCCCAGTTTGCAGGTGAACTTGATACCATCATTCCTGTAATCGCGGAAGTAAGCGTTCTTCGCAGCGTCGAAAGCCAAATTGCTGATGGTGTAGGTGTCAAGGACGATGTCGCCCATCGGTGTCCCAGTGTAGGTTTCCTTTGAACTTGTTACATTGATAGTGCCATCGGCATTCTTGCTGATAGTATAGGTGGCATTCTCAACATTGTAAGGCCCCATTCCGAATGCTATCAGCGAGTTCTTTCCTATATATGCCCCTTCGATTGTGTTTTCAGCGACAGGACTAAACGCAATGCTCTTGATGTCGCTGGCATTAAATGTTACCGACGTACCGTCGTTCTTGTTTACGACTACTGTTTGTGCATGGGTATAAGAAGCTGCCGTCAGGACAACAACGAGGAGTAAAAATATTTTTTTCATTTAACGATGAATTTGAATGTTTTAGAATATGTTTTTACGATAAATATGCCAGACTTTCCGTTGAGTGGTATCTCAACTGTTCCGCACTGACTTGCGGTTGCGCTGCCAATCACCTCGCCGTTGACGGCATAGACCGTCACCTTGCGGCCAGCTGGGAGTTGCTCACCCTTAAGGGAGCTGCCGATGGTAAAGATGCCTGTTTTGGAGCTGGCATCAACCGATGTTATGCCAGCGGCTTCTGTAAATTCAATCTTACGATAATCGGCAATGGGATACTGAACCGTTTGCTTTTTGGTCGTAAGTACCAGAAAATCGGATGTGAAAGACACTACAGGTTTGTCGGCTAATGCGAAGAACGTCGCCGTTCCGTCAACATCGCTGACCTTGACATGCACGTAGTCGGCAGCCATGGCCGAAACACCAGCCATCGACAGCAGTAAAAGGCATGTCAGTTTTCGTAAATTTGTTTTGATTCTCATATTGTTTGAAGTTTTTTCGAGTCTGAAAACGGATGCAAAAGTAAACAATATGGAAAACACTCGCAATCCTTATTTATTGGGATTTTTACGACAGCATTTGTCTTTGCTTCAATTCCAGGTACTTATTAATGACATCTATGCTGAGCGCTTCGGGCCTTGTCAGCAGACTTAGGATGCCATGCTGTTGGAGTTTTGTGACAATGAGACGTTTCTCGTAGGCGAATTTCTCAGCTATGACATGCTGGTAATAATCCTCCGTGGTGCGTTTGTCGGACTTAATAAAGTCGTTCAATTCCGAATCCTCAAAGAAAACCACCAGCAGGCGATGGCGTCGGCTGAGCATCTTCAGGTAAGACAACTGCCGCTGCAGGGCCGACATTCCCGAAAAGTTGGTGTAGAGAACCAGTAGGCTCCGTTTGCTGATTTGTTTGTTCACATTTACACAAAGATTGCTGAAGTCGGTCTCGCTGAAATTGGTCCGCTGATTGTAGAGAGCACCGAGAATGTGCTGCATTTGCCCTGGACGGCGAGACGGGGTGAGCAATGTGTCGAGATTATCGGAGAAGGTTATCAGTCCGGCCTTGTCCTCCCGGTGAATGGCAACATAGGAAAGCACCAGCGACGCATTGATACTATAGTCCAAAAGCGTCATACCATTGAACGCTTGTTGCATGACGCGTCCTTTGTCTATCACCGAATAGACCTGTTGCGACCGTTCCTCTTGATAGACATTCACCATCAACTGATTGCGACGGGCACTGGCCTTCCAATTGATGGAACGGTATTCGTCGCCTTTCACATACTCCTTTATCTGCTCGAACTCAGTGTTGTTGCCCACACGACGGATGCGTTTGATGCCCATATCAGTGAGGTTGTTGCTCATGGCCAACAGTTCGTAATGGTTCAGCATGAGATAGGAAGGATAGACTTTCACATTTTTGTCCTCGCCCTCTGTGTATCGGCGCTCCACCAACCCCAGCATGGTACGGGCAAAGATACGTATCTTGCCAAAGTTATATTCTCCCCGTCTGACAGGGCGCAACGTGTAGGTAAGTCGGCGGACTTCATGTGCGGGGATGACGAGACGGTATTCCACGTCTCTGCGCTGAAAGATTGCGGGTGTCTCATCGATGACCGTCGTCCTAATCATAAACGGATAGGCACTCTCAACCTTGATTAACACTTTGTTGTCATCGCCATTTGACAGGCGGTCGGCACACTCGCGCGTTGCTTTAACGGCCTTTTTATAATAGAGAAGCACAGCATCGGTCAGCAAAATTGCCAGAAAAGCACACAACAATCCTTTCCCTATCGTGAACAACAGAGGAAAAGCAAAACCAAGTCCGATAATCAGAGCATTGGCCGTCAACAAGATGTAAAACCTTCGAGATAGGTACATGGATAATCTTTTCTGATGATGAAGAGTTAAAAGAATTGGGAAATTTTTCGTTCCTTACTTGGGCACTTCCACCTTCTCTATCAGCCGCTGGGCAACCTTCAGCGGTGTGTAGCCTTCCATCTCCGCCTCAGCGGTGAGCATGAGACGGTGCTGAAGTACACTCGGCGCTACAAACTTGATGTCGTCTGGCGCAACGAAGTCGCGGCCATTGAGAAGAGCATAGGCCTTGGAGGCGTTGAGAATGGCCACCGACGCACGGGGGCTCGCTCCGAGATAGACTGCCTTTGAGGTGCGCGACCGCTGAACAATGGAGGCAATGTAGCCAATGAGACTCTCTTCGACATAGACTTTCTCAAGCATCTTGCGCATGCCAAGCAATTCATCGATGGAGAGAACAGGCCGCACACCTTCAAGGCGGACGAGGTTTCGTTTGGCCTGATGACGCTTCAATATGTTTATTTCGTCCTCCAAAGAAGGATAATCCATCGTCACTTTAAACAAGAAACGGTCGAGCTGCGCTTCGGGAAGGCGATATGTACCTTCTTGTTCGACGGGATTCTGCGTGGCAATGATTGTATATAGGTCGCCCATCTGCCTTGTCGTGCCGTCGATGGTGACCTGTCGTTCCTCCATCACCTCGAAGAGGGCGGCCTGTGTCTTGGCTGGGGCGCGGTTGATTTCATCCACCAAAACAAGTTGCGAGAAAACCGGTCCTTCGTGGAAATCGAACTGTGAGGTCTGCATGTTGAACACTGTTGTTCCGAGAACATCACTCGGCATCAGGTCGGGTGTGAATTGAATGCGCGAGAAACGGGCATCAATCAATTTTGAGACCAGACGTGCCAGCAGTGTCTTTGCGACACCCGGCACACCCTCAATGAGCACATGTCCATCGGCGAGGATTGCCGTCAGTATGAGGTCAACAGCCTGTTGCTGTCCTACAATCACATTGCCTATCTGCTGACGTACCTCAGCAATCTTGCCACTGAAAACGGTCAGGTCGGTTCGTTCAACTGTATTCTCTTCCATAATCTTCTATTGCATTTATAATTGGTTCAATATTTTGTCCATAGCGTCAACAAGCTCTTTCAGTTCGGAGTCTGATATCTTGGCGGCATCTTTCAGCTTTCTTATTTTCAGTAAGGTATTTTCCACTTCCTGACGGGTCAGCCCCGTGTGGTTGGTTATCAGCGTAACCGTTTCGCGCTGCTCTTCATCGGCCATAATGTCGGCCATGATACTGCGACGGATGGTTTCTGCAAAGTAATTACACTTCTTTGTCAGGAGGTCGCGATTGTCGTGGTGCTGATGATAAAGGGTTCCGATGAGCTTCACAAACTCAAGCGATTTGTTTTCTGGTGGTGTAACAACGGGGATGACACGCTGGCGACGACGTGCCGTGAAGACAAAGAAAAGCAGGAGTCCGAAGAGAGCAAGATAGACAGCCCATCGGAGTGGCTCCTTCTCTAAGAAATAGCTCAACGGAGAGTTTGATCCGCTGGACAATTTCGGCAGATAGGCTTGCGTCCTCACCACCTCCATGTTGCCAAACTGTGATATGGTCCGAAAAATCAACGGATTGATATCCTTATCAAGTATCCCGTAATTGGTGAACAACTGCGGGACAGCATTAAGCAAAAGCGTACCCTTGCCTATGTGCATGGAGATTATCTTTGGTTGCCAATCCTCGGTTGTAGGCTGCATGGCCTGCGTGTCGGCAGGTTCGGTCTCCAGCTTTCTGTATTGCAGCAAGGTGTCACACTCTATTCTCTTTCTGTATTCAAAGCCACCACTCATCAATGGATAGTAAACGCGGAACATTCGTTTCTGATAAGGTTTTTGGTCCGCCCACCAAAGGGTATCCATAGGATCGCCCATCTGCTGCAGACTGATTTGCACCATACGTGGGCTGAAGGTACCATAACTGTCAATCCAGACAGGAATTACATCTACACACCTGCTCTCTGGTCTATAGTCGTGCACCACCAACATGATTTTATTTCCTCTGCGAAGCAACTGTTTCATAGCTTTCAAGTCTGTTACGGTCGGTGTGAAGTTGATGGCATTTACCATTATTGCACGAGGTTGCTTACCTTCTGACAGCAGTTGGGGCAAGGTTTTGTTGGTGACAGAATAGTCTTGAGATAGTGAACTCTGCACCAGTGAGTCGAATACGGCACAACCAAAGGGCTGACGGTCGGTGTGGAGGTAGGTGGGTTGCCAGACAAACTTGCTGGGAGCATTCCATTGGAGGACAAACACAAACACAAGGAAAGCCAAAACACCCAAAACAAACTTACGGTTCATGACTGCCCTCCTTCCGTTATTTCTTTCTGTAACCCCAACATCAAAGCCACTTGGCCACCGTCAGCCTGATAATTTCCATAGCGAACTCGCATAAAGAGATTTGTGAAACGAACGAAAGCAGGCAAAAGGAATTCCTTGGTGTATTGTGTCGGAGTCTTGTATATCTGCCAGTTTATGCGATGATTATCGGCCAACCAGCGAAGCGTCTGCAAATAGATGATACACACACACCGATTGTAATCATTGAGTCGCCGGGCCTTATCAAACTCCGCCTCAAAGTCAATGCCGTAGATGTTGTTCTCCTCGAAAGCATTTTTCGACGACCGTCCTTCTGTTCTGAAAAGGGCCGGTTTGTAGCGCCAGAGCAAATATCCTACCACGCCCAACAGGGTCAACGCCACAAGAATGTAGAGCAAAATCCGCACGTCACCATCGGACTTGATGGAGAACACATCATCGAGGAAACGGCTTATCTGCTGAAGAATCCATCCAAACAAGCTGCTGTCTGGTGCTTCAAGCTCACGAGCATAGTTGTAAGCCTCATCAGACTGAAACTGATGAAGTAGT
This sequence comes from Prevotella corporis DSM 18810 = JCM 8529, assembly GCF_000430525.1. Taxonomy (GTDB): domain Bacteria; phylum Bacteroidota; class Bacteroidia; order Bacteroidales; family Bacteroidaceae; genus Prevotella; species Prevotella corporis. The sequence goes on along the minus strand of NZ_AUME01000030.1, from coordinate 28,198 downwards.
GAACTGTCGCACGTTAGGGTGTCCTTGAGCTGTGAGAGCATTGGCAAAGCAGTTAGACTAAGTCCTCAAAATTATCTATTTCCTTGCTTTTGGCAGACATTTCCTCAAAGCGTTGTATGTCCTCATCTACCGAGACATCGTCCATTTCCTCAGCCAAGCTACCGTACTGATAACCCAGTCCTATTGTGTTCAGTGACATTGAGAGATACATTCCGAAAGTCTGAATCACAGCAAAAAGGTAGAGAGCGAAGCTGAAGATGGATGAATTGACTATGGGATTCTCATTGTCGCTTACCACAAACAGGGCTTTCACCAAGAACATGATGTACCATGGCAGCATGAAACACCCCTGAATGACATTCGCAAGGATATTCAACACAAGCAAAAAGCCCAAGATAGCCCAAAAATGATGCGCCGTTAGCCTTATGCTTTGCCTAAGAGAGTTGAACACTGTCTGATTGTCCTCGAAGATATAAATAGGGTATGCCAATGACAGGGGTACGATAGCGACCACAACCAGCAAAACAAGCAGTAAGAGAATCCCCCACCATTCCGTAAGATAGACTATCAGACCAAACACCGCATATAACAACAACACAATCGTTCCCAAAGTTAAACCCATAATGAGGGAACGCTTGGCAGCCTTAATGATTTTCGGTTTGAGGTCTTTCAGTGTGACCCCTCGCAGTCGTTCGTCATTTTCGTGGTAATGACGCATCATCGCATAGGTAAAAGCCGCCAAGAGAATGCTTCCTATCAAGATAAAGATGAAATAAGAAACATAAGATATGATTAGTTTTACGACAAGGGAATCCCCTATGTTTACCGCCTCATTGACTGCCATATCCGAAAAGATGGAGGTCAAATAATTCAGCGAAAACGCTTGCAACAGGCTAAGAGGAAGGAGCAGATACAAACATCCTTTCAACCATAATTTGCTGTTTTCCTTGAGAAAGTCGAAAGTATCTGAAAACTTATCGCCGAAAGAGCGAACTTTATAGAGTTGAATTTTGGGGCGTTCTATCTGCATTGTGATTACGTTTATAAGGTAAATAAATAAAATAAAATACGACAAATATCGCCGAAAGGGCTATGATGGTCAGCCGAAGCTCGTCGCCCATGTCTGTATGCCGTGTGAGAAAACTCTCAATGAATCCTGCTATGATAAACAAAGGTACTGTCCCAGCCACTATTTTCATGCCTCGCCGTGCACCACACTTGAAGCTCTCAAGACGGGAATACGTACCAGGGAAGAGCCATCCATTACCCATTGCCAAGCCAGCGGCACCAGCCACTATGATGGACGACAGCTCAAGCGTGCCATGAAGCATGGTTGCCATGAGGCTTTCGCCAAGAAGCCCCTGTTGATAGAAGAAAGTATCGAAGCAACCGATCATCAAACCATTCTGAAAGAGTATCAATCCAGGAATGAAACTTGTGAGCAGACCTGACACGAAGATATTGAACGACACCATTATATTATTGAAGGTGATTTGCCAGAACATGGAATCCGAGGGAGACAACCCATAAACACCCATCGGATGTCCAGCCTTGATGTTCTCCATCGTCATGTCCATATAGGCATCGCCCATAATAAGACGGGGAAAATCACTGTCGCCGATCGTTGAAACCACTCCGACAAAGTCACTTACGGCGAAAATCAGGAAGGAAATCAGGAGCAACCGTCGTTCGTTCCACATCACATCGGGCACTTCTTGCGACCAGAAAGTTATCAATCTTGTCCACTTCTCGCGCTTGTTCCGATATATCTCGTTGTGCAAGGCCGAGGCAAGGTTGTTCAAATAAGCCGTGATTCGTGAGTTGGGATAGTGGGTTTGTGCAAAGGCAAGGTCAGCCGTCAGGTCGGTATAGACATCGGCAAGGTGGTCCGGTGAATCGTTCGTGGCTTTATCCACAACGCTTTCCGTAGCTCTCCACTTGTCAATGTTATTCCGGATGAACAATATCTCTTTCATAAAATTAGAGGTCTGACCGTACTTTTACTTTAGTTTAGGAGCAAAAGTACAGATTTATTCTTATATTTGCAACAGAAAACAGAAATTCTTTTGACAACGATCATGCCTGAATCCAATATCATTACGGGACAATACGTTCGCATCAACCAAACCGCAGCCAGCATCGGGACACGCCTTGTGGCAAGAGGAATAGACGCCATCATAGTGGTTGCCTATGCCATTGGAATAATTCTGCTGATGGAACAAGCCATCACTATTAACCGCTATTACATCTTTGTTTTTCTTCCTGCAATCCTCTATTCGTTTCTCTTCGAGCTCTTCAACAACGGACAGAGCCTCGGCAAGATGATCATGCATATTAAAGTGGTGAAAATAGATGGCAGCACACCCACCATAGGCGACTATTTCATGCGTTGGCTGTTGCAAATCATCGACATTGACATGATGGGAGTGGGCGCATTAGCCATCCTCCTCACCAAGAACAGCCAACGGTTAGGCGACCTCGCCGCAGGCACGATGGTCATCAAGCTGAACAATTACCGGCAATTGCAGGTCTCGCTCGACGAGTTCTCTTATCTGGAGCGCAACTATATGCCAGTTTATCCGCAAGCAGAGGACCTCACTCTCAACCAGATTGACGTCATCCAACGAGCCCTCAACTCTGACTATGGGCAAGAACGCAACAACAGAATAGAATTATTGGCCGAGAAAGTGCACAGTATGCTCGGAATTTCCTATGACAAAACGAGTGCGGAAAAATTCCTCTACACAATAGTAAGGGACTATCAGCACTACTCGCTGGAAATCGTGTGACACCTACTTATTATATTGACATAGGTTGGACACTTTGCTAAAAGAGTTGATTCAAATTTTAAAATGCGTACTTTCGTCAGGAAAATTAAATATTTCACATAAAAGCACTTCTGCAATTACCAAGGCTTAAATTTCGACAAAAATACAAAATAAACACTTGCATTGATGCTTTTTAGTTGCAAAACTGATATTTTTTTTATTCTTTTGCAAAATACAGCTTGAGCTAATTGGCATCAATAAATTACATATTGTTGGCGATGGGAAGAAAAAGACACGATTTTCTTTGGTGTTTTGATTTAATTTGGATAAATTTGCGGTATCATTTGACAAACTGACACTAACATAAACATTTTAAATTACAATTACTATGGAAGTTGTTAAAATTATGAAAACTCTGGAGCAGAAGCATCCAGGAGAAGCAGAGTACTTGCAGGCAGTGCAGGAAGTACTTGAGTCTATTGAAGAAGTGTACAATCAGCACCCTGAGTACGAGAAGGCAAAAATCATCGAAAGAATGGTTGAGCCTGAGCGTATCTTCACTTTCCGTGTGACATGGATTGACGACAAGGGCGAAGTACAGACAAACCTCGGCTATCGCGTACAGTTCAACAGCGCTATTGGCCCGTACAAAGGTGGTCTCCGCTTCCACAAGGCAGTTACTCCTTCAATGTTGAAGTTCCTCGGTTTCGAGCAGACTTTCAAGAATGCGCTCACAACATTGCCTATGGGTGGTGGTAAAGGTGGTTCTGACTTCGACCCAGTGGGCAAGTCTGACGCTGAAATCATGCGCTTCTGCCAGGCCTTCATGCTCGAATTGAGGCACAATATCGGCCCAGATCAGGATATCCCTGCTGGTGACGTAGGCGTTGGTGGCCGCGAAATCGGTTACATGAACGGTATGTACCAGAAACTCACACGTCAGTATCACACAGGCGTGCTCACAGGTAAGGGTCTGACATGGGGTGGATCTTTCTTCCGTCCTGAAGCAACAGGTTACGGTGCCCTCTATTTCACAGAACACCTCCTCAAGAAGGCTGGCAAGGACATCAAGGGCAAGAAGATCGCTCTCTCAGGCTTCGGCAACGTTGCTTGGGGTGCCGCTAAAAAGGCAACAGAGCTCGGTGGCAAGGTAGTTGCTATCTCTGGTCCTGATGGTGTATGCGAAATCCCAGAAGGCATCACTCCTGAGATGATCGACTACATGCTCGAAATGCGTTCTTCAAACCGCAACAAGGTTGAAGATATGGCTACTAAGTTCCCAGGCAAGGCTAAATTCATAGCTGGCAAGAAGGCTTGGAGCATTCCTGTTGACATCGCACTCCCTTGTGCATTCCAAAACGAGCTCAGCGAAGACGACGCTAAGGAGCTGAAAGCTAACGGATGCTGGTGCTGCTGCGAGGTTTCAAACATGGGTTGCCAGCCAGGCGCTATCCACTTCTTCCAGAAGAACGGCATTCTCTTTGCTCCAGGCAAGGCTGTTAACGCAGGTGGTGTGGCTACATCTGGTCTTGAAATGACACAGAACGCAGCTCACTTGAACTGGGCTCCTGCTGAAGTTGATGCTAAACTCCACTGGATTATGGAAAGCATCCACGAGCAGTGCGTTAAGTTTGGTACTCAGAAAGACGGTAGCGTCGACTACGTTAAGGGTGCCAACATTGCTGGCTTCATGAAGGTTGCTCAGGCAATGCTTGAACAAGGCGTAATCTAATAAGCTTTCTCCGTCGCCCACTCACATTGCGTGAGTGGGGACGACATACAACGGGAGAAGGCTGAACTAAACATAAAACTTATGAAGAAAATCAGAATTCTCCTAATAGTATTAACATCATTCGTAGGCTTTACCATCTCGTCACTGTGCAACGCACAGACGAGTGGTAAAGCCTCTTATTATAGCAACAGGCTCCACGGGCGCAAGATGAGCAATGGCGAGCGTTACAACAGCAAAGGCTTTACCTGCGCACACCGCACACTGCCCTTCGGAACCAAGCTGAAGGTCACCAACACACGCAACGGACGCTCCGTAGTAGTGAGGGTTACCGACCGCGGCCCATTCGTACGGGGACGCATAGTCGATCTTTCCTATGCTGCAGCCAAGGAGATTGGCATGATTTCAAGTGGAGTTGCCTACATCAAGGTAGAGAGATTGCCCAAGGAAACAGAAATACCGTACGCTGCAGAGCCAAAGTCAATCCAAATGCCTGATATTGAATACGGTCTGGCTGGTGTATGCTACGAGTTCATACCCGAATGGAAAGAGGACAACAACACCGAGCAACCCAAAAAGATAGCCCGAAAAAGCATTCAAAAGAAACCAAAAACAAATACTCAGAAAAATACTGAGTCGCCCAACTCAAACACAGGTAAGCATCAGCCCCAAAAGGAAACCGAATCCAAGAGTTGGACCAACTTCTTTAAAAAGGTGAAAGAAGGCGTTACCAACATCTTCGAATAACCGCTCCATCTGCCCCACTCTTTTACATAACGACGCATCATGCTGGAGACAACCTAACTCCTTCAACATTGCCTCATCATACTATTCAGTGAGTCGCCAACCAACAGTATCCACCTGAAAGCCCTCACTAACAGCTGCATCAGCTAACCTACCACACATTAATATAATATGCGAACATGCCTTACGACAGACATTTTCGCATTTTTTTTATATCCCTAATCATCAAACCGACAATACAATTTATCCATCAACGACACCGTTAAATCAACATAACGTAACTACCTGAAAACAAACACAATATCTAACACATCGCAAAACATGACCTTTTGCAAGCCGATAGGTGACCTTTCACTCACCAAAAGGTCACCTATTATCATCCAAGCGCAGCTCATGGAAAATTCTGCAACAAAAAAGGGCAGGTATTCCCCTGCCCATAATAGTCAAAAAATGTAGTTCGAGTCAATTTATTTTCGAGTTGGTATGGTAAATTCTGTGACCTTGCTGATACTTCTATTGCCTTGCAATACGGTCAGTGCGAAAACAGAAGTACCGTCCTTGAGCCTTTTGTCTGCTTTGACAAGAGCGGTGTAACGGATGCCGCCACCAGGTTCGATGCTTTCGACATGAATGGACGGGCTGATAGTGATGTGCTTGTTGTTGGTGGTCTCTAAAACAGAGGGCTGAACATCGTAAAGCGTTTGTTCGCCACGGTTCATGACTTCAAAGATAATCTTGCCAACCTCGCCACTGGACAACATCCCATCCTCGTTGTCGTCAACGAACCGGGCATTGGTGATTTCAATGTTTGGCGTATATTGATAGGCACTGGCCAAATCTTCGACACTTGACTCGGCCGGAACTTTAGATGATGGCTCGGCGGCACTGTAATTGCCAGTGTAATCATTGCTGTTGAAATCGTAGAGAATATCATCGCCAGAGTTAGATGAGTCGAACCCACTCTCATCAGTGACAGGCGTCTCTGTTGCTTTCTCTTGCTTAGCGTATGGATCATAGCCACGCGCCTTGTTCTGTTGTATCCTTTCGTAATGTTCGCGTACTTGTTCTTGATCTTGTTTGTCCTTTTGCGCGCCGATAGAGGCCCCGAGAACCGCTCCCCCAGCCATACCGATGATAGTACCAACATCAGAGCCACGAGCGCCACCAGCAATTCCACCGATTGCACTACCAAGAATACTTCCCAATGAACCTCCAGTGTAAGCACCAGAACCAGTGTATGTACCGCAAGAGCTGACTAAAAAGACCGCAGCCACAGCAACAATTATATCCTTTTTCATTACCTTTACCTTAAATATCTTTAGCAAAGGTAGCAAAAATATAATCACAAAAGAGGATATTTTCCCTATTCAATGGGGGAATTTCCCTATTAATTGCATTAGTTCGAGTTAAGTGGGTTATAGTAACCAAAAGGGCTGACACCTTGTGAGGAGTGTCAGCCCTATTTTAGAAATTAATAAAAGTTTTACCAGACAGCAATATTTTAGAAGCCATCAAATAGGTATCGTTCTATTTTGCATTAAAAGAACGCATTTATTCAGACATCATTGTGATTTCTATTCTACGATTCGATTTCAAAATATCTTTCGCTATTTGTTGCACATCTTGCGGTGTAAGACTTTTCACGAGGTCTTCATAGCCTGTAAAGAAATCGACATTGTGGCGCAAACGATTGTAGATGACATAGTCCCAATAGCCATTTGTATTGATAGATTGACTGTATGCCTTAAGCAAATATTTCTTTACCTTATCCATGCTTGACATTAATGGTCCTTTGTTGGCTATGTTTTCTATTTGCTGATAAATGATAGGCATCAGCATTTCGTATTTTGCAGGGTCGGTACGAAAACTTATTTTAAGGAATCCGTGTGGCTTTGCCGTATTGTCCAACTCGCTTTGTACGCTCACACCATAAGTTCCTCCTTTTTCTTCACGCACCGAGTCGGTGTAAGCAATGGTAAGAACACGTTTGAAAACATCGAGAGTTAGGTCGTTTTTTGGAGTAAAGGCTTCGTCGAAAGTATAGAAAACGCTTACCAAAGTAGAAGGTGTGTTCATCTTCTTTTTAAAGATATGCGTTTCGTTTACATTGCGTACTTGCGGATAACTATCTTTCGCTATGCTATGTTTGCCCTTACTTGGCAGTGTGGCTATGTATTGGCAGAGCAGCGGACGTAAGGTTTCCATATCGATATTGCCCACCAAAACCATTTTAAATCCAGAGGCATCGCTGAAACGTTCATTGTAGATTTGCCAAATACGCTTGTAAGAAACACGATCGAGCGTACTACATTTCATAGGCTGCAGGCGTGGGTGATTGCCGTAAAGAATAGCCGTAACAGAATCTTTATAAGCTACTTGTGGATTGGCTTCTCGGTTTTTAAGGAATGAACGCATGGTTTCTATGCTACCTTTGAATTTTGCTTCATCTTTGCGAGGAGCTGTAAAATAAAGATAAGTAAGTTGCATCATGGTTTCAAAATCTTTCACCGATGAATTGCCATTAATGGCTTGTGTTTCGACTCCTATACTTGGGGCTATGCGAACAGCTTTTCCGCTCAGCAATCTGTCTAATTTTACCTTGTCAAAGTTGGCCACACCTGCGTCAGTAATGGCACTCGACAGCATAGGAAAGTTTATTGCATCAGCATCAGGATATAAAGATGTGCCACCTTCACCAAAAAAACGCATATTAATTTCGTCTTTAGCAAAATCGGTTTTCTTAACATAAACCTCTACGCCATTGCTTAGTACGAGTTTCTTTACACCAAACTTGTCCCAATCTGTTTCCTTTTTTATCTTTCCTTTCTTGGGTAATTTGGCAATAAGTTTAGCTTGTAATATCTCTTCCGCGTAAGGCTCATATTTTTTAGCTTGGGCATCAAGTACATATTGCTCGAATGTAGCCTCATCTGCGATAGGGAAGTCAGCCTTTAAAGGAGCATAAACGGTAAGTACTTGATTCTTGTTTGTAATAAGTTCAGTTACCTCTTGGTTGACTTCAGAAAGAGTAACCTCTGCGTTAAATTGTTTTATGAGTTGGTAATCATATTCTGGTGATGTGATAGGTTCATTGTTCAAAAAGTTTTGCAAAGCCAATTTTACTAAAGAACGATTACGGCGGTCGTTGCGTTCTGTATATCTACGCTCTGCACCTTTAAGGAAAGTAGTTTTTGCACGTTGCAGTTCGCTTGCAGTAAACCCATGTTGGCGAGTGCGTTCTACTTCTCCAATAACTGCATTGAACGACCCTTTTACATTCTCTTGCAAACAACCGAATGACACCGAAAATGCATCTTTTGTTTTTGAAATAAAGAATTGCCCATTGCCAACCGAAGCACTATGAAATGGAGGCATTGCTTGTTTCTTTATATCGTTTAGTCGATTGTTGAGCATATTGACAATCAAGGAACTTAAGTATTTCTTGCGCTGGGAAATAACAAGATTTTTTTCATTGTCAGGAGTAGCCGCCTGTTTCATGTAAAGATTAACGAGCATAATGGGTTGTTCGCTATCTTTATCAATTGAAACTATCATTTTTTCGTTATCAGGAACGGGATAGTAAATGCGTTCTGCTGGGTCTTCAGGCTTTGGAATATCAGCAAATGTATGGCGAATCTTTTGTTCTATTTTATCAACGTCAATATCTCCAACAATGATTATTGCTTGTAAATCCGGACGATACCACTTTTGATAATAGTCTCGTAAGTCTTTATAAGGAAAATTATCCACTATATCCATTGAGCCGATAGGCAGACAATCTTCATATTTTGTACCCTTGTATATCGTTGGCATGACACGTTCCATCATGCGTTGAATAGCCATTCCTGCACGACGAGTACGCCATTCTTCATGAATTACGCCACGCTCTTTGTCAATTTCGTCATCGTTGAGCAATAGGAAATGACTCCAGTCGTGCAAAATGAGTAAGGTAGAGTCTATGATACCCTCTCGCTTAACAGGCACAGCCGAAATATTATAAACCGTCTGGTCTACGCTGGTGTAAGCGTTAAGGTTTGTTCCGAATTTAACCCCAATGGTTTCACACCATGGCACAATACCCAATGAGTTTCCTTTCCCTTGGAAATGCTTTGTACCATTAAATGCCATGTGTTCTAAAAAATGGGCTAAACCACGTTGACGAGGCTCTTCAAGAATTGAGCCGACACGTTGTGCAATAAAAAAATCGGCTAATCCCTTTTCCTTTGCATTGTGTTTTATATAATAAGTAAGTCCGTTTTCTAACTTGCCCACTCTATACGAATTGTCTACTTCTACCGTTTGTGCTGTTATAGAGAACGGTAAAAGGAGTGTAACAAGAAGTGTTGAAAAAAGTTTATTCATAATGTTTAATTATAAAAATCCCCCTCTAACAATATTGTCAGAGGAGGAATGTAAGTTTTATTTCATAGTTGGGGCTGCCTTTGGAATGAAGTCTTCAGTAGAATTGTTAGTATCAACATACTTTCCATTCTTCATTTTTCGTACAACGGCAGTACCGATACCACTCTTGTCCTTAGCGTTATCATTGCAATAAGTGAAGCCCTTATCCATTGAAACTGGGATAATGTTCCAATCATGAGGATTATCTTTAATATCAACATTGACAGCATCAATAATCCAAGCCGAAGGAAGGAAGTACGCCTTTTGTGTCATTAATTTTCCATTAACATTATTATTGTATTGAGCGTCATAATTATTATTCTTTAAAAAGTCTTGTATTGTTCCTTGAATCTTACCAATTGCGTATGCCTTATTGCCTTTCATGTTTAACACAAGGATAGATGCTGAAGTGGTAAATATGCGTTCCAAATCTTTAACATTGGCATTCTGCTCATCTTTATAATTGTTGGTTGAAATGTCGTAGAATTCAAAATCAGCTTTGCTCAAATCGAAAGAGTTAGCATTTACACTCTTATGATTTTTCCCATTCAATGCTAATAACAATGTTTCTCCAGGCTTTACAGGCACATCTTTACCTCTACCTGGAATCATATATATAGCACCTGCAGCAAAACCTTCGTTTCTGTAATCCTTGATATACTTACGTTTTACACCATTGGTAAAGGCAGATTCCATGATAACCAAACTATCAGCATACATTAGTTTGCTTGTATTGTTGGTAATTTTGATGTATTGGTCAGCAAAATAAGGCTTTCCTTTTGGTGTTTGTGTACCACGGAAGAAAATTTCAGATATAACAAATCCTTCTTTTCCTGTGGTAACATTGAGCAAAAGATTGATTTGGTTAGAATTATTCTCTACTAATTGTACATTTTCGTTGGTCGTATTTACTTCTATTGATACCTCTTTGCCACCAGCTTCGTATGTTAAAATGCCTTGCGCCAATACAGAGTAAGTGCCAACAGGTATGTTCTTTATCTCTGCAGTGTAACCTTTTTCAGTCTTACTAAATTCTTTTACACTATAAACAGTTTTTGTTGTCTTGTTGGTAAGTAGGACAAGAGCATTTTTAAAATCTTTTACTTGAATGTTCATAGGCATTTCAATATTAATTTTTGCCGAAGTTTCAAGCGTTTGTGGGTCATCTTTATCGTCTGAACAAGACACAAAAGAGAAACACACGGTAAGGAGCAATGTTATGCTCATTAAAATTTTCTTTGTCATTTTCTTTCTTTTAAAGTTATTACTAATTGATTATTTTAAAATGAAAAGCCTAATGTTAGGCTTGTTACCGCACTATGCGTATGTTCGGAATTAGCAATAATACCTCCCGATAGTTCTGCAAATACGCCATATTGAGGCGTTTTTAGCTTATAATCGGTGCGTATATTTGCTTTTATTTCAGTTCCGTTGCTTTTCAATTGCGAATAATTATAATTGATATATTGCGTAAATGAAGTTTCAATATCAGTGTATGGCATATCTATTTTATTGTTACTATTTCCAAAGTATGTAGCCGTTAAACCGCAATCTAATAGCCATTGTCTTGCAAAAGGTTGTAAAATATGTGTTGAAAGTTCACAGAAAAAATGTGAAACATCAATTTTTCTGTGTGGATACACATATTTTGAACGATTAGAAACAAAACCAGCTTTTGCCCCAACGCTCCATTCTGTTTGTTTCTTCGCGATATAGGTAGCACCAAGATAAGCCTTTGTTGCATAATGCTTATACATTGTGAGATTGGCAATGATTGGATAATCGCCTAACACAGCATCGCCTGCAATATGTTCCACTCCATGCTGACTTAAAATATTGTAATATCCATATATCGAAAGTATGTTTTTTACTTTTTGAAAATTGTACCCAATGGTTATTGCAGCTTTGCTATTGTAGAGTGTTGTTAATGGAAGTGAGTTATATTCGTCAGATATTCGTTCGTAACTTTGCCTTGAACAGGTTGCATCAGCAAAGAAACCACGTCCCTGAACCGGAGTTGCCGAAAGCAAAATGGTTATGCCTTTTCCTTTATAACTCATATCCGTGTTAGTTCCCGAAAAGCGTTTGTAGTATGTTCCTAATCCTGTCATGATGTATTCTGGCACTCCACCCAATTCGTTGTAAATATCTACATCGTTTGTTTGTTTATAAACGTTTCCCAATGCGGCTACTCCAATGCGGTAATTATTTAACAAATAGGCAGCACCGAGCTTTAAACTCAAGTCAGAGACGACACCTTTCATGCGTGGATCTTGTTTTCTCCATTCTTGTTCTGCACGGAATTTCAGTTCAGCACCCACGTTCCAATGTCCCAAACTTGTGGCATAACCGCCTAAAAAGAGGTATCTTTCACGTTCGGTATTCCCTCCAGCTGAATCGGCAAGTATGTATGGTGCAAGCAAATCATAATCGGCAGTCGAATTCCAGCTGACTCCTAAATTGCGCCCTGTAAGATACGATGCTTTACCCCATACTGTTGTGAGTTCACCAAGACGAAGATAAGATTCAACTTTTGCTTCAATGGTTCTGTGTCCCTTTCCCTTTTCAAGAATAAAAGGCGATGTACTGTGTTTCAAATCGCCATTAAGTGTAAGTTCAGAATGACTATATTGAAAAGCATACCCATAATTTGCAGGATTTTCCCATGCTCTTTGCCAACTTACATTTGTTTGTGTAGCCCGCTCTATGCGTGCCGAATCTTGTGCAGAACCATAGCTTGCACATATTATACCCAATATAATATGTAGAAAACGAAGATATTTCATTTAATCTGTAAATATAGTTTGCATTACGATAGGATCACAATTGCTCCCCCCAACATTAATAAAATCAGTTGTACTGCGGAAGGGACGTACTCTAATTTCGTTATTTTTATCAATGTAACGTATTATTCCGTCAAGTGCTATCTTGTATGCTCCACGCAAAACCGTTTCTGTTAGAGTGTTGCCATAAAAGTTTGTTGAGCTGAAGACCTGCTTACTATTCAAATTTGTGATGGTTGCAGTAGCTTGAACTTGGTCTATTTTTATGGCTTCTTTACTATTTACAACGATTGTAATATCAGCCATATATTCTTCTGAATCGTTATGGCACGATGTGAAAATACAAGCTGCAATGGCAAAAAATATGATTAAGACATACTTTTTCATAATTTCAAGTTTATTTCTAATCCGAAATAAGGTCGCACGCTACGACGTATTGTTATTTCGTTTTGTTTGTAATCGGGTGTATAATCTAACATTCGATTGCAGAACATGGCAATATTCAAGCGGTCGTTCAGCAATTTTTTCGTCACTTTCAGATTCAGGTTCATGGAGAAAGGCACGGTGTATTTAATGTATTCCTTTGCCGTATGGTCGCGAACAAGGAAACGCAAATAAGTGTCATTGGTATCATCTTCTTTCCAGTCGTGCAAAGTTCCATCAGGTGCCATATATTGTTCTGGTTCGTTGCTTAATGGTAAACGTTGAGAAGAGGTAAACCAAAGGCATTGAGCCGAAAGAGAAAATCCCAAACGGAGTTTAGGAATATTAGTATCGAAAGTAAAATTAGTATTTGCCATTTCTGTTTTCAAACCATCATTATCTCTGTATAAGCCCACATATTGTATTTGTTTTCCGTTTAAAACGGCAGATGGACGATAGGCTACTACCTGCGAGTTGCGATAAAGGGTTTTAAACCACGCACCATTTATAGTCAGTCGAGTTTGCAAAGTCTTGAAACGAGGAGTAGAGAAAGTATATTCCAAACCTTTTTTTAATGTTCTGCTGCCATTTGTATATTCCGTATTGCCAAACAATTCCTGTTCTATTGTATAAGGAAGTTTGTTTACATCTGGTGGAGATATAAGGCTATTGGCATCAATACCAGACGTATTGAATTGTTTGAAGCTATAGGGGTGATAGATGGTATTGGCTCGAAAGCCCGATTTCATATCTTCATGAAAGAATGTAAGCGAAAGGTGGTTGCCTGCAACATTTATATCTGTTCCCATTTCCCATTTAAAGTTATGGGCTGGTTGAATGTTTTTATTGGCTACATCAAGCACGAATGTTCGAACGTTAATGGTACGCAGTGCTTCATTAGGGCTATAGTAACTTAGCTGAATGATGTCCAAATAGCGTGGGTCTGGATAAATATAATCCATAGTTGGAAACTTTGTGTGCTGTCCAACCCCTCCTTGCAGACGTATATTGGTAGCCCATTTGCCTATGTGGAATTGTGGAAACGACCAACCAAGATTTACTCGTGGGTCAGCGTACCATTGTCCGCGCATGGTGTATGTAGTTGGCAGATTGAGCATTTGGCTCACCCTGACGCCACCATTAACCTCGAATGTGTGGCGAGCAACTGGTAGTCGCAAGCGTTCTTCGGCATAAAAAGCAAGCGTACTCATAGCTGGTGTGAGCGAAAGTTTGCGTGGTCTGACCGATGTTCCTGTATAGGGTGGAGCTAAAGGGTCGAACTTTTGTCCTTCGCCATAATTTTTATCCAGTGAGAAATCGGTACCAACGAGCAACGTATTGGCGATTCTGTCGGTTGGAATTTGCAATTTTGCATTCATTCGGATAAACAAATTGAAGGGTTTCCCATCTACATCGTGCTGGCCATAATAGGTATAAGGCAAGATTTCAACAGTATGTTCGCCCTCTGTAGTAGTGGTTAGGGCTGGCATCATACGTGAAAGCTGTACCAGACGTAAACGAGAAACAACATCGTGTTGATAGCTTGTAGAAAGGGTTGCAGAAAAACTTTTTACCCATTGTTGCTTTTTGAAAGCAAGGTCTAATGAAGAATTGAATGCAAAACGATTATAACTCGATTTGTAGGTATCGCGTCTACCTTGGTTAAGATCAGGGTCTAACTTCTCTCCATCGAACGAACCTCCATAATCTAAGTTGTTTGCCCACTTTATATGATAGGCTTCTTTCTCCCATATTGCGTTGGCACGAGCCGAAAGCGTTACACGCGAATAGCTTTCCAACGTGTTGCGTGGGTCGTGATTGGCATTTAAATAGTCGGCACTGAGGTTGAGTGTCCATTGTTTTCCAAATTCAATTCCTTTGGCGATGTAAAACAATTTGCTGCTCATATCGGCTTTTAGGCGAGCATTCATGTTATGCCCGCCATGACGCCGTTCTATTTTTATCAAACCGCTGGTCAGGTCGCCATATTCAACCGACGGAATACCACGCACTACTTCCACTTTTTCAATGTCGTCGGTCGATATGGTTCGCATGTCGATCCCCTGATTTGTAAAAGTGCGATTGGTTACCTTTGCGTCCCATGCCCCTGCCATATATTGTTTATTGGCATTGTTCGACACAGGCACACCGTCGACTACAAAACTTGTTCCCAGCGATGATGTACCGTAATTTGTACTTCCATAGGGAGTAGCCTCACGTAAACGAATACTATTGGGAGTGTTTAGCATAGGGTCGGATGAACGTCCACCGGGCAGCAATTCCAACAAATCAGAGAAACTTGAAGGCTGTAAATGCTCCATAGCTTGCTTGCCTATGATGGAGGCAGCTGCCAGTCCGCTCGACTCTTGTGCCGTAACCACGACTTCAGCTAAAGCATTTGTGTCAGCTACTAAATAGTAGGTAGCCTTGTTTTGAGCTTTTACGACTAAAGGTTTGAATCCAGTATAGCTAATGCGAATTGATTTTCCTTGAATGTCTTTAGCCTGAAATCGTCCGTTCATGTCTGTAATAGCCAATACGTTTTTGCCTTTTTCAAACATTATGGCAGCACCTATAACAGGCTCATTTGTTACATCTTCAAGAACAAGCCCACTCGTTATACTTTGCCCTAAAGTTGTAATGGCAAAAAAAAGAAAATATATAAAAATAATGGACCTTGTTCGCTTCATTCAGTATGTTGTTTTTATAAATGCAAAATTAAGACAATGTGGTATTTGGGGCAATACTCAAAAGTGGGTAAATTATTGTAAGAACATCTTTCAAATGCGACAATGATTTATATCTTCTTGTTTGTTTTACCTGTTTCTTTTCTACTTGTCTCTCTTTGTTATTATTGAAAAAATAGCTATTTTTTATTCAACTATCCATATATGGATTATAAAGTTGACGGTAAAAAGCAACTGTTATTGTTTGTTGTGGATTTTTGTGAATAACAATGGTAATTTTGTAATGTGAGTATTTATACCTTTTAAATAAAAAAAGTCAGGAAAATTTGAACAATTTTGTAATCTATTGAAGATTAAACAGTTATAACTTTGTTTTTTTAAGTATTGTTTTGCTCACCAAAACATTATGTTTTGGTGAGCAAAAGGTGTCATTTTGACCGACAAAACAATATGTTTTAAAATTGAGAGAAATAGGCTCTGTCTAAATTGTTCTAAATTCCATAAGACAATCTAAAACGTATCAAAAAGTTAGAATAAATATTATTTATAGAACACACCTTTTAAAATACACTTTGAACTATGAAAAATAAATGTTGATTTTATCATAATAAAAGAATGAAAAATACCTAAAGATATAGGAGAACTGTGTTGTTAACTCATATTGATAAAAAGAGAACAAAGATATAAGAAATAAAGCAAAGTTACTTTTAAAATCAATTATAACCTCAAATCCGCTACGAAGCCCTTGAACGTCCTTATTGCGTTTACACGTCCTCTCATTACTGAATTTGCAGATAAGTTGAACTTGAAGCACCCACTTCTGCCTACAATATCCCCTTACCTCACAATGTGACTTGAGGCAATACACAATATCATTCCCATAAGTTGTAGGCATTATCCAAAATCAGTCTGGAAAACATCTGCGTAAGCATTATTACAGGTATAGATATTCAGCACATACCGCCTTGATGTCGTGATTCACTTGGCTGGTACAGGGATAAACCTGAAGACAAACGCTTTTATGCGACTTGTTGCATTGAGTCCGAACTTCTTTACGTCAAGTCTTTGAATAATGGCCTTGTAAAAGTTACGGATTATACCGACTATCAAATCGCCAATAACCGCCACGCCAGGGCGATAACCAAGGAACTTCTTGTATGTAGGCTTTGCATCGTACTTCTCTGTCTCTATGAACTGGTGGTCGAAATCAACATCATACATCTCACCCTCTTTCAGTTGGCCAGATGCAAATATACAATTGAGGCTGGTTCTATAAATTACCACCGCACATAGTCATTAAATGTTTATGAAATACGTTTTGTTATCTTTTGGCTTCTTTTTGGTTCAAAATGTAAGTTCGTTCAGTCGTGTAGCTCGCTACACTCCTTTACTCTCTTGCATTTTGACCTCAAAAATAAGCTCAAAATCTAACAAAGCTAATTTATAGAACCAGCCTTGAGCAATAAAGTATTGAGAGTGTCAGCCGTATTGAAATCGTAGGCCTTGCCCATATCTGATGTGTATGAAATGTTTTCTTGCGTCAACTCCTTTATCGCTCTGAGGATAGTATCAGAGCTACAAGTGCGAAGTGTCGGATGAAGCGAGAGGTGGTTCATCAAATGAGTAGTGACATCCTGGGGTACATGAGCCGCCACAGAAGTAGATACTCATGAGAGAACGGATGATTTCGCTGTACTGATAACCGAACGATCCACACCTTAGACCGAGGGTTGAGTCGATTACAGATGATAATGTGGAGTCAAATTGCTCCATGATTGAAAATAATCCCCCAAAAGGAGTGAGTATCTCAGATTTAATTTGTATCTTCGCCATGTCTATCGTCGGATTCTCTTGTTTTTTTGCAACACTAAGATAAGTGAAAATTCTGACGTGACAAAATCCTGAGCAACTTTTTGTTGCTCAGGTACTTAAAAAGTTTAATTTATAATAGTGTTGCGGAATTAAGGATTTATACATTTTATGAAAAAAATATTTATTGTCCTTTTGTTATTTTTTTTCTCACTTGAATTTGTCAAAGGTCAGACCTCTAAACTTGGATATGAGGTCTCGGACTCTGCAGGTGTCCTTGAACTTGTAAAATGGGAAAGAAAAGATAGTATTGTGGATTTGACTAAAGATGAAAAATTAAAACAGGTGAAGGCTATAGGGAAATGCTGCTTTGTATTTAATAATTACATTAAAACAGTTTTACTTCCCGAAGGGCTAGAAGTAATCAATGGAAGAGCTTTCGATACTTGTAAAAATCTACATCGTATATATCTGCCAAATTCTCTGCAAATCATTGGACAAAATTCTTTTAATATGTGCGAAAATTTACGTTTAGACTCACTGCCCCCAAATCTTAAAAGGATAGAATATGGGGCATTTTGGGATTGTTGCAGAATTACGATTTCAAAGATACCAAATACTGTTACTTACATAGGTGGCAAGGCTTTTACATTGTGTGAAAGCATAAAGGAGTTGGCGTTGCCCGATTCTATCACAGAAATAAAAGAACGCACTTTTGCGGGATGTAAAGGATTGAGAAGAATAAAACTTCCCAATTCTCTGCGAACTATAGAGAAATATGCTTTTAAACATTGTATTTATAACCATAGAACAACCAAAACTAATCAGAAATATCCGAGTGTAAATCTTTAATTACCAGCATATTCTAAAATTTAACACTTTTCGGTTGCCATTTGTCGCTTCCCAAATTTCCACATATTTTTGAGACGTATTTCTGACGTGGAGAATTTGCGGGGCTTGTTTTTTGTCACACCGTGCAGACAGTTGACAAGGGTTTACAACCGTTTACGACAAGCGACAATAACCGCCCCGATATGCGGAAACAGTCACACTGTGTAGAAAAGCGACAATGGTTGACTTCCGTTCACATCCGTTTACCATTTCAGAGATATAGGATTGAAGAAATGAACCATTAAACGATAAAACGGTATGAAAGCAACCAGAAAATGCAGTTTTTGCGGCAAGTCCTTTGTAACCCGAAGCGGTATGCAAAGATATTGCAGTGAGGCTTGTCAGGCAGAAGCCAAACGAGCCAGAGTGATGCAGAAGAACAACCTCTTCAAAGTCGCCCAACCCTTGATGGAGATACAGCATCAGGAGTATCTCACCTTTTCCAAAGCAGCCATCCTCATGGGCTGTTCCCGACAGTACATTTACAAACTTGTAGCCATCGGCAAGCTGAAAGCCTCACGCATCAGCAACCGCATGGCATTCATCCGCAGAGCCGACATCGAGCAGATGTTGGAGGGCAATCCCTATCACCGCATCCTGCCCGGCAACACCTCCACACCAAGGAAATCATCTTCATCTTCCTTACCTGCCAAAAGAGAAAAAAGGGAAAAGGAAAGCGAAGAAGTGTTGGACTTCTATTCGGGCGAGGAGGTGATGTCCCTTTTTAAGGTAAAGCAGTCATGGCTTTACACTTCCGCCAAGCGTAACCATATCCCCATCTGTCGTATCGCAGGAAAGAACTATTACAGCAAGAAGCATATTGACGAGTTTTTCGGTGTGGCAGTTGATATTAGCGAAATTACCGACTGGCTACTGACCGAGGAGGTGGAGGAACTGTTCGGCATGAAGCCGACCGCACTCCGTGCCTACACCTATCGCCATAAGATACCCACTAAAAGAGAGTACGGGCGTACCTATTACTCCAAATCACATTTGAACGAACTCCGCAGAACTGACCTTGTGAACGATGAACGCTACTATACCGTTGAGCAGGTGCAGCAAATCTATGGTCTTTCGTCAGCCAACATCTGCCATATCGTCAAGGTGAAGCACATCGAAAAGATAAAGGTGGGTGTGAAAAACCTGCTTTTGCGCTCAGATGTGGAGCGTGTCATGGCTGAAAGGAACAAATAACCGTGAAAAATCGGGATTATCGAAAATTATTTCAAAATGATGTATCGTGGAGGTATTCACGGATATTTCACGTTGTTCCTTTGCCATCGGAAACATGGATACAACTCCAAAATGTATACAACCAATTAAAACATAATTATTATGAGTAAATGCAAAACAGTTACCTTGCGTAAGCGCAAGATTAAGAACGGGACACAGTATTCACTATGCCTTGACTACTATCCCGGCTACCGTGACAATGTCACCATGAGAGTGATTACACGTGAAGCCTTAGGAATTTACATCTTCGCCAAACCTGCAAACCAGCAGGAACGGGACTTCAACGCACGCATGATGAAGAAAGCGGTCATCCTGCGCAACCAGCGCTACGAAGCCATTTTCAATGAAAACAACGGCTTTTTTGACAAGACCAAGATGAAGGGCGATTTCCTTGCCTATTTCAAAGGACTGGCTGACCGCAAGAATATCAAGTGGCAGCACGTATACAAGCATTTCCAGCGGTTCGTGAACGGCAAATGCACCTTTGAGGAGGTGGATGTGGATTTGTGCCGCAAGTTCATGGAATACCTGCTTGATGCACCCCAATCCATCCACACCAACCAAAAGCTGCACATCAACTCCGCAGCAGGCTATTGGTCAACTTTCCGTGCCGTGCTGCACACCGCTTACCGTGACAGGAAGATAAAGGAGAACCCAAACGGCTTCTTAGACCGCATCGAGTGCATTCCCACCATCAGGGAGCATTTGAGCCAAGAGGAACTGATACGGCTTGCCGAAACACCCTGTGAGGAGGAGGTCTTGAAAAAAGCTTTTCTTTTCGCCTGTCTTACGGGACTGAGAAAGAGCGACATCAGACAGCTCACGTGGCAGCAGATACAACCATACACCAACGGCAGGATGTTCGTTACCACCCGTATGCAGAAAACCAAAGAAATAGTGCATAACCCCATCAGTGATGAAGCCTATGGACTGCTGGGAGAACGGGGCGAGGGACTTATCTTTGAGGATTTCAAGGACAAGATGCTGCAAGGACCACTCCAACGGTGGCTCACGGCAGCAGGGATAACCAAGAAAATCACCTTTCACTGTACCCGCCACAGCTTCGGAAGCCTGCACGTGGAAATGGGAACGGACATGGCTGTCATCCAAGCCTATCTCGGACATAAGAACATTACCACCACACAAATCTATTCCAAGATAGCAGCGCAGCAGATGTGTCAGGTGGTGGACAAGATAACCTTGAAGCGCAAGGAGGCATAAATGTCTCACATTGACAGGTATTCAGAGGGGCGGTTATGGCTACAAGGCTATAATCGCCCCTCTATGTTTTTGGCTTGATGCCACCATTTATAAGCCCCTCAGAGTATGAAACAGAGTATGATATGATGACATTTCGTGAAATACATTGAAAAAGACCGTTCTAACCGCAAATAACGGGCAGTAATTGGGAAAAATAGCATTAACTTTGCACAAAATAATACAGGAACATTCAATCTCTCAACGAAATATGGAATCATCAATCAAGGACAAATACATCATCTTGGGCTTTGTCGGCTTCGCCATCGTCCTAATATCTTCCATTGCCACGCTGGTAATAGCGGACAGCTTCAACCAAGACAACTTTGTCAGGTGGATAGTATTCGTATGCTGTAACCTGTTGGGATGGTTGCTCTATCTCTCCTTTCAGACACTTATCTTTGATACATACGAAATCTACAAAATCAAGTTCGGCAAGAAAGAAACGATTGCCGAAGCCATAGAGGTGCAGGAAGAACTGTCACAAAATACACTTGAAGAAGCCACATCTGTGCCTGGACCTACATCAGTCCCTGAGCCTGTACCCGAATCATCCCCGACAAAAGAAGAGACACTTATCCAAACACAACCGATAGAGCTTACTATCGCCCCGGATCTTCACGAAAAGAACCGTGCCAATTACGCAAGCAGAGAGCAACGGGAAAAGGAAGAGCGCATCCGCATGGTCATGGAGTATTGCCATTATTACCTGCCTCGCATTGCCGACCAAGAAACCGTGAACCACATCTGTACTGAGGTGGACAAATGGATGAATCTTAACACTTATACCCCGAAGCCCATACAAAGACCGTTTACCAAAGACATCAACAACATTCCACTCCGTCACTTCGTATGGAATATCTCTGAGCGTTTCCTGTACAAGAGATACTACAATGGGGATAACCGTGCCAAGTTCATCAAAGCCCTTTTCCCGAAATCGTTTGCTGATACAGACTTATCAACCATCAAGAATTTCAAGGTAGAGCCGTTAAAGACGGAAATTCCCATTGATGAACCCGAAAACGGCAAACTTGATTTCCACTATCCCGAGGATTATGTGCGGAATTAGGATAATCACGACACCAACGACAACCATCCGGTAACTCATAACCGCCTGTTTTACATCGTTTCCCGAGTAATTTTACCCGTCATTTATGGCTGGGCTTAATTATTCGGGAATTATTTTGCAATGACGTGTCGTGGAGATATTCACGGATATATCATTTCAGTCCTTTGCGCCAAGTCTTACAAAAGAGACGAGTACGCGAATGGAAAAATCAATTCTTACCTTCAACGACCTCCCCGAGGTTGTCGCTCAGCTTCGAGACGAAGTGATGAGCCTGAAAAGCCTGCTCGCCGAGCAGCGCAGTGTGAACAATGCCAAAACGGTGGACACCCACGTGCCCATGTCTGTGGACGAGGCAGCAGAGTATTTAGGTATCCCTAAGGGTACGCTCTACATGAAACTGTCAGAAGGGACAATCCCTGCCACCAAGCCCGGCAAACGCTATTGCCTTTACCGTGACGAACTGGACAAGTGGCTGGAAACCGCCCGAAAGAATCCCATACCGTTGTCAGACGAGGAACTGAACAAGTCCTTATCCTCTTCCCACCGTCGCAAGCCCAACCCACGTAACTGGTGAATGATATGGAAGAGGATAAGAACTATATCAACCTGATACGTGGCGACCTCACAAAAGCATCCCAAGCGCATAACGGTATGCCCGACAGTGTAGGCATGATGAATATCAAGACGGCAAACCAAACCATTCTTGAAGCATCGTTATTGCCTACGCCCCGTGCGCTGTGGGACAGCTTTTGGTACGAGGGGGAACTCTCCTGCTTGTTTGCCGATTCCAACGTGGGCAAGTCCATCCTTGCCGTGCAGATAGCCGACCGCATCGCCCGAACCGACAATGTGCTGTATCTGGACTTTGAACTGTCCGAAAAGCAGTTCCAGCTCCGCTATACCAACGAGCATGGAGAGCTCTACACCTTTCCCGACAAACTCTATCGGGTGTCTATTGACTGCAACCAGCTTTTGGATGCCAACTTTGAGGAAGCTATCATAGGCGGCATTGAACAGATGGCTGTGCAGACCGACTGCAAGATTTTCATCATTGACAATCTTACCTACCTGTGTTGCGCCATGGAGAAAGGCGATGCCGCAGGACGGCTGATGATTCAGCTGAACAATCTCAAAAAGAGATATGCGCTCTCTATCCTTGTCCTAGCACATACGCCCAAACGCTCTTTGGATTGTCCCATCACATCCAACGACCTTGCCGGAAGCAAACGGCTCTACAATTTCTTTGACAGCGTGTTCACCATTGGAAAAAGTGCCCAAGACGGAGGGCTTCGCTATGTGAAGCAGCTTAAAGTGCGCTATGGCACGTTCTCTCATGATGCGGATAATGTAATCGTTTACGAGATTGACAAGGTGGATGCTTTCTTGCAGTTCGTGTTCAGGGGCTATTCCACGGAAAAGGAACACTTGAAAAAATTGGGCGACAATGAATCAAGCCAAAGGGATTGCCAAATTCTGCAACTCTCCCAATCGGGCAAGTCCGTCAGGGAGATAGCCTCACAGGTGAATTGTGGCAAGTCCACCGTAAACCGTATCATCCAGCGCAGCAAAGAGAGTAAAAACGCAGGTGTCCCAAGTGTCCCACTGTCCCAACCCTTAGAGTGTGGGACAATGGGACAGGATGGGACAGCCGACAATCAACCATCAAAAACGGACTAAGCTATGGGCAATTATTCATTACAGAAGTATAAAGGAACGGCAACACGGCATACCTGCCCCAAATGCGGAGACAGGCATTCTTTCGTCTATTACGTGGACGAAAATAATGTGCCGTTGCATCCATCGGTCGGCAGATGTAACCACGAAAGCGGTTGTGGGTATCACTACACTCCGAAAGAGTATTTTCAAGAGCATCCTGAACACAGAACTACCAATGATTTCTCTTTTGACAGGCAAAGAGCAGAGCAGAAGAAAGTGAAGCAGCAAAGTAAGCCGACAGCCATCGGCTATATTCCCCCTCACTATGTGGAGAAGTCGCAAAGCGAGCGTAGCAATTTCTTCCGTTTCCTCTTCACACTCCTTACTTCCTACTATGGCGACAAGGCGAAAGAGGTGTTGAAGCGGTTGTTGGAGGAATACCGTTTGGGGGCTACCCGTGACGGCTCTGTTATCTTTTGGCAGATAGACAGGACGGGCAAGGTACGCACGGGAAAGGTGATGCAGTACAATCCCGAAGACGGACACCGTATCAAGGGAGGACAGACATCGGCAGTGAACTGGATACACAGCATATTGAAAAAGCAGCGTGTGTTGGCAGAGGATTGGCAACTATCCCAATGCCTTTTCGGGGAACACTTGTTGAAAACGCATCCCGACAAGGTGGTGGTCTTGGTGGAATCCGAGAAGAGTGCCGTTATCGGTTCTGCTATCTTCCCCGATTATGTATGGCTGGCTACGGGTGGTAAGAGTCAGATGAGAGAAGAGAAACTCCGTGTACTGTCAGGGCGAACCGTGCTTCTCTTTCCCGATGCCGATGCTTATGCCGAGTGGAAACAGCGAGCCGAGAGCATGTACTTTTGTAAGGTGGTGGTTTCGGACATCATCGAAAGGAATGCCACCCCGAAACAAAAAGAAGCCCATATCGACATAGCCGATTGGATTATCTTTCAGATACGGGAGGGCAAGGTGATGAGTACAGCCAACCACTTGGTCGAGGCTGAGAGAATCCTCCAGCGGATGATAGAGAAGAATCCCGTCCTGCAAAAACTGATAGACGATTTAGACCTTGTGCTGGTCGGTGCATCTCCAATCGGCAACGATGATGAAAAACCTCCCTGACGGAGGAGAGCGGAAGCCGTAGGCTGGAGTTTGCAGACAATGGCTTGCCATTGATATAGCCCACTATAACTACACGCTCCGCTTACGTAGTTGTGGGCTCTCCCGAGGGGATTAGGGTTTTACCCTAATGACCCACTCAGGGCGTTTCTCCCCTGAGAACCCAGAGCAAAGAGTGACCCTCTCTTTGCAATCTCCGCTTATGGGTTGCACCCCTAAGAACCCCATGCGTTTACGGACAGCGGAAAAGCAAACAATAAAGTACAAACCAAAAAACAAGTATCTATGGCAACAAAATCAAGCATACATATCAAGCCCTGCAACATCGCATCGAGCGAGGCTCACAACAGGAGGACTGCCGAATACATGCGCCACATCGGAGAGTCCAGAATCTATGTCGTTCCTGAACTATCCACCGATAACGAACAGTGGATAAATCCCGACTTCGGCAGTCCGGATTTGCGGATGCATTATGACAATATCAGACAGATGGTAAAGGAAAAGACCGGACGTGCCATGCAGGAAAAGGAGCGTGAACGCAAAGGCAAGAACGGTAAAATAGTCAAGATTGCGGGATGCTCCCCCATACGTGAAGGAGTGCTGCTTGTCAGGTCGGACACCACACTGGCAGACGTGCGTAAATTCGGTGAGGAGTGTCAAAGACGCTGGGGAATCACACCGCTGCAAATCTTCCTGCACAAGGATGAAGGGCATTGGCTGAACGGTCAGCCGGAAGCGGAAGACCGGGAAAGCTTCAAAGTCGGGGACAGATGGTTCAAGCCGAACTATCATGCCCATATCGTTTTCGACTGGATGAACCACGAAACAGGAAAGAGCCGAAAGCTCAATGACGATGACATGATGCAGATGCAGACCCTTGCATCCGACATCCTGCTGATGGAACGCGGGCAGTCAAAGGCTGTCACTGGTAAGGAGCATCTGGAACGGAACGACTTTATCATTGAGAAGCAGAAAGCTGAACTGCAACGCATGGATGCAGCCAAACGGCACAAAGAAGAACAGATAAATCTTGCCGAGCAGGAACTGAAACAGGTGAAATCAGAAATACGCACTGACAAGTTAAAGAAGACAGCCACCACGGCAGCGACAGCCATAACTAGTGGAGTTGCTTCTCTTTTCGGGAGTGGAAAACTGAAAGAACTGGAACGTGCCAACGAAAAACTGCAAGACGAGGTTTCAAAACGGAACACCAATATTGAAAAATTGCAGAGCCAAGTACAGCAGATGCAGAA
Source organism: Prevotella corporis DSM 18810 = JCM 8529 (assembly GCF_000430525.1). Classification (GTDB taxonomy): domain Bacteria; phylum Bacteroidota; class Bacteroidia; order Bacteroidales; family Bacteroidaceae; genus Prevotella; species Prevotella corporis. The sequence goes on along the minus strand of NZ_AUME01000030.1, from coordinate 2,358 downwards.
ACAGCATGATACGCAAATCCACAATCTCAGAGAAATGCACAGGCAGGAACTTGACATGAAAGAAAAAGAACTGTCACGGCTCGCCAGAATCATAGACAAGGCTTTCAGGTGGTTTCCGATGTTCAGGGAAATGCTGCGCATGGAAAAGTTTTGTGCCATGCTGGGATTCTCTAAAGAAATGACTGAAAGTCTTATAGTCAAAAAAGAAGCCCTGAAATGTAGCGGTAAAATCTATTCCGAGCAACACAGGCGGAACTTTGATATAAAGGATGATATTTTAAGGGTGGAAAATGACCCTGACGATGAAAGCAGGCTGAACCTGACAATAAACAGGAAGCCGATTGCCGACTGGTTCAGGGAGCAATGGCACAGGCTTAGATATGGAGCAAGAGTGCCGCAACAGGAAGAAAGAAAAAGTAGAGGATTCAAATTATAATAGAAGCAATTTGATTAGTAATCTAAAAGCACTCCGATAACGATTAGAGTGCTTTTAGATTGTTTATCATTAATTATCAAAGCAAGTGCAGTTTAAGATTTTACTGAAGTTTGCATTAATAAAGAATATACTACAGCTGATATATGCGCAACATATTGTGACGCTTGTGATTCATTTCCCTTGAAATCCTTAACAAATACCGCTAAGGTATAACTGATATTATTAGGCAGACATATATAGGCAACATCATTGTGAGCTGCAAGAACACCATTTTCATTAACATAACCTGAACCTGTCTTATGCGCTATAACAACCCCTTCTTTATCAAGAAGTGGAGCTGCTATCCTATCTACACCTGTTTTGCATTCTTTTAACGTATTCTTAATGAAACTTTGTTTCTCATCATCGATAAGACCTTCAGTAAACAAACGATTCATCAACATTGCAGCACCAAGAGGAGATGTATAGTTAGAGTAAGCCTTGTTATGGTCAGCCGACATTTCCTCTTCCGTATAAGCTATCTGAAAACTTGAACGAGGAATGAGTGTGGCTATAAAACTATCTGTTTGAGCGACATTAACCATATCCTTAAACATAAGGTTGCTTGCATTGTTGTCACTCTGAGTAAGAGTATAACGCAGCAAATCTCTCACTGTCAATGATATGACTGGCCCTGAATAATCTTTCAGCATAGGACTCCAAGTCTTTGGGTCAAGTTTATCCCTATTTATATTTACTAAGGTATCAAGTGAAATTCCTTTATTGTCAAAGTCATTACAAAGAGCTAATGCCTGATGAACCTTAAACACACTCATCATAGGATAAACACTCTTATTATTGACCTTAACCGTATCTCTGTTATTAACAATAACCGCCACACCAATTTCGCCAGGACAAGCTGAGACAATTTGAGAAATGCTATCAGTCAAAACATTTGTTAAAGGAGGATTTGCGCTATCTTTTGTCGCTGATTTATGGAACAATGAAAATACCAAGATGAAAATGCAAACTAAAGCTATACTCAAAACTACGATTTGTTTTTTTCTGTTTTTTTCCATGTTTATATTATTTATATTTGTTTGACGAGAATATCTTTATTTGCCGACAAAGGTACATAACTTTACGGAAAAATATGTTTCTAAAATATATAAATAGACAGCTGTGGGGAAAATGTGGGGAAAAATTAGATAATTAAAAAGGCTAAATGACTGGAAATAATCACTTAGCCTTTTAATCCGTACCCAGACCCGTACTTCGTAATTGCTGCGCCCATCATTCAAGACTGTCAAATCGGGTCTTTCCTGTCAAGCCAATGATGCCTATGCGTATGCCAAACACATGGATTACGGATTTCTCGTTCCGTGAACAAACACTTTATCCGCAACTCTGCTATGTGGTGTATTGGCTTAACTCCATTTCTATGGGCAACACTTTTGTTGCAGATTTCAAGCAGCTTTTATCGAAATACCCATCAGTAAGAACTCGTTTATTAGGCTTTCCTCATAATTGGGAACAAGAGCCTTTGTGGAGATAAAATAATTGCCCTGTTTCTTAAAAAGCACTGGGGCAAACCAGCTCCGTCTTTAATTGTTTCCAATAAATGGATTGTTTCAAGCCCCTATAGAAAGAGAACAAAAATTCCTGTGTGAAAATTAATCTACGACAAGGAGCAAGCAAGGAGCAATATCAAACAAAAATCAATACCTTTGCAGTACATATGAGATAGACCAAAACAAAAGTGGAATATCGGAAACGAATAGCAAGGAAAAGAGAAGAAACGACCCAAGTTGATGTCCTTTTTGAGTTAATAATCAATAAAAGCGTTAAATCTTCACCTTTTAGAATGTGCAATTAAAAATAACAACCATATTTCTGACTTATTATCTATAAAATATTGAGTAATAATCGGTTGTAAATACAAA
>NZ_AUME01000029.1 GCF_000430525.1 Prevotella corporis DSM 18810 = JCM 8529 | reverse complement strand
GGATTACTTCCGAGGGCAAAGATAACGATTTTGAATCAATGGGCCAACGTTTCAGCCATTGGAACATTGAACCACTAGACACATTCCACTTACGCAATATGGACGCTTGAGAAGAACCGCTAGAATAATAATCGATTAACACTTGCAGCTTGAACGAATTCGAAAATTCGCGTGGGGTTTTACGTTTTGTCATAATTTCTTACTTTTTTTATAGTCAGAATTGTGACAAGCTAAATCCGTATAAGACATGCTGATTGTCAGGCATTGGCAATACTGTTTGATGATCCGATGTCTGTCGTCGCTAACGGTCTATTTATCAGAGAAAATCAATCTTCCGCCTTTCCCGTCTATATAGTCCAACATTTCGCCGAAGAGCTTGTTTTGGCGGAGCGTTGCCTCGTTGCCAGTGAGGATGAGTTGCTTTCGGGCGCGTGTAATGGCAACATTGAGTTTCCTGTCGATGGCTTTCCCGTCTTCAACAAATGTGTTGGCAGTGAGAAACTCCAGCTGATAATGACTCTGAATGGTGAATGAATAGACAATGACATCGCGCTGGCTGCCTTGATAGCGTTCCACGGTGTCGATGCTGATGGCCTCCAATTCTGGGATGTTCAGTTTTTCGAGTTCCTTGCGAATCATGGCTATTTGATTGCGGTAGGGCACGATAACTCCAATCGATTTTTGGGGATCGAACGTGTCGCCCATCTGACGGTGCAACCGACGGATGATGTCGGCGACAATGCGGGCCTCCTCTGTGTTCACCTTCTCCGAGATGTTAGGCTGTCGGCAGGCTTTTGACGGAATGAAAACCATGCGGTGAACTTTCAGAAAGTCGTCGGTCGCATCCTCGCTGGCAACGTTGTAAGGCAGTTTGGTCTCGGTTTGATGCATCAGTGGCACGCATTCCAGTTGCTCACGTCGGTAGAAGGTCTTGTTGGGGAACTCCGCTATGTCGGGATGCATGCGCCCCTGTTTGCGCAGTGTGCCGATAAATTGTGTGCGTCCTGCCGCACGTTCAGTGCGGATGAGACGCTCGAAGAGCGAGTTGGCACAGTTGTCCAGATGGATGGCTGACAGAAGTGGATCGCTGGTTGATGACTCGTCTGAATCTTGTTGAACGACCGCCGGAAGTTGCTTGTAGTCGCCGATTAGGATGAACTTCCCGATTGCCTCTCTTCCTGCTCTCTCCTCCGGAGAAGGAGCTGCATTTTCGCTATGGAATGGCTGCACGGGGGGTATTGTGTGAAGATGCGAAGATGTTATGGTGGTGGCACCGGGAGCCGACTGCGTAAGTTCGGTTTCGCTCTGAGATAGCGGTGTATGAGTCGGTAGGGCCGATGAGGGGGCTGATTTCGTGAGGTCGTGGTTTAATTGCCCGAAGGAGGTCTGAAGCGATGGAGGATTTTTTGCTGATAGAATTCCAATAATGTTTGGTTCGAGAATCTGACTTGCTTCGTCGATGATGGCAACATCGAAGTGTTTGATGTTGAAGATGAACGGACGGGCGGAAAGTGCAGCGGTGGTGCTCACAATGATGCGTGCGTCGGTGAGCGTCTGGGTGATGCCGCGCAGTGTGGGATTCTCATCTATGACATGCGACAGCAGATGACTTTTGAAACGGGCATCGCAACTGTATTCGTTGCCTAACCGTATGTAGTCGAATCCGTTGTCGGACAACATTCCACAGATTTCATCCACGGCACGGTTGGTGTAGGAAAGGAGAAGGAGGGCGGAGGAAGAGGCATATTCTCTCACAAGAAACTGCAGCGCCATTGAAGTCTTGCCAGTCCCTGGAGGTCCAATCAACAGAAAATAATCTTGTGCTTGTTTTACTTTCAGAATAATATCGTCGTAGGTGGGATGATAACTCCGGCTGAGTTGCAGAATTGTGTCGTAGCGAGGGGCGCGTTGTCCGAGCAGTAGTTGCTTGCGATCGTCGTCGGCAGTGATGAAGGTGTGCAATCCATGGATTGCCGCAGAGCTGCCGATATCGCTGCTGCTGTGTTCGATAGCGAAAAAGTCGCCACTGATGATGTCGTCGTTTTGTTGGCCGTCGTTCAGATGGATAGTCAGATTGTTGTTATGGATGGCCTCTATAGCACCCCTGAAGAGTATGCTCTTGCGCACATCTGGCATTTCTCCTCGCTTGTAGGCATAGAGGTAAATCATGTCGCCCTGTCGGAAATTGGGCAGAAAGTTGTCGCTTTGTTCAGGTACATCGAGCGTTATGGTGTCGTAGCCGCTGAAAGCACTGCTGCGTCTCTTCTCCTTGATGGTCAGCCCAGTGTAGATGTTTCCCGTCTCCATCTTCTCTGATAGCGGCATGTTCCACAAGTCGGCGTTGCAGCTGCCCGTTCCCTCCTGATAGCCCACCTTGGCAATTATCTGCTCTTTGATAACGAAGCGCATCATCCGGCAGAAGTATGCGCTCTCAAGTGGCGAGAGATGGTGGAGTGGTGCGAGCGTGTCGGTGAGCCGTGGAAGAATGTACTGGTTGAAAAAGCGGTCGTTGCCTTGCACCTGTCGGAGCGTTGCCGGAGTGAGCTGTGGTATGATGCGTGCGAAATCATTGTCGGCCAGCCAAAATTCCGTCGCCACCACCTGATTGCGGAATTTTAGTGCCTCCATCATCAGTTTCTGTAGAGGCTCGACTTCTAAAAGTCCGTCTGGAAGTGGGTATTTGGAATAGAGCAGATGAATGTTTGTGTTCTTCCCGCTGCGGTTGAAGTTATACTGGAGGATGCCAAAATAAAGCAGCACCTGCACGTAGTGTTTCTCGATGTGAAGCGATCCGTGCTTGTTGGGTCGCTTGCTGGTGAGATAGAAGTTCTTACCCGATTTTTGTTCCACCAGCAGCTGAAGGTCGGTCGTCATCAAATCGACACGTCCTTGGATGCCCAGTTGCTCGCATACGAACGAGGGTTCCAGTATGGCTTTGTGTTTATTGTGAGTCTTGAAAATCTCTTCGGCAATCTCCCGAATGTTTTTGACTTGCGATTCAGATTCCTGTTTGAATTCCATGGCATTGAAGTCACCGCAGGTAGCAAAGTCGAGTGCATGGTCGCGGAAGTTCGACTTGAAAGTGTTGCCAATGTCGTAGTTCTCGTGGTTGATGATATCGTCGAGGGCTGCTCCGGCAAAATTTCCGAGAATGGTGTGTCGGTTGTTTGGGCGAGCCTGCAGACGGTTCACTGTGTAAAGGAGAGGATGGTGTCCATAGTCCTCGAAGCAGTTAGCAATAGAGGAGATGTCGAGGAGATAATCTGGTTCGACGACAATTATTTTAGGCACAATTCGTTTACGGGAAACGTTGCAGTCGAGCAGATTGAGTTGCATCCCTTCACGCAGAATAGGGCGCAGATAGGTGAGGTCGATATAGTCGGGAGTCGCCGTGTAATCCACAGTTAGTTCCTCCTCGCTGCAGTCTTGGTTGAGTACGCCTACCTTGATGGTGTCGTTGTTCCATGATCTTACGGTGCAACGGATGTATCGGTAGTTGGCTATCTGAATGTTCGACGTGCGTCGTCCAGTCGCTGGTATTCTCCCAGCGAGAAAAGAAGGAATGGAAGTGTCGAAAACAGCTGCGATAAAGACGGCCAAAGCCCTACAGTCGTAGGCGAGGTCGTTGGGCAAGATGGGGGCGAAGGAATTGCTGTGTCGGCGCATCAGATGGATGGCTACCGTATCTTGTGGACTGACGTGATGTCGGCGACAAAGCGAATCGACCTGAGAAGAAAGGTTCCCGAATCCGTGACGTGTGCTTTTAAGCCCTTCATGACAAGCCAGCACAAGGGTTTCGTGCATCAGTCGATTTTGTATGTCAGGCCGATTGTCAGCCCCTGATAGAATTTCCGATATGCGATGGAAGAGCTCTTCAGATGTAGTCATAATGGAACCCTTGCCCCAAACCTCCACAGGGAGGACAGCCCGTGGGGGCAATGCGGGATGTTTTGATGGTTGTTTTATTGTTTTTATTGTCCGCCCAATCTCTCAAAATATACAATTATCTCTTCCCAAGTCTTGAACTCATCACTGCCAAGAGTGAGCGATGTACCCATAAAATCGTCCGTTTCATCGGTCGAAACAAGGTAGTCGCCATAAAGAATTTGGGGTTGGTTGGTGAAAATGACATGATTCCATGCCGGTGCGCTGAACGTCTCCTCTATCCATGTTTGAACATCAGACAGGAAAGGATGATCGTTCGTTGGAGCTGGTGCCACAAAATAGACCTTGTAGTGGTCGAGAAGATACTCGTAGGCCTTGTGAAGGCTCGATTTCGGCTTGCCGTATGAGTCTGGCAGCGCACTCCAGTCGATGAGAATCGTCTTGCGCTCGCGACCCTCTTGCTTGTCGTCGATCCAGCGGATGGCCGGTATCAGGTAATGGAATATCACCTTTTCAACAAGCCTGTGCTCGCCATGGAAACGGATGGCATTAGGATAGTGCTTGTTGAACAGGTCAAATGTGTGGACTATCGGATCGTTGTCGCCGAAGAGCCCATATACCCTTTTCTGCTCCTCGGCCGTGATATGGCTGAAGCATTGTTCCGTCATATCCTTGTATTCTTTTTGCAAGGCTTTGGTAACGATGACCTCCTGTATTCCGTCTTGGCGTGGGTTCTGATAAACCTGCTTGCCCATCATGTTGTTCTCAGTGATGGTTGAGCCCATTTGAAATGCCGGATTCACACAGATTCTGTCTGTCCCGTAGAGCATTTCGGTGTACATACCACCCATGGATGTTCCTATAATCAGGTCGGGCCGTTCGTCGGCTTGTAGTTGGCGGAGCAGTTGCATCGCCTCTTCGGGGTGGATGGGCAGGTCGGGAGCTATGACGGTGGCCTTAGGCATGTAGTCTCTCAGAATTTGCGCGGTGTGGGTAGAGCCGGCAGACATGAATCCATGAACGTAGATGAGCTTCTTGCCAGCCATCAGGTCGGGGAATGTTTTTTGATATTGGTTTTCCATCTTTTCGTTGTTTTGTCGTTTATTGCCAGACTTTCAGAAAGCGGGAGCTGTGAAATGGCTGGTCTGGTTAGATGATGGGCAGACTTATGCCGTTGATTTTCTGATAGATGTCTAGCGCATAGACGTCGGTCATGCCGCTGATATAGTCAATTACGGCCATCACGCGGTCCTCAAGGTTCTTGTTTTGGATGTCGTACTGACTCGAAAATCTGCGTATCAACTGTTTGCTGTGGAATTTCTCTGGAGCGATGGCTGCGTCGATGAGTGCCCCCATCAGGGTTTCCATAATCTTGTAGCCCGACAGTTCCACGTCAAGGACGGTCTTGCTACTGTATATTTTCTCAACAGACACCTTTGAACAGTGTTTGTAATTCTTTCTCTGAAGTTCGGGAATGTGGTCTATCAGCGAACCTTCAAATGTGCCGTTGAGGATGGCTTCCTCGTTTTCCACGAATACATCGACGCACAAACTCTCCAGTAATCCTACTGCACAGGCCCGGAAATAAACCACTTGCTCGTTTCTGTCGGTCACGCCCTCATCCTCGGTGCGTTGTCGGATGCTCTGCTTGGTCGCTTCGTCGAAGAATCCCAAGAGCAGTTCTGCCGTCTCGTCGAACGACAGAAGTCTCAACTTGTGCGAGTCTTCTATGTCCATAATCTCATAGCAGATGTCATCGGCGGCCTCCATAAGATAAACCAATGGATGGCGGGCGAAGGCGATTCCTGAATCGGATGATTGCTTGCAGATAATGCCCAGCTCATCGGCTATCTTGCGATAGTTACTCTCCTCGGTTTCAAAGAATCCGAATTTGCCATGCTTTCCAGCGAGTGATGAAGAGAAAGGATACTTCACTATGCTGGCCAAGGTGGAGTAGGTCATGACAAAACCGCCATCCCGTCGCCCAAGGAATCTGTGGGTCAGCAGGCGGAAAGCATTCGCATTGCCCTCGAAGTGGGTGATGTCATCCCAGAAACGTGGGCTTACTTCTGACTTAATGTTTGCCCCCGGCCCTTCGGTGAAAAAAGCCTGAATAGCCTTCTCACCACTATGCCCGAACGGTGGGTTGCCCATGTCATGGGCATAGCAAGCCGTCTGGACTATGGTACCTATTTCCTCGAAGAGCGTTCCCCTCAAATCAGGGTGCTTCTGAGTGAGTTTTCTTGCCACATCGTCGCCCAAGGATTTGCCCAAGGAGGCAACTTCAAGCGAGTGAGTCAGACGGTTGTGGACAAAAACGCTTCCCGGCAGTGGAAATACTTGTGTCTTGTTCTGCAATCTTCTGAAAGGTGCAGAGTAGATTAATCGGTCGCTGTCGCGCTTGAACTCTGATCTATCGTCGTGTCTCAAGGCATGTCGGTCTTCCTGCCCGAGTCGTTTGTTGGAGATAAGCTTTTGCCAGTACATCATTCTAAGTTGAGAGGTTTACAAGTTTACTTGTTGATAAGTTTGTCATTGGGTAGCAAGCTTTCTGCAATACTCTGTGATTTTTTCTTACAATCTTGCATGCTCGCGTGCTCGCCAATTCAAAAATATCTTACGCAAAAGTAATTAAAATTGGCTAAATTGGGCCTTTTTTAAGTGTGAAAATTCAAATATGTGGTTAGAATTGATTATTTTTGCACATTATTGAATAACTATGGTTCAGATAAAAGTAGTAAATAAAGGCAAGCAACCTTTGCCAACTTATGCAACGGCCCAGAGTGCCGGCATGGATCTCCGTGCCAATATCGACAGTCCAGTCACATTGAAGCCTATGGAACGCCGCCTGGTGCCAACAGGATTACACATCGCATTGCCCGAATGCTATGAGGCGCAGGTGCGCCCTCGGAGCGGCTTGGCTCTGAAGCACGGCATAACGGTGCTTAATACGCCGGGTACCGTGGATGCAGATTACCGTGGGGAAATCATGGTGCTGCTGATTAACTTCTCGAATGAGGAGTTTGTCATCAACGCTGGCGAACGCATTGCACAGATGGTGATAGCGCGACACGAGCAGGCGCAGTTCGAAGAGGTGGAAGTCCTCGATGAGACGGAAAGAGGCGCAGGTGGTTACGGTCATACTGGTGTGAAGTAAGTCGCTGGGGCAGCTTGCTATTAATAAGCTGGCACTGGTTCATTTCAGTCAGCAAGGCAATTTTTCTGCCAGATAATGATAATTGTCTGCAGTTGATTTTAACAACGGAGGAATATTGATTGGAAAATTCTCATAGAAAATACCTGAGACAAGGAGTCGTGGCAACAATGCTCTTCGTGTTTGCCTTGACTGCAAATGCCATCCCGAAGGATGCGCTGATGCGCTACAACTATTTCTTCCTTGAGGCCATCCGGCAGCAGGAGATGGGAAATATGGCTGCCGCATTCGACTTGTTGAACCATGCCAAGGACATCAATCCTGACGCACCGGAAGTCTATTATAAGCTGGCGGGCTACTATGTTTATATGAAGAACAACGAGCAGGCGCGTATCAACTACGAAAAGGCGGCCGCACTCGACCCGGAGAACTCCACTTACCTTGAGAAGATGGGCCAATTCTACATCACTCAGAGTGATTACACGAATGCTCTTGATGCTTACGAGCGCCTTTACGCAACTAACAAGGCACGGGAGGACATTCTTCAAATTCTATTTCAACTCTACGGCTCACAGAACGATTACAAAAAAATGATCGAAGTGCTCGACAGACTGGAGCTACTCGTAGGCAGCAATGAGCACCTATCGCTCTCTAAGATGCAAATCTATGATCAGATGGGCGATAAGAAGAAGGAGGAGGCTGTGTTGATGGCCCTCGTCGCCGAGCATCCACTCGAACTCAGTTATAAGGTAATGTTGGGAAACTGGCTGTTTCAGAATGGTAAAAAGAAACGGGCTTTGCAGGAATACAAGGCTGTTTTGAAGGAAGAGCCTGACAATCCATACGCCCAACTGTCGTTGTTGGATTACTATCGTGATGCCAGAGACTTGAAAATGGTCGACCAGCTGACAGAAAATATTCTCCAATCCAAAAAGACCGAGAAAGAAACCAAGATGGCTTTGCTCCGACAAGTCATCATGGACAACCAAAATGAGAGTGGCAAGGACAGTTTGGAAGTTCTTAAATTGTTCGATAAAGTTCTGGCCTCACCTCAGGAAGATGCTGATATAGTGTTGATGAAGGCGGCTTATCTGACTCTTCAAGGTTATCCAAAGAACGAAATCAACATGGTTTATGAGCAGGCAATAGAGATAGAACCAGATAATATCCGTGCCCGACTGGCGCTTCTGCAGAACATTTGGGAAGACAAGGAATACGATAAGGTCATTGATGTTTGCCGCCCAGCGCAAGAATACAATCCAGAAGAGATGGCTTTCTATTACTATCAGGGCTTCGCGCAATACATGAAGCATGACAATGACGGGGCTTTGACGACCTTCCGCAAAGGGGTGAGTCAGATTAAGCCTGACAGTAATCCCGACATCGTTTCCGATTTCTATGCCGTTATGGGAGACATTCTTCACGAGAAGGGACTGGATAAAGAGGCTTTCGAGTCATACGACAGTTGCTTGCAGTGGAAGCCTGACAACTTTGCTGCACTAAACAACTATGCATATTACCTGAGTGAAAAAAGAAAAGACCTCAGCAAGGCCGAACAGATGAGTTACAAGACCATCAAGGCTGAACCAAACAATGCGACTTACCTTGATACCTACGCATGGATTCTGTTCCAGCAGGAACGTTATCAGGAGGCAAAAATCTATATCGACCAGACAATCAAGAATGACAAGGCGCCCAGTGGAGTGGTTATAGAGCATGCTGGCGATATTTACTTCAATGCTGGGGAGCCCGAAAAGGCGCTTGAGTACTGGAAACAGGCATCGGAGAATGGCAACAACAGCGCCATCTTGAAAAGAAAGATTGAACAAAAGAAATACATAGTCAAATGAAGATAAAAAATATAGGGATAATCGTTGCAGCAACGCTGGTGTTTGCCAGTTGCGGAACTAATAAGGCAATAGTGAAACAGTCCACCACCGTGAAACAGACAACTGCTCCAACCCAAAGTTCAGTGCAGAAACAGAAGTTGCAGTTTGTTCAGAAAGTTTCCGACCAGTCTCTTTATCAGAAGAATCTCGTGTCCGATTTGTCATTCACGCTCAACACTGGTTCAAGGAATATCTCCGTTCCAGGCATCTTGCACATGAGAAGGGATGAGGTTATCCGCATTCAACTTCTGATTCCGCTCATACGAAGCGAAGTCGGGCGTATTGAATTTACGAAAGACTACGTGCTCTTCATAGACCGAATGCACAAGCAATACGTGAAAGCAAGCTATAACGACGTGGCTTTCCTGAAAGACAATGGCATCAATTTCTATTCGCTTCAGGCATTGTTTTGGAACCAACTCTTCATCCCTGGTCAGCAACGGGTTGGAGAAAGTCAGCTGTCGATGTTTTCTGTTGACCTCGCTGCCGTCCAAGCAAACAATGTACCAGTAACATTGCTGGATGGGAAGATGGCCTACAAGTGGCTGGCAGAATCGGTATCAGGGCTCATCAACATGGCTGAAGCCAAATATACGAGTGCGAATCATGGAGTCTCAACCTTGAAATGGAACTATGGAAACTTCCAGAACTTCGGTGCTAAGAAATTCCCGGTCTATCATGAAGTGACCATCCAAACACAGGCAACCAAGCAACAAAGAACCATCAAGGCTGTCTTTGAACTTAACGGATTGAGCGACAACGCAGATTGGGAGAGTTTCACCACACCTTCAAGCCGATACCAGAAGGTAGGAGTAGATGAAATTCTTGAGAAATTAACGAAACTGTAGGATGAAACGAATCATATTCATATCACTTTTATTGACTACTTGCCTGTTGTCTCCGCATGCCCAGAAGCAAAAGACACAGCGGAAACCGCAAACCACACACCAAAAACCACAGGCAACTCGGCAGAAGTCTAAAACTGCACAGCAGAAGACGCGTATAACTCAACAGCCACAGAGAAAGACCAATCAGAAAGTATCTCGCAAGAGAGGGAAAGGCTCTTCCAAGTCGCAGAAGTATGTTACGACAGAGGAAATCAAGGGCTTGCAGCGACAAAACCAGCAGATTCAGAAGGAAATAACAGAAAATGAGCAGAAACTAAAGCAGAAAGAGAAAGACGTCGCTGAGAGACTGCAGAAAATCATTACGCTCGACACGGAGATAGGACAGCATCAGAAAACGATTGACACCATAGCTTCAGATATCAAACATCTTGACGGAAACATCGGAATTCTCAAGGGACAGCTCAACTCGCTGGAGACACAGCTTGATGAAAGGAGGGCGCGCTTCATCCGTTCCATGCGTTACATGGCCCGCCACCGTGGCATTCAAGACAAGCTGATGTTCATCTTCTCGGCAAAAAGTCTGACACAAATGTACCGGCGACTTCGCTTTGTCCGTGAATATGCGGCATATCAGCGTGCTCAAGGAGAACTATTGAAGGCAAAACAGTTGCAGGTAGATCAGAAACACAACCAACTGCGTCAGGTTCGAGGAACCAAGAGCAATCTTCTTTACAAGGATCGGCAGACTCACATTCAGATGGAGAACAAGAAGATTGAACAGCAGAATGTGGTTCAGTCATTGCAGAACGACCAAAAGGTGTTGCAAGGGGTTATTGCTGACCGACAGAAGAAACAGCAGGCTATCACGGCACAGGTGGACCGCTTGGTGGCTATTGAGATGGAAAAAGTCCGTCAGCGTGCTATTGCCGAAGCCAAGGCAAAGGCCGCTGCCCGTGCGGCTGCCGCCAAGCAGCGTGCTGCAGACATGGCTCGCAAGAAAGCTGCCGCAGAGGCTGCCGCCCGTGAGAATGCACGAAGAATAGCCGAGGCAAAGGCCCGTGAGGAAAAAGCCAGAGCTGTGGCAAAGGCAAAGGCTGAGGCGGCTGAACGGGCTCGAAGGGAGGCCGCTGCCAAAGCAGAGGCAGCTCGTCAGGCCACCGAGAGAGCTCGTCAGCAGGCTGCGGCAGAGGCATCGGCCAAGAAAGAAAGAGAGTTGCGCAAGGCACAGGAACGTGAAGAAAGAGCTCGTCGTGAGGAAGCCCGCATCAGCGCACAGGCTGCGGCAGCCAAAGCTCGTGCCGACCAAGAGTTACGCGAGGCTGAAGTGAACCGTCAGGCAGCTGAGCGCAAGGCCGTTGCAGACAGAGAACGTGCCGCACGAGAACAAGCCGCAGCAGCCAAGGCCAGTGCGGAAAGTACTACACTCATGTCGTCGGCTGATCGCGCCATGACGGGTAGCTTTGCGAACAACCGTGGCCGGCTTCCCATGCCTATGTCAGGCAGGATTATTACGCATTACGGTAATTACAATGTCAATGGCTTGTCGCACGTGAAGTTGAACAGTAGTGGCATCAACATCAAGGGCTCAGCAGGCAGTCCCGTCAGGAGCGTGTTCAAAGGCGAGGTCAGCGCCATTTTCTCTGGAGGAGGGACCACTGCCGTCATGGTGCGTCACGGAGTTTACATCTCATCTTATTTCAACATGGGAAGCGTCAGCGTGAGAAAGGGGCAGACCGTTGGAACCGGCCAGACATTGGGCACTGTCGATTCGGGCGGCGTTCTCCATTTCCAACTCCGTAAAGAGACTGCCAAGTTGAATCCAGAACAATGGCTCCGCTAATCAATGCCCGGATATCTTAATGTCGGTGACAGGCGTTGGAACTGATAAACGGTTAGAAGCCTCGTTTGTTGCCGGCAAAGCAAAAACAAAAAGAATAAAATTATGACACAAGAAGAACGAACAAAGATAACAGAGGATATAGTAGAAGTGTTGAAAACCGTCTATGACCCGGAAATCCCCGTGAACATCTATGATCTTGGAATGATTTACAAGATTGAAGTACAAGACGATGGAAGATTGGATATGGACATGACATTTACATCGCCCTCCTGTCCTGCAGCCGACTTCATCTTCGAGGATGTCAGGACGAAAGTAGAGAGCGTTGCAGGCGTCACCTCTTCTAACATAAATCTTGTCTTCGACCCCGTCTGGGATCAGAGTATGATGTCTGAGGAGGCCCGCGTTGAATTGGGATTCGATTGATGAGGGAAGCTTGCCCCGTCGGGTGTTCCCTGCCTGTTCTGTGCTATTGGTTTACAGAACGTTTCCAATGCAAAATTGACTTGAACAAACCAACCAATGAGTGATTTCTTATTCAAATTATGAAGAATATATATTTTCTTTCGGACGCGCATCTCGGCTCACTTGCCATTGAGCACAAGCGAACACAGGAACGAAGGCTCGTACGTTTCCTCGACAGCATTAAGAACAAGGCTGCCGCCATCTATCTCATGGGCGATATGTTCGACTTTTGGAACGAGTACAGGTATGTTGTCCCGAAGGGATTCACACGCTTTTTGGGAAAGATATCCGAACTGACTGACATGGGTGTTGAGGTTCACTACTTCATCGGAAACCATGACATCTGGACCTATGGGTATTTGGAAGAAGAGTGTGGCGTCATACTTCATCGCCGACCCATCACCACGGAAATCTACGACAAAGTGTTTTTCCTTGCTCATGGCGACGGATTGGGCGACCCCGACCCTAAATATCGTTTCTTGCGCAGCATTTTCCACAATCGTTTTTGTCAACGACTGCTCAACTTCTTCCATCCTTGGTGGGGCATGCAGTTAGGACTCAATTGGGCAAAGAAAAGCAGACTGAAGCGAGCCGATGGAAAAGAGGTGCCCTATCTGGGTGAAGAGAAAGAGTATTTGGTGAGGTTCACCAAGGATTACATGAAGACACATGCCGATGTGGATTACTATATCTATGGTCATCGCCATATCGAACTCGATCTGACGCTTTCGCGCAAGGCACGTCTTTTCATTCTGGGCGACTGGATATGGCAGTTCACTTATGTGGTGTTCGACGGCGAACACATCTTCCTTGAGGAGTATGTAGAGGGCGAGAGCAAGCCTTAGTTAGGGCAAATCAATAGAATGGTTTTGAGTATGATAGCCCACCACATCAATAATGGATGATGGACTATTGGTTGAAAGGATCAGCTGGCGGTGTACTCTGTGTGAATTCCTTTTTTGAGACATTTACCTTTTATAGAGCCTCTCCAAGCTCTCTTCTGTTTTAATTCAGCTATCTTCTTCTAATAGGTGAGCTTTTGATGAGCGAAAGCTTACCTATGGTACGACGAAAGCTTACCTTTTACCTGCGAATAAATAATGTCTTGTCTTATAAGCGGTTGCAGAGACCTTTACTGTGACAGATAGCTGGGGAAATGACCAATTTGGAATAGACGAATAAGAGTACAAAAACGATTTCTATAAACCCGATTCAATTATCAGTGACTTGTGGGAGAAAGTAACGGATGAAATATAAAAAAGGTTGGCAAGCGGATTACCATCGTAATCGTACTTGCCAACCTTATTGATGTATGCAATAACCTTTTGGCTTATTTCTTGGCAGCCATTACAAGCTCCTGAGTGTCGCGAGCAATGACGATTTCTTCGTCGGTCGGAACAAGAAGCACTTTCACCTTGGAGTCGTCGGCTGAAATCACCTTTTCCACACCACGGCAGTTGTTCTTCTCAACATCCATCTTGATGCCCAAGAAGTCAAGACCTTCCACGGCATCGGTGCGCAGAGTGATTTGATTCTCGCCCACACCTGCCGTCCAAACAATCACATCCACGCCACCCATGGCAGCCGCATAAGCACCAATGTATTTCTTGATGCGATAGTTGTACATCTTCAGAGCCAAGATGGCACGTTCGTTGCCTGCGGCTTCGGCAGCCTCAATCTCACGCATGTCAGAACTGATGCCGGTGATACCGAGCACACCACTCTCTTTATTCAGGTAGTCTGCCATTTCCTGCGGTGTCTTTCCGAGCTTCTCCATCATGTAAGTTACGGCTGAAGCATCAATGTCGCCAGAGCGAGAACCCATCATCAGGCCGGCCAAAGGAGTCAGACCCATGGAGGTGTCAATGACCTTGCCGTCTTTGATGGCAGCCATGGAAGCACCATTGCCGATGTGGCAAGTGATGATTTTCTGACTTTTGTAATCCACACCGAGAATTTCGCAAGCGCGTTGAGAAACATAGCGGTGGCTGGTTCCGTGAAAACCGTAGCGACGCACGTGATATTTCTCGTACATTTCATAAGGCACGGCGTACAAATACGCATAGTTTGGCATGGTGCTGTGGAAAGCATTGTCGAAGACCGTTACCTGTGGGGTGTTGGGCATTAAAGCATCAACGGCACGCAAGCCACGCAAGTGTCCGGCGTTATGAACCGGTGCGAGGTCGATAAGGCTTTCTATGCCCTTTTCCACCTCTTTTGTCACGATGCAACTCTTCTCGAAGAGGTCGCCACCCTGCACAATGCGATGGCCCACTGCATCGATTTCGTCCAAGCTCTTTATGGCTCCTATCTCCGAATCCAGCAATACCTTAAAGACCAAAGCCACTCCTTCCTTATGGGTTGGGAGGTCGGCCATGATTTGTTTCTTCTCGCCATTGTTGAGTTTCACCTTGATGAAAGCCTCGTCGAGTCCGATACGCTCAACGCCACCCTGAGCCAACACTGACTCATCGGCCATGTCATACAACTTGTATTTGATGGAACTACTACCGCAGTTTAATACTAATATCTTCATGTCTTTTCAATTTTGTTCTGTTTTGTGACCATAGTCCATAATCGTGGTGTCGGTTGTGTCAGCAATCTATTTGAAATTGATGTCCCTTCCGTACACCATCGTTATGCAACAATACTTACGCTTTCTTCGCGTCTTGTGCCTGACAAGCGGTGATAGCTACCATATAGTAGATGTCGTCGATAGAACAGCCACGTGAAAGGTCGTTCACCGGACGTGCAATACCCTGAAGGATTGGGCCGATAGCGGTTGCGCCACCAAGGCGCTGGATGAGTTTGTAGCCGATGTTGCCCACCTCAAGGTTAGGAACGACCAGTACATTTGCCTTGCCAGCTATGTCAGAGCCTGGTGCTTTCTTAGCTGCCGTAGCTGGATCGAGAGCTGCGTCTGCCTGAAGCTCACCGTCCACCTTCAGTTCGGGGAACTTCTCTTTAGCGAGCTTTGTTGCCTCAACCACCTTGTCAATGATATAGACACTCTTGCCTGTCTCCTTGTCCTTCGCATCCTTTGCTGAGCCCTTTGTTGAGAAACTTAACATGGCAACGTGCGGGTCTTTGAAGCCTGCAACGCTCTTGGCTGTCTCTGCCGTGGTGAAGGCAATCTGTGCGAGTTGCTCAGCTGTCGGATTTGGTGTGACGGCTACATCGCCCATCACAACGATACCGTTCTCGCCGTATTGCTGTTCGTGGGTAAGCACCAGCATGGCTCCGCTGACGCAAGAGATGCCCGGTGCGCACTTGATAATCTGCAAAGCAGGGCGCAAGGTATCGCCAGTGGTTGAGAGAGCACCTGAAATCTGACCGTCGGCACCTTCTGTTTTTATAATCATACAACCCAGATAAAGGTTGTTTTTGGTTACCAATTCACGGGCCTGATCTACGGTCATGCCCTTCTTCTTGCGTAGCTCGGCGAGTTTTTCAGCATATTCCTCGCTTCTCGGATTGTTCATCGGATCGACAATGGTAGCCTTTTCGATGTTTTTCAGTCCCCATTCAGCTGCAAGTTTCTTGATGTTGTCTGGATTTCCAATGAGAATCAGTTCTGCAATGTCGTCGGCTAATACTTTGTCAGCGGCTTTCAGAGTTCTTTCTTCCTCAGCTTCAGGAAGTACGATACGTTGCTTGTTCGCCTTGGCGCGTGCAACAATCTGCTCTAATAAATTCATAGTTATATTTGAAAGTTTTGTTGTTAAATGTCCATTTTGCGATGCAAAGATAGCAAATTAGCACTATAACGCCAAACTTACCCTTACTTTTTTACACCTTATTAATAGAAAGTTATTGGCTATCTCAAAAAAAAGAAGTATTTTTGTATGAATTACAAAAAGCATTTTCAAATGATTAGATTTCAAGATATTAAAATAACCGACCGCCAACTGATACAAAGCTACACGCTCTTTGGGGAGCGGCAGAACTGCGACTTGAGCTTTGTGAACATCATTTCGTGGAGGTTTTTATATAATACCGAGTTCGCAATTGTCGATGACTTCTTGGTTTTCAGGTTCTACACGGGCAACCATCTGTCTTACATGGCGCCGCTTTGGACGGGCGATTGGTCTGCCGAAAAGCAGAAGGGCTTTGCAAACGTTGTGAGAAAGATGCACGCCGACTCAACGGCGTCAGGGCATCCGTTTCTGATGCTTGGTGTCTGTGGCAAGATGACTGAAATTCTGGAGTCGGCTTTCCCCGACACTTACCATTTCAAACCTGACCGTGACTATGCCGACTACATCTACGACAGGGAGAAACTTGCGAATCTTCCGGGCAAGAAGTTGCAGTCAAAGCGCAACCATTGCAACAAATTCCGAAAGCTGTTTCCCAACTACGAGTACCGTCCGCTGGCGAAAGAGATGATTCCGGCTTGCCTTGAGCTTCAGAAGCAATGGCGGGTGGTGTCTAAAAACGAGGAGGACGGTGAGAACGAGTTTACCAACGAACTGCGTTCCATGGCCCGTGTGTTCGATTTCTGGGACGACCTTGATGTCGTGGGCGGCACAATCTGGGTAGATGGCAGTCTCGTCGCATTCACCTATGGAGCGCCGATTAACCAAAACACCTTCGATGTCTGTGTCGAGAAGGCAGATTCCAGCTACGATGGGGCATTCTCAATCATCAATCAGGAATTCGTTCGCCATCTGCCGGAACAATATATGTTCATTAACAGGGAGGAAGACCTTGGTATCGAAGGGCTTCGCTATGCCAAACTGTCCTACAAGCCTGATCTGATTTTAGAGAAATACACTGTCATTGAGAAGCGTCCGCTGGCCCAGTTTGAGGGAATGGAGACCGTCACGCAGGCTACGATTGATCTATGGCGCGACACGTTCAACGACCGCGAGGAGTTTATCCAACTTTACTTCACCCGTGTGTTCCGACCAGAGTATAATGTGGTGTGCCATCTCAATAATGAGATTGTGGCTGCCTTGCAGACGCTTCCCTATCAGTTGAAATTCCACGATACAATCGTCCCGTGTCATTATATCAGTGGTGTGAGTGTGCGTGAGGAATACCGCCGCCAAGACATCGGTAACAACCTGTTGTCTCAGGCTCACTTCAGACTTTACCATCAGGAGGCGGTGTTTGCCATGCTGATTCCCGCCGAGGAGTGGCTTTACGGGTGGTATGAGCGGTGTGGATATACACGCAACATCGTCTGCACACCTCCGCCAGCGGGCATCGATGGCATGTCGTTCGACCAGTTCGACCAATGGCAGAGGAGCAAGCCTTGTGTGGTTCTGCACGATGAGGATGGCTTTGACATCGTCATGGAGGACCGCAAACTGGCCACACCAGAAGAACTTTCGGAGCAGGCTGCACGTGAAAACATTCCTGCCATGATAAGGGTGATCAGTGCCGAGAAAGCCTTCGCACTCTATGCCGCCCGCCATCCTGAAGTGACGAGGAACTTCAGGGTATATAATGATTCTGACATCCCAAAGAATAATATGTATTTCCAAGTGGCAAACGGTGTCGTTAAGCACACCAACCAACCGCTTCCTGAGACGGAGGCGCTGACCATCAGCGAATTGGCTGACTTCATTCTTGCTGACGAAGGATTGGAGATGAACCTCATGCTCAACTGATTTCACCTGTTGGCTTGGTCTCATTTTTCATTTGATTGCCAAGCAGTTTGTTTGTCGTTCTTGCGAATGCATAGCGGGCTACGGCATGGGAGAACGACAGAGAAGTTGCCGACAAGCGAATGGAATCAGTCAGTAAGCCCTACTGCCATCATCAAAACGTGAAAGTAGAGTCTGATGATCAGTTTGGGATATTTTAACAACGAGCAATCAAAAGGTCAGCTTTTGCAATGCGAAAGCTGACCTTTGACACTGCAAAAGGTCAGCTTTCGTATCCTGTGTTATAAAGTGTTGATTACCAGATGTGTATATAAGATAACGCAGAAGGGTATTCTGTCAAGAGAGTTTACTTGCTGCTATTGTGCCATTTCAGCGGTGAGAATACTCTCAAGCTGCTCTGCCGTGAGGCGCAACTGAAACTCTCCCTTGATGGCTACCGAAATACGGCCCGTCTCCTCTGACACTACAATGGCGACGGCATCGGAATCCTGCGATATTCCCATAGCGGCGCGGTGGCGGAGACCAAGTTCCTTGGGTATATTCTGGTTGTGGCTCACGGGAAGGATGCACCCTGCGGCCTTGATTCGTTTCTTGGCGATGACCATAGCTCCGTCGTGAAGCGGTGAGTTCTTGAAAAATATGTTCTCGATGAGGCGCTGATCGATTCGGGCGTCTATGATGTCGCCCGTTTCAGATATGTCTTGCAGGCTGACACCTCGTTCCATGACAATCAGTGCGCCCACCTTGCCGCGCCCCATGCTCATGCAGGCCATGACGATGGGTAGGATGGCCTCTCGGTCAACATTCTCTTTCTTCCTGTCGCCGAGAAAGAACATCAGCATACTCTTCACCCGTTGGTGTGCCCCCAGGTTGTAGAGGAAATGTCGTATCTCCTCTTGGAAGAGCACAATCAATCCGATGACTCCCACAGACACGAGCTTATCCATGATGCTGCCCAAGAGACGCATCTCCAATACCTGACTCACTATCAGCCAGATGACAACGAACACCATAATGCCGACAAAGACATTCAGTGACCTTGATTCCTTCATCACACGATAGAGATAGTAGAGCATCAGCGCTACCAGCACTATGTCGATGATATCTTTTATGCCAAATTCAAAAAACATAATATTATAAACAGCCTCATCGCCGATCGTTCTCCCTGTCGAAGCTGACGTGCCATGTGTCAGTCATAGCGCGATGTGACTCGCTTGACGATGGTTATGAAAGCGGATAAATCGGAAAATCCAGGTGATAATCTCTATATTGTGTTGCGACTGCGTTCCCTCGCCATTCAGGGAGTTGGGGTAAGGGAGAGTGCTTCGTAAATCCTCACAGCCTCTACCGCCTGTCTCACGTCGTGTACCCTGAGAATGCTTGCGCCTTTCATCAGTGCGATGGTGTTCAGGACGGTGGTGCCGTTGAGGCTTTCCTGTGGGGTGATGCCCAGAAGCCGGTGAATCATGCGCTTGCGGCTGATGCCTACGAGTATGGGAAGTTCCATGACGAGGAGGCGTTCCATTTCGTTCATCAGGGCGAGGTTGCCGGCGACGGGCTCTTTGCCGAAGCCAAAGCCAGGGTCGAGTATGATGTCTTTCTGCCCAAGGGCACGCAACTGCTGAACTTTGCTTGACAGTCCGATGAGCATGTCATGCAAGTTGGCAGCTTTCGACATGAGAATGTAGGGCACTCCGAGATCAGCCACGGTACGGAACATGTCCGGATCGGCGCCTTCCTCAACGTCGTTGATGATGTCGGCACCGAATTTCTCCACCGTTTGGCGAGCCACCGACGCACGGAATGTATCTACCGATATGACGGCGTTGGGCTGTGCCTGACGGATGATGGGCAATGCCATCTCAAGACGTCGCATTTCCTCGTCCTCACTGGCCACATCGCCTCCTGGACGGGTAGAGCACGCGCCCACGTCGATGATCTCCGCTCCCTCGTCGATAATCTGGTTGGCCCGGTTACGTATGCTATCCTCTGTCTGCATGCGGCTTTCGGCGAAGAAAGAATCAGGGGTTACATTCAGAATGCCCATCACACAGGGACGGCTCATGTCCATCAGTCGCCCCTTCACGTTGATTGTATAATTCACAGGTCTGTTCTGCCGTGACGATTTAGTTTGCTCCATATCCGCAAAGTTAATGCAAATCCTTTAGATTCCAAAATAAAGTGTTTGTTTTTCTGATTTTTTCAAAATTCATTGATGAGTTTACGTTGTCAGACGTTAAATATCGGCAGACTGAAAGGTTAGCCTCGTGACAATTCCCCATTATCAATAGGAAAATCCCTACAACGTTTTAGGAAAAACACCTTTGAGCTAACGTTTCCCTTTCGTACTTTTGCAACATAGAAAGAGCCTCAGTATTGGAGTTGATTTCGTCGGGCCTCCGCTGGAGTCTGTATGTCGGACGCAACTACTTCTACCGTCCATTGTCTTGGCGAAACGGAACGATTGTGTATAGTGTCTATTCAAGATGTCCGCGAAGGGTGGCGAGAGTGCCTCGCACAAACTGCCGATAAGACGGTGGTCCGTACAGATACAAGAAGAGGGGGCATGCTTATGGGCACAGGAACAAATACAGACATCATTATGATGATTGACGAAAGAAATCTCCGAGGTGTTAGGATTGAGGTAAGAAGATACAGGATTTGATAAAGTGGGAATGGGCTTTAGTCATGTGAAAGAGATAATTTAAGAGGACTTGAATTTAGGTTTGATAGATAATTTAGATAGAATAATTGATAGAATAATACATGTAAGATTTTGCCACTTGACGCCACTTCTAACTTTATATATGCGTTTTCGGCATTCAAATGCTGACAAACGACAAGAGAGCTACCCCAGGATTGGAGTAGCTCTCTTTTTGTTCTGTAGTGTCGGGGCTGGTTAAGCACCGTGGAAAAGGTATTCTTGCTGAATGTCCTTTGTCAGCTGTGTGAAGAGCTTCTCTTGCAGATTGTCGGCAAGGTCGAGTGCCTTTGTGAGCACACGGTCGGAGAATTCCTGCAACATGTCTTTGGCACGGAGCGGCTGCGTCTTGTAAATGCGCAGATATTCCTCTTCCATCTCGCGCTGGCGCTGATCAGTCTCCTCCTCGAACTTCAGGTAGGCCTCCTTGATCATCGGCGCATATTTGTTGTAGTTCACCATACCGAGCGTCATCACTTTGCGGAACTTCCAGTAAGCAGAGTCAACGCTTGACACGTC
This sequence comes from Prevotella corporis DSM 18810 = JCM 8529, assembly GCF_000430525.1. Lineage (GTDB taxonomy): Bacteria > Bacteroidota > Bacteroidia > Bacteroidales > Bacteroidaceae > Prevotella > Prevotella corporis. The sequence goes on along the minus strand of NZ_AUME01000029.1, from coordinate 16,631 downwards.
GGTGCCCTTCGTGTAGGCTTCGGGGTACGATGTGATGCCCTGATACAATGGAAGGAACAACCCAAGGTCAGCCATTCCCATTGCAACGTAACCTATGCAGCCGATAGCCTGTGGAAGCTCTGGGCGGACTTGCAAGATGTGAGTCTGCGTGGTGCGGAAGATGGATACCGGGCGGTAAGGTTCTTTGGGATTGTTGTGCAGGTACGGGTCGTGCTCCGTATTGTCATAATGGAATCGGAAGGCACGTCGCATATCGCTGATGCTGATAGGTTTCTCGGCTTTGGCGAACACTGGGAAAGTGTTCTTGGTGACATCGTTCTTGATTGCCGGAGAGAACATTTTCTGCAATCCCCACACACGCGGATAGTTGTAGGTGGTATCGAGTTTCACATCACGGGCATAAGCCTCGTGGAAGTCGAACGCTCCCTTCTTCGGGTCGTAGAGACCGTTTTTCTCGGCAAACTCAATGAGGTCTGGCGAGGCCATGAAGTTGTCGTTGTCGATGGGATCATAGATGCGGAAACGACTTTGGTTGCCTGTTGCGAAGTATTCTCCCTTGGGCATTTTGCAGGCCAGCCAGCGGTGACCGCAGGCTGTTTCGAGATACCATATCTCCTGACTGTCAACAAAGCCGATACCGAATCCTTCGGCAATACCATGTTTCTCTATTAGCATGCCCAACCGTTCTACGCCCTCGCGTGCAGTGCGGACATAGGGCAGCACAACGTTGAAAACGGCATTCTCGGCTATTCCGTTCTCGACGAGTGGGTCGAACTTCAACACGGCGTCACTGCTGAAAATGCTTTCGGTGGCACTCATGCCCACACCTGCTGTGTTAAAGCCGGCGCTACCCCAGTGATTGGGCAAGCTGAATGGCGCAAGGGCGCTATAGCCCAGCCTTTTGGTTGGCAGCTCGCAACGAAATGGGCTGTCTTTGGCCACGTATTCGCGCGGGCCGTTCTCTGTATCTTCGTAGAGTTCGTAGTTCTTGGCCTCCATGGCATCCCAGTCCTCAGAACGGGCTACAATCATGGAACCATCGCTTGTCATTTCCTTGCCAACGATTATCGTTGTACATTCTGATGGGAGGTGACCCACCATTTTTTCTGTTCCTTTCATAAGCATTAATTTAATTTTGTTTAGCTATGGCAAATGTAGGAATTTTATTTGAGAATAGTGAATGGAAATGGGTAAATCTGAATAATTTACCGAATAGTGGGTAAGCCGGTGTGAGATGAGGGCAGGCTCATCATTATTTATTGTTGTGGTGAAGCCTTGCTTTTTTACTGTCGCTCTCCTCCAATCGCTTCTTTTCTGAATGAAGATGGTCAACCGTTCCGACACGAGGCGTGAAGCTGTGAATCATAGAAAATTTACGGTAAGGAATCGGTTTTGTAACTGATTGATAACCAGTATGGTGTGAGTTGGGTTGCAAAAGCTCATCTTTTGCATTGCGATAGGTGAGCTTTCGAACAGTGAAACCTTATCTTTCGCGAGACGAAAGCTCCATGTTTGGATGATGAATGCCTGTTTCAGCTAAAATAATCGCCGAACTTCTTTTGAAGTCTCTCTGATTTACCGTATCTTTGCATTGCTATAAAGGTGGAGGCTAAGAATAGCCACCATAATATAAATAAGTGTAACAGGGATTACGTCTTGTCATCTTTCTGATTCTTTTCGGTTCAAAGTGGAACAGCGTTCATTCACGGTGTATGCCGCCATCCCGCTTTTGCTTGCAACTTGTTTTAGAGAGAAAAAACAGAATCAGACATGGTTGATGAACAGAACCCGACTAAACGAAGTGAGGTCATGGACATTCAAGAACTATATGCGTTGTATGAGAAGCATCCGGTGGTGACCACCGACAGTCGCAACTGTCCGAAGGGAAGCATTTTCATTGCCCTGAAAGGGGAGACGTTCGACGGCAACAAATTTGCAAAGGCTGCGATAGAGAAGGGCTGCAGCTATGCCGTCATCGACGAGAAGGAGTATGCTGATCCGGGCGACAGTCGATTCATACTCGTTGACGATACGCTCATCGCCTACAAAGAGCTTGCCCGCCAGCACCGTCGCCAGTTCCAGATTCCTGTGATAGGTATCACGGGGACAAACGGCAAGACAACTTCCAAGGAATTGATTTCGGCCGTTCTGAGTGAGAAGTTCAAGGTGTGGCACACCGAAGGAAATTTCAACAACGACGTTGGAGTGCCCCGCACGTTGTTGGGGCTGAATGCCGACCACGAGATAGCGGTCATAGAGATGGGCGCATCGCATCAGGGCGACATTGAGAAACTCGTCAACTACGTGGAGCCTACTTGCGGACTGATAACCAATGTAGGGCGTGCCCATCTTCAGGGCTTCGGGAGTTTCGAGGGAGTGAAACGCACAAAGGGCGAGCTCTATGACTATCTGAAAGCCCACGGCTGCCTGCTGTTCCTCAATGAGAGTAATCCCGACTTGTCGGAGATGGCCAGTCAGCGTGAGTTCGACCGCATCATATCCTACGGTCAGGACGATACCGCCAACGTTCAGGGCGAGGTCGTCGATTGTGCGCCGTTCCTTCGCCTCAGGTGGCATGAGGCAGGAGGCGAGTGGAAAGAAGTGCTGACCCACCTTGTCGGCTCCTACAATCTCGACAACATGCTTGCCGCCATCGCCATCGGCCTGCATTTCGGAGTCGAGGCACGGCAGATTTGTCATGCCTTGGAGACCTACGTGCCACAAAACAACCGTTCGCAGCTGACAGAGACCGAGCATAATAAATTGATTGTAGATGCCTACAATGCCAATCCTTCGAGTATGGCAGCGGCCATTGAGAACTTCCGCTTGATGGATGTCGGAAATAAGATGGCCATTCTTGGCGATATGAGGGAATTGGGTGAGGTTTCCGATGAGGAACATCAAAAGGTGGTTGATTTAATCAGTGCCGCCGGCATAGAGAACGTGTGGCTCGTGGGTGAGAATTTTGCAAGGACGCGGACTGGTTTTCGCAAGTTCAAGAACACCGAGGAGGTGAAGGCCGTGATAGAAAGACTTCAGCCACGCGACCATTACATACTGATTAAGGGCAGCAATGGCGTGCGACTATTCGAGTTGCCGGCGCTGTTGTGATGTCATTCATGGAAAAACAAGATGGGGAAGGTGCTATTGCCTTCCCCATCTTGTTTTCTCATATTCGATGTTGTCGTTCACAATCCTCGGTCCTGGCTGGTAGGATGGGTTCAGAATGTCGAACCGCTTTCTATAATAAGGTGTTCTGATTCCGCCCAGAGCGAGCAAAGTGTGGGCTATGTGGTCGATGGTGAGCGGCTTGTTGACGGCTGCCCTCAATCTTCTGATGATGTCTGGATGCCGTTGCTTATAGGTGTCGGAGCACCAAACCATGAACGGGATGTCGAATTGATATTTCAACAGATTGCTGCACATGGGCTTCAACTTTCGGCCCAGCGACGGTCGATAGTCGTAGATTTCCTCTCCGTGATCCGAATAATAGACCAGCACGCAGTTCTTGTCTTTGTAGTGTCTGATGATTTCCGACACAACATAGTCGTTATAGAGCGTGGCATTGTCGTAATGGGCAATTTCCGACTTCATCTTTTCGGTGATGTAGTCATTGTTGTTGCGTATGTCTTTGGCCTGAAATTTGGTAAACTCAGCCGTGTGGGGATATCGCTTGTCGGCATCGACGTGCTGTCCGAGCAGGTGGAACATCACCAAGTTGCGACCCTTGGCAGCCCTTGGTTTCGAGAAGAAGTCGGCCACCAGCTGTTCGTCGTAGGCGAAGGGCTTGCAACTCGATAACTCGGAGTAGGAGAGACGCTGTATCTTTCTGTCGTAAAGCAGCGAGTTGATAGATATGGAGTACATCTCCTTGGTGTCCATCGTCTTCTGAATGTCCCAAAAATAGACATCATATCCCGCTTGTTTGAAGATGGTGGGGAAGAGCGGATAGTATGCCCAGCACTCTCGATTGGAAAGGCTGTTGCAACTGAACGTGTTCTTCATGGTGAAAGACGTGCGGTTGTAGGGCGTCACAACGTCATTGAACACAAACAAGTTGCCATCTTTTTGTTCCTTCTCAAGCCGTGGATTCGTCTTGTTGTAATAGCCGTAGAGCGACGAATGGTATTTGATGAACGACTCGCCCAGCACATAGACCACCGTCAGCGTGGAGTCCTCGGCGATGGTAGCGTGCGATTTGCAGACATTCAGTGCAGTTTGCTTGGCAATTTGGATGTCGTTGGCCAGCGCCTTAGCCCCCGTCAGGGCATAAGAGGTGCAGGTGACGAGGTCGGTACAAGTGCCGCTTTTGTTCGATGTCGCCCATTCCTCAAGCTGCATGCGGGTGGGGCTCGTCAGTAAAGTATAGTAGATTCGGGCTTTCCATGCACCGGCGATGAGGAAATAGGCGAGGAATAAGGCTGTGATGGCTTTCGTGGGCTTGCCCCATGTCTTGAGTCTCCGTTCTAATCCGTCTCTGTTCTTCTCAAGAACGATGGTGGCTGCAACAACGATTGTGAGGATAGCTACGGCCAGAAAGCCATCTTCCCCAAGCACGAAGGTGTTGATAAATTCGTTCGATTCGTTACTGTTGGTCTCTCCGAGGAGCAGTAGGATGACGGGAGAGATTTGCTGTCCGAAAGCCAAACGAAGGAAAATATCAGTCAGCGCAAGGGTCGAGAGTATGGTGTAGAACGTCATTTTCACTATCTTGACTTGACTGCAATAGACAATCACAGTGAAGAGATATGCGATGAAGATAGCCATGCCGAGATAGCGGGACATCTTTACGACTGAACCCACGGCGGGAAGGTTGGCCAGGAAGTCAACTATGATAGGATAACCGATGAGGGTCAAGACGATGAAAAAGAAGGGGAACTCTTTATAAAGAGGTGTGGCAACTTTTTCAAAAAACTTGTTTAGTATTGTCATTATGCACGCAATAAACTCAGACTTATTTAATTAAGACTGCAAAATTACTATTTTTTTCATAGAATATTAATATTAATAGATGGAATTACTCAAATATTTTGTTTATGACTGCTTATTCGTCTATAAACCATCAAAAGTGATAATTTCAAATAAAAGTTTCGCTGTTTCTACTTTTTTCACTAACTTTGCATCCGCCTTTACATAAGTTGGTAAATATCGGGATGTAGCGCAGTTGGTAGCGCACTACGTTCGGGACGTAGGGGTCGGGCGTTCGAGTCGCCTCATCCCGACTAATGTAAGGCAAAAAGGGTGTGTCAATTTCGACACACCCTCTTTCGTACCTATTGTTAAATACTGAAGAACAATACAGAAAGGTATTGAGAAGCATCGTTGGATATCCATGATCGTTATTAATGTCATTGGTATCAATTATGGCTGAAAGTAGGAAAACGCAAGCGAATGAAATCAGTCAGGAAGTCTCACCGTCATCATCAAATTCTGAATTGCGGTCTAATGACCAGTTCTGTTTTATTCTAAGCACCATTGGTAAAGAAAGTCTGAAAGATGCTTTATACCTTATTATATATAAGCATTTTAAACTTTATAAACTACGCTCTCACTCTTTCCAACACAGTATTGTTAACGTTGGTTTACAGAATGTCACAATTAGAATTGTTAACAAGCTAAAATTGGTCAATTGTTGATTTTTTTACGTGTTTTATCCCTATATTATCTTACAGTTTGTAAGAGATGTTACGATTTGATAAATCTGTAGCCGTTGTTTTTGTTTAATATTGTAATTTATACTATAAATATTTAGATAAAATGAAATAAAACAAATCTAAATCAATAGATTCTCTTAATATTTTATGCATAAAACACCAAATTGCATCAAATAGAGAGTGTAATATGTTAATAAATATAAATTTCTTACCTTTTTTGACTGCAGTATTTATTCTGTTAAAAATATTATATTATATTTGCAAGTAGTTAACAAATTGAAATACCTAATCATCTAACAACTTAATAAAAGATAAATGCATGAGTACATTAAGTTTCAGAGAGGAAATCTTTCACTTAAACATAATTTAAAAAGAAATTTTATGGAAAAAAGACTAACAATGTTTCTCGCATGTCTATTCCTAAGTTTTGGAATGGCATTGGCACAAACACAGATTAGCGGTACTGTGATTTCTGCAGACGACAGTCAACCCATTATCGGTGCTTCCGTGATGGTTGAAGGAACGAAAACTGGTACCGCTACCGATCTTGACGGTAAGTTTACTTTGAGCGTACCCAAGGGTGCGAAACTCGTAGTTTCTTACATTGGTATGGTATCCAAGACCGTAACCGCAAGCAACAACATGATTATCAAGTTGGCAACTGCGGGAAGCGACATGGACGAAGTCCTCGTCGTTGCTTACGGTACAGTGAAGAAATCAACTTATACTGGTGCTGCAACCAACATCGACTCGAAGAAGTTGGAGAAGGTGCAAGCAGCCGATGCTTCCAAGGCTTTGGAAGGTATGGTAGCTGGTTTGTCCGTAAGCTCTCCTTCTGGTCGTGCAGGTCAGGGAACAACGATGCGTATTCGCGGTATCGGTTCTTTGAATGCTTCCAGTGCACCGCTCGTTATTTTGGATGGTGCTCCTTATGATGGTGAAATCAATGCCATCAATACAAAGGATATTGAAAGCATCAACGTTTTGAAGGACGCTGCTTCCGCTGCTTTGTATGGTGCTCGTGGTGCCAACGGTGTAATCTTGATTACTACGAAGAGTGGTAACAAGGGTCGTGTACAGGTATCTTTCGATGCTCGCATTGGTACAAACCAACGTGCCGTTCCAGAGTATGACATCATCCGCGATCCAGGCTTGTATTACAAGCTGACATGGGAAGCTTTGAAGAACTCTGTTACTTATATTAAAGATCCTGAGGCTAATCCCGCTCAATGGGCTTCCGATAACTTGATTGATGAATTAGGTTATAATATTTATAGTACTCCTGACAATCAGGTGGTTGATGCGAATGGTAATCTTACCACTGCTCCCATCCGCTACGAAGACGCAAGCAACTTCAACGATTGGGAAGGTGTTCTATACGACCCGAGAACTCGAGAGGAATACAACCTCAGCGTAACGAAAGGTAGTGAAAAATCTAAGGTTTACTTCTCTTTGGGTTATTTGAACGATCGCGGTTTCAACATGAATACAGGTTTTGAGCGTCTGACTAACCGTATGTCTTATGACGCTGACATCACCGATTGGTTGAGAATTTCCGCTTCCTCACAATTTGCTAAGACCAATGCTCGCAATGCGGCTGACGAGGGAAGCAACTATAGCAATGCCTTCATGTGGAGTCGTATGATAGCTCCTATCTATCCTGTCTATATGCACGACGCTGATGGTAAGATCTTGCGCGATGCAAATGGAGAGGGTATTTATGACGATTCGCAAAGCCGTCTCTATGCAGGTGGTATAAACCTCATCAAGCAAAACCTACTCAATGTACAGAAGAATACCAATTACTACCTCACCGAGAACGCACGCATCGACGTGAAGCTGCCTTACAACTTCAAGTTCAGCACAACTGCAACATTCAATGGCAACTGGTGGCGTTGGACTAATTTGACAAATCCACTCGTGGGTGATGGTCAGGCATACGGCGGTATCCTCAATAAGGAAGTAAACCAATCGTTGTCAACCAACTGGAACCAAATCTTGAATTGGGATCGAACATTCAACGACTTTACAATCCATGCCATGTTGGGTCATGAATACTTCTCACAGAGATGGAACTTCATGTCTGGTGAAAAGAAAGGTCTTCTCGACCCGACTCTGCCGGAATTCCGTTCAGCAGCTACCATTTCCGATTTGGACTCTTATTCTCGCGAATATAAGGTAGAAGGTTTCTTCGGACAGGTAACAGCCGATTATATGGACAAGTACTATGCTTCTGCTTCTCTGCGTCGTGATGGTTCTTCCGTATTCCATCCGGATCACCGCTGGGGTACATTCTGGAGCGTGGGCGCATCTTGGCGTATCAACCAAGAAGACTTCCTAAAGGATGTCAAGGCCATTCAGAACTTGAAGCTGCGTGTCAGCTATGGTGTTCAAGGTAACGACTATCTCTACTTGCCGGGCTCATCGGTAAGAGCTTATACTCCGTACACTAACCTTTATCGAATTTCCTCTACAGGTACGGAAAGTGTTTATGGACCTGTCTATAAAGGTAATAAGGAAATCACTTGGGAAAAGAACAACAACTTGGACGTAGGTCTTGAATTCTCATTCTGGAAGGGTGCTATTGCCGGTGAATTAGACTTCTTCACTCGTCGTACATCAGACATGCTCTTCAACCTCCCGATACCTTCAACAACAGGTTTCGATACAGAACCCGTAAACTTCGGTAACATGAGAAACACTGGTTTCGAGTTTAGCCTCTCTTCTAATGTTTATAACGATGAGCACATCAACGTGAATGTAGGCGTAAATGGTATCACTTATAAGAACAAGATTACCAAACTGCCTGAGAAGTTCAAAGAAGATGGTATCACTTCTGATTGGCGCATCATGAAAGAGGGTGGCGGCATCTACGATTACTATATGGTGAAATCTGCCGGCGTTAATCCTGAGAATGGTGAACAACTTTACTGGATTTGGAACGACAAGAAAAAACAGTTCGAGAAAGTAGGTGGAGCTGATTATGACAGCGGTTTGAAGAACAGACAATTTGTGGGCTCCTCTTTGCCTAAATTGACAGGTGGCTTCTACATCAACGCTGCTGCTTACGGTTTCGACTTCTCCATGCAGTTCGCTTATCGTATCGGTGGAAAGGTTTATGACGCCAACTACGCTGGTTTGATGTCAGCCGGAAATCCGGGTACTAACTGGCACATGGATATTCTCAATCGTTGGACTCCGGAGAACAAAAACACCGACGTTCCACGTTTGCAGAGCAGCACACAAAAACTAACTGAAGCTACTGACCGTTTCATCATTGATGGCTCTTACCTCAGCTTGAACAACCTCACATTGGGTTACACGTTGCCAAAGAGTCTCTTGAATAAAGTGGGTATTCAGGGTCTTCGCATTTACTTCGCTGCCGACAACCTCGGTTTGTGGTCTAAGAGAAAAGGCCTTGACCCACGTGTTTCACTCAACGGTACACAAAATGTCAGTGTAAACAGTGCGGTACGTGCCCTCTCGTTTGGTATCAACCTGAATTTATAAAAATCAGTTTAATAAACGATTATAAAATATAAGAAATATGAAGAATTATATAAAAGTTGCAGCTGCACTCGCATTCACGTTTGGTTTAACAGGGTGCGACCTCGATCCTGTAGTAACGGATAACGTAACTCAGGAACGTCACGACGAGTTGATTGGCAACCCAGAAACACAGCCAAAGGTAGCAAAAGCTGCTTTGGCAAAGGTATATTCCATTTTCCAGGATTTTTATGACAGCCATGATGATTTCGGTTTGAAGGCTTTCCATATCGCTACCGATTTGATGTGCGAAGACGTTGCATATCAGAATTGGAACTGGTTCCAATTCGACTATCAGATTGATAACCGCATGGAGAATTATCGCCGTACCAGATCTACATGGGGGCAGTTCTATGACGTTATTGCGAAAGTGAATCTCCACTTGGAAACTTACTTTGCTCAGGAATCCGACGATCCCGAAGTGATGGCATCTAAGGGTGAGGCACTTGCTCTGCGTGGTATCTCTTACTTCCATTTGGTAAACTTCTATCAGCATACCTATAAAGGTCATGAGGATGCACTTGGTGTTCCTCTCGCATTGAAGTCAACCGATGAGAACCTTCCTCGCGCTACCGTGAAAGAAGTTTATGCACAAATCATCGAGGATCTGAAATACGCTGTTGATCACTGCCATAACACTGGTGTTCGCACAGATGTAGATCGAGCTGTCGCTGCTGCTTATTTGGCAAAGGCTTATGCTCAGATGGAAGATTGGGCAAATGTTAAAACCTATGCTGTGATCGCACAAGAAGGTGGTACCGATAAGGTTTCAGAGCCAGCTCGCGGTTGGGACATTGGTCAGCCTGACATCTTGTGGGGCTATGACATCAACTCTCAGAACTCTACGTTGTGGGCTTCATATTGGAGCCACATGGATCATTTCCTCTCCAGAGGTTATGCTGCCGGTGGTAAGACCAAGCTTATCTACAACTACCTGTACAATCAGATTCCTAAGAGCGACTCTCGCAGAAAGCTCTGGATTGATAAGGATTCACTGCCTGAAGTAGCGATGCAGATGCTCGCACAGACTCACAACTCTGGTATGAAAAAATTAGATGATCTTGATAACTTTGAGCAAGTGAAGTTTATTGCAGGTGAGGCAGGAATGGAACAAGATTATTGCTTCATCCGCGTTCAGGATCCTATTTTGCTTGAAATCGAAGCATTGGTAGAATTAGGAGAGTTAGGTGATGCACAAACCAAGCTCACTGCTTTTGCCAGCAAGCGCGATCCTAAGTTTAAAGCTCCTACAACACAGGATGAACTCCGCAAGGAGGTTCGTTTCCAACGCCGCATAGAGCTTTGGGGTGAGGGTACAAACTGGTTCGACATGAAACGCTGGAAGGAAACTATCGACCGTACCAAGGGTTACACGATTAAGGATAAGAATGGTAAGGACATTCAGGTTGTTTCCAACCACAAGGAATCTGCAAGAAAGGTAATGCGCACAGATGATAAGAACTTCTTGCATAAACTTCCGATTAAGGAAATTAATGCCAACAAGAACTTGGTACAGAATCCATAAATCTCTGAGTTGTTTTTAATTATCATGCGCTAAGCATTTCTTAGCATATAGAAAATGGGCTGCATCCTTTAAATGGATGCAGCCTTTTGTTCTTTGTACATAAGCCCTTAGAAATTTTGTGAATATTTTCCCAAATTGGTTTTTAAAGCTTTCCTCGTAACATGTGGCTTTCTTTCTATCTAATTACAAAAAGAAAGCGGAGTTTTCTAATGACAGGGTTGGGTTTAAGTGAGATGGAATGTTTCGGAGGATTAGAATTATATGATGGCTTACTTAGAGATAAACATCGCCATCGTTAGAATGTAACGTAAGGACCCAGTCGTTCGATGGCTTCTGGTGGAAAGTCTTTGTGGAGTCGCAGTTGGGTGAGACTGGTAATCTTACCTTTCAGCCTACGGTAGTCATAGATTGCCCTTGCCTGATAAAAGTTGATATAAGGGTGACGGCGCATCTGTGCAACCGAAAGCTTGTTCAGATTCATCTTTTGCGTTTGTGGATGAACCACCTTGAAGAATGGGAGCGATTCCTTAGGAAAGCCCTCAATCTCTTTCAACTGTCCCACAGATACGTAACCGCCAAGGCGCTGTCCGTAGCTTACGATGGCCCGTGCCCATCCTGACCCTATACCCGGTATCTTTTTCAGCATCGTGGTGTCGGCAGTGGCAAGATTAATGTATTCGCCGACTTTGATTTTCAGCGGATAGCGAATGGTGTCGCGATCGTACTCCTTATAGGGCTTGTAGGCATCTTGTGCCTTATAAGCCTCGTAGGCGTCGTGTACCCGCTGCCTTTCGGCAGTCTTGTTCTCGTGGTAGGCTCTCACTGATTCCATTGTGAAGGCGGGCTGATAGTCATCGCCTATCATAATATATGGCTCCAAGGCTCGGTATTGTTTGCGTGTGAGTCCATAGAGGCGGGCGAAATCTTGTGGCGATCGGTAAACACCTCCTTTTGCCCTGTATTTGTAGATGTTGCGAATTTGGTAGGGGGCAAGTCCCAGTCGGCTCAATTGTGTGCTGTCGGCGGTGTTCGGATCAAAAGGGAAGAGCTCCACTCTTCTTCCGTCCCTCAATTCGTAATAACCGTTTTCTTTCGGTTTTCCGTATTTCGTCGTGTTGTCAAGGCCAAGGATTGAAGTCTCGTTTTCAGAATCTCCAATGGTCCGTGTGTTTTTATCTCCCAAGAGATAGACGATAGAGATGGCAGCAGCAGCCAGTGTCAGGAGAAAGATTACTACTTTTCTGTCTGACTTTTGTAAATAGAAAAACTCTCTTAAATTCATGGTATTTTAGTGTTCGGGGTCAGATTATCAAATCTTAGGTTCGGGAATTGCAAAATGTTTCTTATCTTTGCAATGTACTTACAAAATAAATTCAGTCCGATGAGAGTACTTCGTAAATTTCCTTTCACCACCAACATCATCATTGCGATATTTGTTCTCTGCTTCATCAATGTTCCCGACACTCCTCTTCAGAATATCAGTCTCATTGATAAATGGACGCATATCATTCTTTATCTGTGCCTGGGTGTCTGCATAGCGTTGGAATATTTTAACGCTTACGGCTATTCGGGTGCAAAGAAACTTGCATTATGGGTGTTTCTCATGCCTTCGTTGATGGGTGGACTCATCGAAATTCTGCAAGCCTATTGTACTGGAGGAAATCGCAGTGGTGAGTGGTTGGATTTTCTTGCCGATACCATCGGAGCAGCAATAGCCTTTGTTATCGGTATTCTTGTGGCAAAGTATCGCGCCAGATCTTGAATGGATTGCGCCGCATCTGCGAGTTGTAGAATCTGCGGTCACCCGTGACCTCCATGCCGATGAAGTCTGGTTTTTCGAAGGCTTCTTCCTCGCTGTTCAATTCTACTTCGGCCATCACCAGCCCATCGTTGTCGCCATAGAACTCATCGACCTCAAAAGTGTGTCCTTCATGTTCGATAAGGTAGCGTCGTTTGTCGATGATGCCTGGCTCGCAAAGCCGTAAAAGATGCTTGGCCTCTTCTTGTGTGATTTCTTTTTCAAACTCGTAGCGCGACAGTCCGCCGTTTCGCGACGGCCCTTTGATGGTCAGGAAGGCTTTGTCGTCCTGAATACGGATGCGCACCGTATTGACGGCAGCGAAATATCCCTGCTGAATATGGTGCGAGGTGTGTGCAGATTTTTTCCAATCTGCTGACTTGTGGACTAAAAATTTCCTTTCAATCTCGACTCCGCTCATTAGCTATAAAGGTAGATAGAGTAGGCAGCATACGCCAATCCGAGTATTAACAGCGTGATGATAATCCACTTGATAACGTTCTTTGCCTGCTTTTCCTGTCGTGCTTCGCGTTGCTTCTGATACAATTTTCTTTTATCGCTCATAGTTGAATTGATTATATATGTATTTATTCAGCTTAAAAATGCTTTTGTCTTTTCTGTGATAAGATGAGACGATTGTTATTCCTCTACAGGGAATTCCATCAGGTAGGCTTTGATGAAACCGTCGATTTTTCCGTCCATCACTCCATCGACATCAGATGTCTGATAATTGGTTCTGTGGTCTTTCACGCGGCGGTCGTCAAACACATAGCTGCGAATCTGGCTTCCCCATTCAATTTTCTTCTTCGAGGCCTCAACTTTCGCCTGTGCTTCCATCTTCTTTTTCATGGCACGGTCGTAGAGTTGCGATTTCAAAAGCTGCATAGCCTTGGCGCGGTTCTTGGGTTGGTCGCGTGTTTCGGTATTCTCGATGAGTATTTCTTCATGCTCTCCAGTGTCGGGGTCTTCGTATTGATAGCGCAGACGCACACCCGACTCCACCTTGTTCACGTTCTGTCCGCCGGCGCCTCCTGAGCGGAAGGTGTCCCAGCTAACGCGTGCCGGATCGACATATACCTCTATTGAGTCGTCGATGAGTGGAGAAACGAACACGCTGGCAAAGCTCGTCATGCGCTTGCCCTGTGCGTTGAATGGGCTGACACGCACTAATCGGTGGACGCCGTTCTCGCTTTTGAGGAACCCGTAGGCATATTCGCCGCCCTCGAATTTCATCGTCACGCTCTTGATGCCGGCTTCATCGCCGTCCTGAATATCGGAGATGGTAACACGGTAGCCGTGCGCCTCTCCATAACGCATATACATACGCATGAGCATCGATGCCCAATCCTGACTCTCAGTGCCACCAGCGCCTGAATTGATTTTCATCACACACTCCATCGGGTCTTCCTCCTGGCGGAGCATATTCATGAGTTCAAGGTCCTCAATGGCTGCCACCACCTTCGTATAGGCAGCATCCACTTCCTCTTCGGTGACCAGCTCGTCCTTGTAGAAGTCGAAAGCCAGTTGCAGCTCGTCGCTCTGCGTGCGCACATTCTCATAGCCTTTCAGCCATTTCTCTATGCCTTTCACCTTTTTCATCTGCTCCTGCGCACGTTCGGCATCCTCCCAAAAGTCGGGCGCCTGTGTGCGGAGCTGTTCCTCTTCGAACTCAATCTTTCTTTTATCTATGTTCAGATAGCGATGCAGAGCTTCAACTCGCTCTGTCACGTCTTTCAGTTGGTCGGCTGTAATCACTTCTTTTGTTTTTAATTCTTGGTCAATAGCCCTTTAATCCTCGTACATCTTGTCGATGATGTCTTTGAAATTCTTGTTGATGACAGAGCGTTTCAGCTTCAGTGTGTTGGTAAGTTCTCCTGACTCCATTGAGAAATGATGAGCCAGCAAGGTGAACGTCTTAATCTGTTCGTAAGACGCCAATCGTTGTTGAAGCGTGTCGATGCGCTCCTTGTACATCTTTTGAACGCAGATGTTGTCGCAAAGGTCTTCGCGGTTTTCAAATGCGATGCCGTTGTCTTTGGCCCATTCTTCCAGAACTCTAAATTCAGGAACGAGCAATGCTGATACATATTTTCGCTGATCGGCAATCACGACAGCTTGGTCAATGAACTTATCGACCAGTAGCATGCCTTCGACCATCTGAGGCGCAATGTATTTACCGTTTGACGTCTTGAATAGGTCTTTGATTCTTTCCTTTAGGAATAGCTCTCCGTCTTTCAGATAGCCAGCATCTCCAGTGTGGAAGAATCCGTCTTTATCGAAAGCTGTGTTGTTGATGTGCTCGCGTTGGAAGTAACCCGGTGTGATTGTTGGGCCTTTCAGCAGTATCTCGTCATCTTCGCCTATCTTTATCTCTATGTTGTGAATCGGTCGCCCTACCGAGCCCACTGTGTAGGGCTTGTCCTTGTGGTCGCAACTCACTGTGGCAAGGCTTTCAGTAAGACCGTACCCCACAAGCATGTTCAACCCTATGCTGTGAACAAACTCTTCGACCTCTGGCGGCACAAATGCTCCTGCCGTTGGGAACAGATTGGCATTCTCGAGCCCCAGCTGTTTCCTGACAAGGCTTAGAATGGTCTTGTTCACCAGTTGGTATTCCATTTCCAAATGAATGGGAACACGTTTGCCTCGGCTCAGGTAAGTGATGTTCCGCTTTCGCCCCACGGACAGAGCATGTTCGAAAACCTTTCGTTGGATAACGCTCGATTTCTCTATTTTTTCCTTGACGGCAATGTAAACTTTCTCCCAGAAGCGGGGTACAGAAGCCATGCAAGTGGGATGCGTCTCACGCATACTATCCTGAATTTCCTTCGGATAGGTGTTGATAATCAGCTCTCCGCCGAATGTCAAAATCAGGTAGGCCCATGCTTTTTCGAATATGTGTGCGAAAGGTAGGAAGTTGATTACGCGGTCTTTATCCGTCACGGGGACGCACAAACCGTTGGCCTCCATTGCTGCTTTGTACATGCCGTGGGTGAGAATAACACCCTTGCTCTCGCCCGTTGTGCCACTGGTGTAGAGAATGTTGCAGATGTCCTCTTCTGTGGCTTCCGCACTTATCTTCTCCACTTCAGACTGTCGGGGGAAGCCCTCGCCCAGCTTCAGGAAGTCTTCGAAGAACAGTGCGTGTGGGTCGTGTGTGCTGATACGCACGCTTGGGTCAAAGATAATGATGCGCTCCAATGTCGGACAGAGCGCAAAGATGCGGTGAGTCTTGTCGTACTGCTCTTGTTCGCCTACAAACAGGTAGCGAACTCCGGCATCTTGAATCATGTATTGTATTTGCTGTTCCGAGCTGGTGGCATAGAAAGGAATGGTAATAACCCTCACACCATAAGCTCCAAAGTCTGTGTATAGATATTGAATGCTGTTCTGTGCGAACACGGCAATCTTCTCTTGTGGCTTCAGGCCAAGGTTCAACAGTGCGTTCGACACTTGTTTCACCCGCAATGAGAACTGATTCCAGGACACTGTCTTCCATTTCAGGCTGCCAAAGTTACGGAAAGTCAATACTGGCTTGGCTCCATACTTTCTTGCCTGTTCATGAATTAGGACTGAATAATGACACGTTTCCTGCATGTTTTTTTTGTTTTATTTAATGCAAAAATAAGCAATTATTGGCAAAAGAAAAAATAATTTGCCAATAATGTTGATATTTGGACTAATTGTCCGTGGCGAAAATCATGGACAGACTGGTGGGTTGGAGACTAATTGGCTGATGTCTGAAACTTTGGTTCCATCGCAATTCTCAACTGGGTTTCGACACTTTGGGGCTCAGTAGAAAATCAATGGGGGAATAATTTGTTATTTATCTTAATAATTCCGACCTTCGCATTATGGAAGAAAAAATGTTACGCACCTTGGCAACTCTTGTTTTGCCTTCTCAAATATTAGATTATTTTACTATCGTTTCTGTCTGCGAGGTTGGACCTGAGTTTCATATTAGTCTTGACGAACGTATGGACAAGACTTTGTCAGGTAATGCCACCTTCGAGTCCAAGGGGTTCATGGAAGCAGTTAATATAACCGACTTCCCTATTCGAGGCCATAAGGTGATCTTGAAAATTCGTCGCAGACGATGGACGGATTT
>NZ_AUME01000028.1 GCF_000430525.1 Prevotella corporis DSM 18810 = JCM 8529 | reverse complement strand
AAGCAAAAGCAAAGATAACAAAAAGGGCTGATACCTCGTGAGAAGTGCCAGCCCTAAATTTGTATCTTACCCAAAAGTTTAGCGGACAGTAATAAAATTAATAAAAAACTTTTACACGACAGCAATATTTCTCAAACAGAAATATCAGAATAAAAAACTCACACAAGTAAAACCTGTGTGAGCTTTATTTCATTCATTAGTTCGTACCTATTTATATTCTCCCCAAGCCTTAATGTCAATATCGTCAAGTTTGACATTACAGAATGCTGAAATGAAAGCACTTGCAAGTCTGCTGTTAGTAATTAAAGGGATATTGAGATCGATGCTAGCACGGCGAATCTTATAACCATTCGTCAGCTCCCTTGGTGATAAATCTTTAGGAATATTGACAACCATATCGATTTTCTTCTCATGAAGCAAATCCAGTGCCTGAGGCGTTTTTCCCCCATCGGAAGGCCAATGCACCAAGGTATTACCAATACCATTTTCCTCCAAGAACTTAGATGTCCCCTCTGTGGCATATATATTATAGCCATGTTGCTTTAGTGTCTTTGCAGCATCCAGCATTTCCGCCTTTTGCTTGGCTCCACCTGTCGAAAGCAAGATGTTTTTCTTAGGAATTCGATGTCCCACGGAAAGCATACTTTTAAGTAGAGCCGTTGATGTGTCATCACCCAAACATCCTACCTCACCTGTAGAACTCATATCTACTCCCAATACAGGATCGGCTTTCTGCAAACGATTAAATGAGAACTGACTTGCTTTTATTCCAACATATTCGAGATCAAACAGATTCTTATTAGGCTTCTCAACTGGTACACCTAACATGACTTTGGTCGCAAGGTCTATAAAGTTCAGTTTCAAAACTTTACTTACAAATGGAAATGAACGACTGGCTCTCAAGTTACACTCTATGACCAAAATGTCATTGTCGCGAGCCATGTACTGGATGTTGAAAGGACCATTTATGTGCAAAGCATTGGCAATCTGACGACTGATGCGTTTCACACGGCGGACAGTCTCAACATATAGTTTTTGTGGGGGGAACTGAATAGTCGCATCTCCGGAATGAACTCCAGCAAACTCGATGTGTTCCGAGATTGCGTATGCCAGGATCTCACCATCCTTAGCAACGGCATCCATTTCAATTTCCTTTGCATTCTCTATAAATTTGCTAACCACGACAGGGTGGTCCTCACTCACATTTGCAGCTAACTGGAGGAATCGCGTCAACTCTTCGTTATTAGAACAAACGTTCATTGCCGCACCTGAAAGAACATAAGAAGGACGAACCAGAACGGGGAAGCCTACCCGATCAACAAATTCCTCAATATCATTCATACTCGTCAGCGCACGCCATTCCGGTTGATTGACTCCATTTTCCGTTAACATAGCTGAAAATTTAGCACGGTCTTCGGCATTATCAATGTCTTTTGCCTTTGTACCCAAGATTGGAACGTTCTCCGCATCAAGATACATTGCTAAATTATTAGGTATCTGACCACCAGTAGAAACAATTACCCCATGAGGACTTTCAAGGTCTATTATATCCATAACACGCTCGAAAGTCAATTCATCAAAGTAGAGGCGATCGCACATGTCATAGTCTGTTGACACCGTTTCTGGGTTGTAATTGATCATGATTGAACGATAACCTTGTTTTCGGATAGTATTTAAAGCCTGAACGCCACACCAGTCAAATTCAACAGAACTTCCAATACGGTAAGCTCCTGACCCTAAGACAATAACGCTATCGTGATCACTAGCAAACTGAATGTCGGATTTTATACCAGCATAGGTCACATAAAGATAATTAGTCTGGGCTGGATATTCTGCTGCGAGCGTATCTATCTGCTTTACAACTGGGACGATGCCGTAGCCCTTGCGTAAGTTCCGAACTACGAGCATGGCATGATGCATACTCGGGCTTTCATCCTCAAGCCCAACAGCACGGGCAATCTGAAAATCAGTGAAGCCATAGACCTTTGCCTCGTGGAGTTGCTCTTTGCCCAAAGTATTGATATTGGATTTTTTCAAACGCTCATCAATATCAATAATGTGCTTCAACTTATTCAAGAACCAACAATCAATTTTAGTCAATTCATGAATCTGCTCAACAGTGTAACCCTTGTGCATGGCCTTTGAAATAACGAAAATACGTTTATCCGTTGGCTCACGTAAGGCTGCATCAATATCGTCGATTTTCAGCTCTTTATTTTCGACATAACCATGCATTCCTTGCCCTATCATACGGAGACCTTTCTGAATAGCTTCTTCAAAATTACGTCCGATAGCCATCACCTCTCCAACAGACTTCATGCTTGAGCCCAACTCCTTATCAACTCCGCGGAACTTACTCAAATCCCAACGGGGGATTTTGCAGACTACATAGTCAAGAGCTGGCTCAAAGAATGCCGATGTGGTTTTTGTAACAGAGTTCTTCAGCTCAAAAAGGCCATAACCCATACCTAATTTTGCAGCAACAAATGCCAATGGATAACCAGTAGCCTTACTTGCCAACGCAGAGGAACGAGAGAGGCGAGCATTCACCTCAATTACACGATAATCTTCACTCTGCGGATCGAAAGCATATTGCACATTACATTCACCGACGATTCCGATGTGGCGAACAATCCGAATGGAAAGTTCACGGAGCTTGTGGTATTCTCTGTTGGTAAGTGTCTGCGACGGAGCAATGACAATAGATTCACCCGTATGAATACCTAGTGGGTCAAAGTTCTCCATGTTACAAACTGTGATACAGTTATCGTAGCGGTCACGAACCACCTCATACTCAATCTCCTTCCATCCTTTAAGGCTCTTCTCCACCAAGACCTGTGGCGAAAACGCGAAAGCTTTTTCACAAAGCTTATCCAGCTCTGCTTCATTATCTGCAAAACCACTACCCAAACCACCTAAAGCATAGGCTGCCCTGATGATCACTGGGTATCCCAGCAATTCTGCGGCTTTTCTGGCATGTTCAACTGATTCACATGCCTCACTTTTGATAGTCTTTACATTTATCTCGTCTAATTGTGCAACGAAAAGCTCTCTGTCCTCGGTGTTCATGATGGCCTTAACGGGTGTGCCTAGAACCTTCACATTATACTTTTCTAAAATTCCTAGGCGATTGAGTTCGACACCGCAGTTCAACGCAGTCTGGCCACCAAATGACAAAAGAATACCATCTGGCTTTTCCTTTTGGATAACTCGTTCAACAAAGTATGGCTGTACTGGAAGATAATAAATTTGGTCAGCAACACCTTCAGATGTCTGAACCGTTGCAATGTTTGGATTAATGAGCACAGTAGAAACACCTTCTTCACGCAATGCCTTTAATGCTTGAGAACCAGAATAATCAAATTCTCCTGCTTCACCAATTTTTAATGCGCCTGAACCAAGAATCAGGACTTTTTTTATAGATTCGTCTTTCATTATTTTAGTGTTTCTACAAATTTATCAAATAAGAACTCAGTATCAACAGGCCCAGAACTTGCTTCCGGATGAAACTGTGAGCTAAACCATTGGTTTGTTTTATGCCGAATACCCTCATTGCTGCCATCGTTCATATTTACGAACAATTCCTCCCAGTCCTTCTCAAGTGTATTCACATCTACTGCATATCCATGATTCTGGGAAGTAATGAAACACTTGTTTGTACCAACCATCCTTACGGGTTGATTATGACCACGATGCCCATATTTCAGCTTATAAATTTTTGCACCTGCAGCTTTAGCCAACAACTGATTACCCATACATATTCCACAAATAGGTTTAGAGCTGAGACTCATTTGTTTGCGAATAACCTCTACAGCATCACTACACATGTCAGGATCACCAGGTCCGTTGGCAAGGAATAGCCCATCGTAATCCAAAGTTGTATAATCATAATTCCATGGCACTCTTATTATTTCCACATTTCTCTCTACAAGCTCTCGAAGTATATTTGCCTTAACTCCGCAATCAACGAGTACAACCTTTTTGCCTGCGCCTTCGTTGTACTTGATGATTTGTTTTGTGGAAACCATATCAACAAAATTAACCCCTTCATAAACCGCTTCAGGTATATTCTCAGGCTCGTCGTCAAAGATTATCTTGCCCATCAGCACTCCATTCTCCCGTAGCAATTTTGTCAGCTCACGGGTATCAATACCAGTAATTCCTGGAACGTGTTCTCTTTTCAACCAACTCGCCAGACTTTCCACAGCATTCCAATGAGAATATTCTTCGCTATAGTCAGATACAATAAGAGCTGAGACATATATCTTGTTGCTTTCCATGAAAGAAGGGATTCTGTTCTCCTCAATTGTAAATGGAGGTACACCATAATTACCAACCAATGGGAAAGTCATTGTAAGCATCTGACCAGCATACGACGGGTCTGTCAAACTCTCTGGATACCCCATCATAGCCGTATTAAAAACGACCTCACCAGCTACAGGGGCATCATAACCAAATGATTTACCATGAAATTCTGTACCATCACTTAAGACTAAAGTTACATTCCTCATTATTATATATTCTTTCTTGATTCGAATTTTTATTTTTTATATACGTTCTCATAATAGTTGATGAAAGCTTGATTTACGAGCCTCATTCCCCCTGGTGTTGGATATTCGCCAGTAAAATACCAATCTCCCTTATGATTAGGTATTGCTTCGTGCAGCCCCTCAATACTCTGATATACCAAATCCACAGGCGTTTTCATACCTTCAGGGCGCAACATCTCAACGATTTTTTTATTAATCTCTTCTACTGAGAAAGGAGAATAAACTTTTCGAACAGCGTTGACAATCAGATCATCACTTGATTTGACAACTTCCTTTTTGCATTCACTGTATATCTCATCAAGTAAAGCACACATTTTACGTTCTTTTATTAACTCTATCGTAGCTCTGAAAACACAAAATTCCTCTAATCGCGGCATATCAATACCATAATAATCTGGGTAGCGAATTTGAGGAGCACTGGAAACAATAACAATTTTCTTTGGATGGAGTCGGTCAAGAATACGCAAAATACTCTCTTTCAACGTTGTCCCTCTTACTATAGAATCATCAATTATTACAAGATTATCTTCGTAAGGAACAATACTCTCATAGCTAATATCATAAACGTGCGATGCCAAATCCTTTCGCGAATTACCTTCAGTAATGAAAGTGCGGAGCTTTATATCCTTCCAAGCTACTTTCTCAGAACGAATTGATTGATTAAGAATAGAAGCAAGTTCGTCTTCGGAAGGAGAATGACCCAAAGCTTTTATACGATTGACCTTCTGGGAATTCAACCATAATTTAAAGCCCTGAAGTAAGCCATAGAATGCCACTTCTGCTGTATTGGGAATAAACGAAAGAACAGTATGGCGGGTATCATATCCAACCGACTGTAAAACGTTCTCAGTTAGTTGCTCACCCAACTTTTTACGTTCTTTATAGATGTCTCTATCAGAACCACGTGAAAAATAAATTCGTTCAAATGAACAAGCGCAATCACCTTTTTGTTCAATTATCTGTTTGAGACTAAATTGCCCCTTTTTGTTCACAATGAGTGCCTGACCAGGCATTAATTCCTTAACATCCTCACATGTCAAGTCAAATGTAGTCTGAAGAACAGGTCTTTCACTCGCCAAAGCTACTATTTCATCATCCATATAATAATAAGCAGGACGTATTCCCCAGGGATCACGCATGGAGAACATTTCTCCAGATCCAGTCAATCCACATACAACATATCCCCCGTCAAAGGCGTGCATGGTAGTCTTAAGTACATTCTTAATCCCAATATGATCTTCGATAGACATTGTAATGTCTTGCTTTTCAAGTCCCTCAGACTTAGCATTAACAAAACAACGTTCAACTTCCCTATCAAGGCGATGCCCCATTAACTCCAATAGAATATAAGTATCACTGTATATTCGTGGACATTGTCCTTGCTCGGTCAACTTTTCAAATATTTCATTGATATTCGTCATATTGAAGTTACCGCAGAGCGCTAGATTCTTAGCTTTCCAATTGTTTCTCCTAAGAAAAGGATGGACATAAGAAAGGCCACTCTTACCAGTCGTGGAATACCGGAGGTGGCCCATATAGAGTTCGCCAGCAAATGGCAATTCTTTTTCCGCATATGACGCATCTGCTAATTGTTCTGCAGAATAATCATTGAAAGAACGATGAACATTACCAAAGATTTCTGTAACGGCATTTTTTCCTTCTGCCCGCTGCCTGAACATGTATTCATTGCCTGGATCAGAACATAACTTAACGGCTGCCATTCCTGCTCCTTCCTGTCCCCTATTATGTTGCTTCTCCATCATCAGATAAAGTTTATTCAGTGCATACATCCATGTACCATACTTTTTCTGATAATAGTCAAGTGGTTTGAGCAATCTTATCATTGCCACACCACAATCTTCATGAATATTTCTTTCCATTAATTAAGGTTTGTATTCTATTTGTGTTACTCTACAGTTACTGATTTAGCCAGGTTTCGAGGTTGATCCACATCCTTTCCCTTACAGACAGCTATATGATAAGCGAGTAGCTGTAATGGAATTGTTGCAAGTAAGGGCTCAAGACACTCCAATGTATCTGGCAATTCTATTACCGCATCTGCAATCTTTGAAATAGTCTGATCACCTTTTGAGACAAGCGCAATTACTCGTCCTTGGCGGGCTTTAATTTCTTGGATATTGCTTCTAACCTTCTCATACATTGCATTGTGAGTAGCTATAACAACGACTGGCATATCAGAGTCTATCAACGCTATGGGACCGTGCTTCATCTCTGCAGCTGGGTAACCCTCGGCATGAATATAAGATATTTCCTTCAACTTCAATGCTCCCTCCAAAGCCACGGGATAGCTGAACCCTCTGCCAAGATATATAAAGTTATGTGCATAAGTAAATGTACGGGCAAGATCAGCTACGATATCATTCATCTTTAGGACTTCCGAAATTTTATCAGGCATTAAAGCCAATTCCTTGACAACCCTCAAATATTCTTCTTGCTCAACCGTTCCTTTTGCTTCAGCCAATGCAAGGCCAAACATCGTTAAAACGGTAACCTGTCCAGTAAAAGCCTTTGTTGAAGCCACCCCTATCTCTGGCCCGACATGAATGTAAGTTCCTGTGTCGGTCGCCCGCGGTATGCTAGACCCGATTGCATTACATATTCCATAGATGAAGGCTCCTTTCTCTTTAGCAAGCTCAACCGCTGCCAGCGTATCAGCTGTTTCACCACTTTGAGACAATGCTATTACGACATCGTCTTTAGAGACTACAGGATTACGGTATCGAAACTCGCTCGCATATTCGACATCTACTGGAATACGGCAGAACGTTTCAATCATCTGCTTTCCTATTAAACCTGCATGCCAACTTGTTCCACAAGCTACAATAATGATTCGGTTAGCATTAACCAAGTTTTCGCGATAATCAATCAGTGCACTTAACACGACTTTATCATGCTCAACATTAATACGTCCACGCATACAGTTTCGTAAACAGTCTGGTTGTTCAAAGATCTCTTTGAGCATGAAATGCGGATAGCCACCTTTTTCTATTTGCCCAAGATTGAGATCTACTGTCTTTACCTCAAGAGAAAGTTTCTTGTTAAGAATATTAACGACCTTCAACTCCTCACCAAGCTTCATGACTGCAATATTCCCATCATCCAGATATACGACTTTATCGGTATATTCTATAATTGGCGTTGCATCGGAACCGAGAAAGAATTCACCATCACCTATCCCAACAACCAACGGACTTTGTTTTCGAGCAGCTATTATCGTATCAGGATTACGCTTATCAAGGATTGCTATTGCGTAAGCCCCGATTACCTGATGCAAGGCCACTTGAACTGCAGCAAGAAGATCAAGATTCTTTTTGGCCTGAATATATTCTACTAATTGAACCAAGACTTCCGTATCAGTGTCAGAAAGAAATTTAACACCCTTATCCTGTAAATTCTTCTTTATCTCTGCATAATTCTCAATGATACCATTATGAATAATGGCTAAATTCTTTGACTGAGAATAATGGGGATGAGCATTCGTTGACGAAGGCTCGCCATGTGTAGCCCATCTTGTATGGGCTATACCAACAGTTCCTTCTGTTTTTTTATCAGCACAAAAAGTTTCGAGATCTGACACCTTGCCTTTGGACTTATAGACATTTAGACTATTATCACTGTTAATGAGTGCAATACCAGCACTATCATATCCACGATACTCCAGTCTTTTTAGACCTTTTATTAACATTGGATAAGCCTGACGCTTACTCCCGATGTAACCTACTATACCACACATAAAATGAGATTTAGAATACTAAAATAAAATCAATTCAAACTTATCATTCGTTAAATCACAGAAAACCATGAGTTAATGTACAATAAATTCTAAGTTTGATTCTAAATTCACGTAACATCTAAATTATCTTAGAACTGTAAATAATAAAGAAGTCAACGATGTGAGAATCCCTATTACAGAAAACCAGATAGTTGTTGAACTGCCAATTTCTGAATTCCTAGCTTTGACATTATTGGGCTCAACATATACTACATCGTTCTGCTGCAAATAATAATAAGGAGAATTAATGACATTGGCATCCTTAAGATTTAACCGAACATTATGTTTTTCTCCATTTGCATCTTCACGGATAAGCATTACATTTTCTCGTTTTCCATAAATTGTCAAATCGCCAGCTTCTGCCAAAGCTTCCATAATACTCATCTTTTCTGTCGATACAGGAATAACTCCAGGTCTATTGACTTCGCCAGTAACGGTGACACGATAACTACTCATGCGGACGGCTACCAATGGGTTTTCCGTACGTGATAAATAGGGTTGAATTTTACTCTTAACCAAATCCTCACATTCTGTCTTTGTCAATCCAGCTACATGAATTTTACCGACAATTGGAAAATTAATGTATCCATTATTATCAACAAGGTATCCCTGCACTCTACTTTGGCCTGAACCAGCTGAGCCAGACTGCCTTAAATTAAAAGGCTCGGAAGTAATGGGATCTGAAGTCTGAACCAAAATCGTCAGTTCATCCTTTGGTAAGATTCGCGCATCGTATAACCCCTTTGATGCCGCCAAACTTATAGAGTCGATATTTTGCCAGTAAGCAACTTTCTTACTTGAGCCACACCCCACAAAAGATAGTATCGTGACACCGACAATAAGGAACAACAGTAATTTCTTCATATATTTATAAGTGCAATAACGTTATTATATCAAAGATGTTGCAAAAATACTACTATTTTTTGACAACAACAAGAGAAAGATTAACTTTTACATTCAACACTTGAACATTTCTTAAAAGATTAATAAATAATATTTAGTTATTGGCGGAAAACTATCAGAAGATATCAAATCATATTGAGAGTTTTGAATTGACATGTATCACGACAGAATGATCTTTCAGTCATAAGAGAGAAACCATTTCTATACCGCAACCCTTTTGCAAACGATGGGTCTTATTTGTTTTGTCGTGTGAAGACAAGAACAATGAAAAGTTCTACACATAGAGTAAAAAATGAACAATTACCCAAAAGACAGCGAAATAGATGCTTAAAGTTAAAAAATAAATACAATCAGATAACAAACTAAGAATCAGAATTATACACATTGGCTGATGATAGGTTAGCTTTTGAGCCTTAATAGCTCAGCTTTTAGTCGCCAAAAGGTCAGCATTTACTTTGCGAATGTTGAACTTCCATTCTATGAAAGGTAGCTGGATAAATTTACAATCCTTTAATTCTATACCATGATACTATCACATTTGATTCATCAATATGGTTTTTAATTATCAATAACGCGTCTAAATCCACCTACCTTAATCAAGAAAATTTAGTCTTAAGCATTAAATAAATTAAAATTATTGAACCAATAGGAAATTTACAAATTAGCAATTTAATTAGACAGCTTACAATTAGATGCACATAAGAGATAACACTAAGCTATCAAAACTATTTTTTTAATTACCATCGGAAAAGATTATTTCGCTTATTGATTTAAAGTTTTACGCATCAAAAAAGAAAAATCAACTACATTAATGCATTATGGATGAAATCTTTTTACTATCTTTGCGCCAAAGATAATACTAACATGAAAAGAACAAATAGAGTTTTATTAATCTACACCGGCGGAACCATTGGCATGGGAAGCAATTGTGTAACTGGCGCCTTAGAACCTTTGGATTTTAACCATTTAGCTGATAATGTCCCTGAATTCAAACAAATATCTACTGATATCGATACATACCAGTTTATTCCACCTATTGATTCATCAAATATGTCTCCAACACATTGGAAACAAATTTTAGATATCATCTCCGAGAGGTATGATCAATACGACGGATTTGTCATCTTGCATGGAACAGATACCATGTCCTACACTGCGTCGGTGCTTTCGTTCATGTGTGAGAATCTTACAAAACCTGTCATCTTGACTGGATCACAACTGCCTATCGGACAATTAAGAACTGACGGAAAAGAAAATTTGATGACCAGTATTGAGTTGGCATCCACCTATAAAGCTGATGGAACTCCAATGGTCCCTGAAGTCTGTATTTACTTTAATGGGCACTTGCTTCGTGGCAACAGGTCAACCAAGCAAAATGCCGAAGAGTTCAATGCCTTTGACTCATTCAATTACCCTCATTTATGCGAAGCTGGTGTTAATTTTACGTTCCAAGAGCACCATATTCTCAAACCAGACTTCAACAAGCCGATGATTCCACATCCAGGCCTTGATAATAATCTAATGGTATTTTCTTTGTACCCAGGTTTAGAAGAAAATATCGTCAAACACGCACTCGACGCACCAGGGCTTCGAGGCATAGTCATGCGATCGTTCGGTAGCGGAAATGCCCCACAGACTCCGTGGCTCTTGAAACAATTGAAGGAGGCATCAATGAGAGGAATTGTGGTTGTGAACATCAGCCAATGTATAAGCGGACAAGTAGAAATGAGCCGGTACGATGCTGGATATCACCTGAAAGAAGCAGGGATTGTTACAGGTTATGATAGCACAGTGGAGGCTGCTGTAACAAAACTTATGCACCTGCAAGCACGCTTCTCAGACCCAGACACAATCCGCCAATACATGAACCAATCTATCGCAGGCGAAATAACTATACCAAATGCATTATAGAAATACATCTAACAAAAAGTAAAAAGGGATGAGACATTAATGTCTCATCCCTTTTAATATCTCATTCATTTTTTGTTTTGTTTCTATTCGGGTAGGAATTAACGGGAGGCGCAACACATTTTCAATCATTCCCATGTCGCTTAACAAAGCCTTACACCCAGCAGGATTACCATCAACAAATAGTAATTTATAAAGTTCAGTAAATTGATGATGAATCTTTCTTGCCGCTTCAAATTCCCCATTGAATTCCAAACGAATCATCCTTGAGAATTCCTTTGGTAGGGCATTGCCAATAACAGAGATAACACCAACTGCACCACTAACTATCATTGGGAAAGTTAGAGCATCATCACCACTGATAACCTCAAAGTTGTTAGGCTTTCGTTTCATGATTTCATCTATCTGCTCCAAATCCCCTGACGCCTCTTTTATTCCGACAATATTAGAAAAATCAGTAGCAATTCTCACTGTAGTCTCAGCTGTCATGTTCACACCCGTTCTACCAGGGACATTATACATGACAACTGGTAGTGGCGAAACTTCGGCAATGGCTTTAAAATGTTGATAAAGACCTTCTTGACTCGGTTTGTTGTAGTAAGGACATATACTCAGAATTCCATCAATTCCTTGCCAATCCGATTCTTTTATCTCCTCTACAACAGCGGCAGTATAATTGCCTCCACAATACTTTAGGATGGGAACACGACCTTTGACAACTGACTTTATGAAAGTTGTCAGTTCTTTTTTTTCCTCTGAAGACAAGCAGGGAGTTTCTCCTGTTGTTGCCAATATACATAAGAAATCAGCTCCATTGTCGAGCTGATACTCAACCAAATTCTCTAGAGCCTTATAATCAATATCACCATTTGTAGCAAACGGTGTGACAAGAGCAACACCTAAGCCGCGAAAAATATTCTTCATAACAAATTTGTTTGTTTAGTTGCAAAAGTAACATATTATTGTGAATCATCAAAGAAAAATCAATTTTATATCAATTCTAATTCCTTTTGTTATTAATTCAAGAGGAAAACAAACATAAAATATTGTATTTTATTATCAAACAATAGGTTATACAAAATAATTGGGTTTGGGTTATCCCATAAAATTAACAGTATCAATACTTAACTTCCCACAGAAACAATGCTTTTCCAGGCATACTCTCACCGGCATCACTTCGCTTTCCCTCATCAACAACCTGCATAAATTCCTCCAAAGTCAGTCTTCCGCGCCCGACATCCACAAGTGTTCCGACGACAGCGCGCACCATATTCCTCAGAAAACGATTGGCAGTAATGACAAAACACCACTGACAGTCGCTGACTCCGCCCGCATTATCATTTGGTGGTGTGACTTGATACCATATTGCCTCAGTGATTGTACAGATTGTTGTCCGCACATCGGAGCCAGACTTGCAAAAGCACCTAAAATCCTTTGTTCCTAACAGATACTGGGCTGCCTCGTTCATCTTGTCAAAATCCAACTCATAATTCATTTCATATGAATATTGCTGCAAAAAAGGATTTTTCGAACAATGGATATAATAATGGTAAGTACGAGACGTGGCAGAAAACCGGGCATGTAAATCACCATCAACAGGATAAATTTCAGTTACAGATATATCCCTCGGCAACAAGCGATTTAATTTATATGCCAACTGTTCAACATTTATCAAACTTGACAAATCGAAATGAGCAATCATCATTCTGGCATGAACACCGGCATCAGTCCTACCAGCACCCACCACCTTGACTTCATCTCGCAATAGAGTTGACAGGGCTTTCTCTAAAACTTCTTGAACCGAAATTCCATTTGGCTGAACCTGCCACCCATGATAATGAGTCCCGTCATAAGAGAAATTGATAAAATACCTCTGCATAAGCAGGTACAAAGATAGAAAAAAATTAATGAAATTTCAGTCTTTCATGGAAGAAAATAGACAAGAGCCAACAACAAAACAAAAAAACATAAATGAGAAAAACCTGTAAGCCTGATATTTGAATGTTGTCGATGCTAGCTCCTGGTAAGGAGGATACCCAATGTAAGAACATATTTGTTAGATTTGTCAGCATCACCACTAATTCGGTAATTACCTGATGAATTTGTGGCAATGAGACGGTGGCGAACATGACAACAGCAAGATAAAGAATGAACATGACACACGGTACAACCACCATATTAGTAATGAGAAAATAACAAGAGAATCTCCCAAAATAGTAGGCCACAAGTGGAGCGGTGCCCAATTGTGCAGCAATGGAAACCGCCAACATCCCCCATATCCATTTTAACATCCAGAATCGTTGTAGAAACTCAGCAGAAATCAGATGATAAAACAATGACGACGATAATGTAATCGACAATACCGCCATGAAAGATAATTGAAAGCCGACATCGAAAAGATTCAATGGTTGGATAATCAACATAATGATTGCAGCCAACGCCAAAGTATTGACTGATAATTTATTTCTATTCAACAATGCTACCATAGAATATATGGTAAGCATCAATGCAGAACGTACAACCGATGGTGAGAAATCAACAATGCCCACGTATGTCCATATCGCCACCATAATGATAATTTCCTTTATTCCAAATTTCCGTAAAAAGCGCATTCCCACAACACCTTTGCACAAGGAAAGAATGTAAAATAAAATTCCATAGATAATGCTTAAATGCAAACCTGACAAAGCAAGCACATGACTTGCACCAGAAACGGAATAATCATCCTTTAACTCTCTACTTAACAATGTCTTATCACCAACCGTCATCGCAGATAAAACAGCCAGATTATCTCCTTCTATTTGAGCATAATGATACTGATCTAAAAGACGTTTTCTGACCTTTTTCGTAACCAGCAAAGCCCGATTCCAATAACTAAGTTTTCGCAAATCAAGAGAAACTTTATTCCAATTTTTGTAGTAAATAAAAGTTTCTCCCACATAGCCATGAGTTTTCAACCACCAGGGATAATCAAAATCTGAATCAATAAAGTTTACAGGATGCTCCAATTGAGAATATATGCGCATTCCATCGCCCACATGAAGTCTTTTGTATCGAGCAGCTACAGTGTCTTTTAACAAGGAAGCCTTCGCTTTGAACATGACGTCATCTTTCAAAATGCCCAAATCCATCTTCATGACTCTGCCGTGTTCTACAGGCTCGGTCAAGACAATAGCATCGTACAAAATGGGTTGTGAAGGCAAATCTATGTTTGTCTTATTTATCGCTTGTCCCATGAGGCATCCGCCCAACGAACCAACTGAAAACAAAAGCCCAATACTCTTCAGGAATTTGGCATTCCGTACAAGACAAGAAATAACCAAACTTACAACCATCAGCCCAATCCATCCTCCGAAAGAGATATTAAGCCAGGTCTCGATTTGCATTCCCATAATAAGCGAGAAGGCTAACTTTACCAGAGGATACAATTGCAAACTTAGGTCTTTCTTCATTCGATATAAGGTTAACAAGTACAAAGTTACAAATTTTTCACGTGCCTTAGCTAATTATAGACCAAATAAATTCGCATATCAAAACAAAATCTTAGCAATCAAAACACACATTGAAATTTTGAAAGCCAACTCGTTTAGCTATTTCAATTAACTCTAAACTGGTTTTATTAGATAAAAAGCCAATCCTCCAATTTGGAGACATCGCAGCATGCCAGCCTCCATTCACTCCGCAGTGGTTAGACTGCCCGATCATCATGCAAGCCTAATGAGCAGTTAGGTTAAGCGGGAATTCTCACCAATCGAGAACAATACGATGATAATCCATCCACGCATTGAAGTCCACCTGGAAGCAACAATCTTTTACGCATTCCTCATCATAACTAAATATCCAGTAATAACCATCTTAATGCCTTTGTATTCTATAGAAAAGCATTAGCACATCATTGGTGGGAAGATAAGACATGGCAGATCAAAAGATGACCTTTCATCACACAAAAGGTGACCTCTCACATGACAATAGCTGAACTTTTGAATAGTGTTATTCATCACATTGATTTTCAGCATATTATAGATTAGTTTTTGTTGATGTTTTCTTATGATTGATTGTGTGATGTTCAAACGCTAAAAAATAATGCCAGAATACTCAATAAAGGTAATTTCTCACAATTTTTCGTCTCCAACCTGAAAGCTAACCTTAAAATCATCATTTTAAAATTAACAAGAAATATTATCTACATATTTGAATATTCAGAATTTATCCTTATCTTTGCCTTATGATATTCTACTTTTCTGCAACAGGAAACAGTCGTTGGACGGCAACAGAGTTGAAGAACAAAACTGGAGAACAGCTTGTTAATATCTCAGATGCAATAAAGGATACATGTAGTTATTCACTCAAAGAGAATGAGATAATAGGCTTTGTGTTTCCCGTTCACGGATGGAGGATACCACGGATTTTAACAGAGTTCTTAGAAAGGCTTAAAGTTGAAACTACCGACAATGAAGCGCATTACAGCTTTTGTCTGCTTACTACTGGGGATTCTATCGGAAGGACTATGGAAAGATTCAGAAGCCTCTTCCAAAAGATAAACTCAAGTTGCGAATTGCGCCTCAGTGCCGTTGCCTCTATCATCATGCCAGAATCGTATGTTGGCCTTCCAGGTATGGACGTCGACACCCAAGAGAAGGAAAAACTGAAAATAGAAACGGCAAAAGAGCAAATCAACGAGTTTGCAGCCATCATCAATGAGCGCAAACCAGTGGATAAAAATGGTCCATTAGGGTGGAATGAACTTACAAGAGGGCCCGTCCCAGATTTTTTCTCTGGTCCTGTGGGGGCATTTTTTCAAAAGTTTCTCATCACCGACAAGCCTTTCAGAGTTGTAGATGAAAAATGTGTTAGATGTGGGATTTGTGCTGAGGTTTGCCCCGTGAATGATATTAAAGGCGGATTGGGGCATAAGCCGGTATGGCTCCACAACGACAAGTGCCTTACATGCTTTGCTTGCTACCATCATTGTCCGCATCATGCGATACAATATGGCAACAGAACACGTGCCAAAGGCCAATATTTTTTTGGTAGAAGAAAATTATATAAGAACAAATAGATAAAAACCAACAATATGAGAAGAGTTATACTTACACTATGTCTTCTGCTCGTCGCCTTTGTTACGAGAGCGAGCAAAGCAATTACCACCCCTTTTGAAGTACTGCAACCTGATGGGACGACACTCACTCTACAATTATACGGAGATGAGCATTTCAGCTGGATAACGACCCTTGACGGCGCACTGGTGTTGGAGACGGCGAAGGGATACTGCATTGCCCAAGTGAGCAAAGCTGGTGAATTGGAGTCCACACTTCAACTGGCACACAATTCAAATCGACGGACAAGGGCAGAGAAGAGACTAATTAATCATCAGAATAAAAAACTATTCTTCAAAACAGTCAATAATAAACTGAAAGCCAGAAGGACTTTAGAAATAGGAAGTACAAATCCACCCTACTTCCCGCACATGGGTAGTCCCAAAGTCCTCACGATATTAGTTGAGTTTTCCGATTCCCCATTCTACATGTCAAATCCCAAGAAAAGTTTCAACCAATATCTGAACAAAGAGGGTAAATTGGAAAGATACGACACTTACGAAGATCGCAACTATGGAAGCGTGCGTCAATATTTCAAAGACATGAGCGGTGGTAAGTTTACCCCCTCATTCGATGTCGTGGGTCCCATCAAACTATCCAAGCCACTCAGTTATTATGGTTCTGACAGTGGGAACATCAAAGATGTCAATATCAAAGAAATGATAAAAGAGGCTTGCAAAGCAGTCGATGATAGTGTTAATTTCAAAGACTACGACAACAATGGAGACGACATCGTTGACTTAGTATATATTATTTTTGCTGGATATTCTCAATCGGTTGGTAATCAGTCGATTGATATATGGCCGAAATCATCATGGATTGGCACGGGACTCACACTTGACGGGGTGTCAATCAGAAGATATGGGGTCAGCAACGAGCTCAATTATACAAGAAACCTTGTAAATTCAAGTGGAGATCATATAAAGGCTATCAATGGTATCGGGCTTTTCTGTCATGAGTTCTCACATACAATGGGACTACCTGACTTCTACTCATATAATCAATCTGCCCAAATCGACAATCAGGCTATGGAGTATTGGGATTTGATGGATGGAGGAGAATATACAGATGCGGGGTACACACCTACCCCATATACCCCGTGGGAGAAGGAGGTCATGGGGTGGTCAAGCGTGAAAACTCTTACTGATGACTCTGTTAAAGTCACACTGCAAGCCAATGAAGCTACCAAAGTACTCAGTAATGATTCGAGGGAATATCTTATGCTACACAACCTTCCTAATTCTGGATGGTATCAAGCATTGTACAATAAAATTGGACACGGAATGCTTGTCTATCGCATTAACTACGAAAAAGACAAAGTGAACATGAGTGATCATGTAAATGACACCCCTGGAAAACCAGGTATGACAATTGTTCCAGCCGATGGACTTTTAGTGACATCTTACAACAAAAACTACAACCCCCAACAATATAAGGCTCAACATGCCGGCGATCCTTTCCCCGGAACAAGCAATGTTGACTCTCTGATAAGCGTGACCATGAATTATGGCATACTCAAAAAACCAATATACAACATCCAAGAGGACACTAACGGCAGTATTTCTTTTAATTATTTAAAAAAGAATGTAAAGCCAACCAATATTGGAAATGCCGTGACACCATCTCTAAAGGGAAAAGAAAACGATAACAAAATCTATACAACGGACGGAAAATTTGTAGGAGATAGAAGGAAAGGCCTACCAAGAGGTGTATATATTCAAAATAAAAAGAAATTTATGAAACCATTCTAATGAGATAAAAACAGAGAATAGAACTGGTTATGTCTTACATTAAACCCCAAAAGCTTGCAACAAACTTTTGGGGTTTAATTCTATTTCTGACGTAAAACTTAAAGCATTAGAAATCATCATCAGACACATCCTCATCCTCTATATCCAATTCCTCAGAGTTAGCATCAAAAGTAGTATGATAACTTTCCTCGGTCAGCTTGTCTTCATCGAACGTATCATCATCCAACAATGAATCTTCATCTGGTAAATCGTCATCCAAATCACTATTGTCCAACAACTTGGAATTTATCTTCATAATATCTGCATCATCATCAAAATCACCTAAGGTTTCTTCATCTAATTTCGAGAGCTCTTTTACGAAGATAGCTTCAGTCCATGAACCTTTGGTAAGTTCCAGCACTTCAAATCCGTCATTCAACTTCTTTTCATAAAGTCCTCCCGCCTTCTTCAAACGCTCAGTTGGCAAAGTCGTTGTCGAAATTTCGAAAGCACTCTGGATAATATCTTGAACGGATTGTGGTAAACTTTCCCAACCACCTCCAAAATTCCGCTCAAGCACCTCAATAAGCTTCCTTGCGGAGATATGGTGTATGTTATCTTTGCTTAAATCATTAATTCTGATAATGTTCTTTTTCTTAATAGCCCATTTAACTGTAGTATTTTCATCTAAACGAACCTGCCCTACCTTGCAGCCTCTTTCTTCATATTTTCTAATGACTTCAGCCTTGTCAACTTTGATTTCCTCTACTGTAAAAGCACTTTTGATGACCTCCAGAAAGTGACGTTCATTATCTTTCAGGTCGGCATCACGTTCAGCCTGCGCCCACAATCTGAAAACATCATTTTCCTGGATATCCCAAACATTACTCTTGGTCAAAGTCTTCAATGAGAGTGTCTTTCCCTGTCGCTTCATATATTAATCTTATTCTGTTTATTCCTCAAATAACATTTTTAAAACGATGCAAAATTAAATACAAAACGGGTAACTTCCAAACATTTCAATAAAAAAAAGCAGTGGCAATAAAAAACAAATATTCTGTTAGCCAATATTAAATAGTTTTATTATCTTTGCAATATAAATAATGTATTAGGATATGTCGCCTTTAGCAGAAAGAATGAGACCTCACACGCTTGATGATTATTTCGGCCAGAAACATTTGGTTGGCAAGGGTGCTGTTTTACGCAAGATGATTGACTCTGGGCGCATATCTTCATTTATATTATGGGGCCCCCCAGGAGTAGGAAAAACAACTTTGGCACAAATTATTGCTAACAAACTTGAGGTTCCGTTTTATACCCTATCGGCTGTAACCTGTGGTGTGAGAGATGTTCGTGATGTTATCGAACGTGCAAAAAACGGACGTTTTTTCAACTCTGCCTCACCAATCTTGTTCATTGACGAGATTCATCGGTTCTCAAAATCACAACAAGACACCCTGTTGGGCGCAGTAGAAAAAGGAGTAATCACCCTTATTGGCGCAACTACAGAGAACCCTTCATTTGAGATTATCAGACCTCTACTTTCAAGATGTCAGGTCTATGTACTGAATAGTCTGAACAAAGAAGACCTTTTGAGTTTGCTGAAACATACGATAGAGCATGATACTTGTCTCAGAAAGAAGAATATCAGTTTAGCAGAGACAGGTGCCTTGTTAAGGTATAGCGGTGGCGATGCCAGAAAACTTTTGAACATATTGGAGCTGATTGTTGAATCGACAGATGGCAATGATATTATAGTCACAGACGAGGAGGTCGTAAAATGTCTTCTACAATCTCCTTTAGCTTATGATAAAAACGGGGAAATGCATTATGACATCATCTCTGCCTTCATAAAATCCATCAGAGGTAGTGATCCCGATGCCGCATTATATTGGATGGCCCGTATGATTGAAGGTGGAGAAGATCCACAATTCATAGCAAGAAGACTAATCATCAGTGCTGCGGAAGATATAGGACTTGCAAATCCCAATGCTCTCCTTCTTGCAAATTCTGCATTCGATGCAGTAATGAAAGTCGGCTGGCCAGAAGGCAGAATCCCACTGGCGGAAGCCACGGTGTATTTAGCCGTCTCACCAAAAAGCAACTCTGCCTATCTTGGCATTGACGCAGCGTTAGATGAAGTAAAAAAAACTGGCAATTTACCTGTGCCACTCCCTATCCGCAACGCTCCAACAGAGTTGATGTCCTCCTTAGGGTACAATGATGGCTACAAGTATCCTCACGATTATCCCGGACATTTTACGGAGCAACAATATTTACCCGATTCGCTTGAAAATAAACGTTTTTGGTTTCCACAGCATTCTCCTCAGGAGGAAAAACATTATCAATGGATGATACAATGTTGGGGAAATCGATTTGCAAATAACAATAAAAATAATGAAAATGAAGATAGTTGATTTAGATGGATATGCTGCTAATCCTGGTGATTTATCTTGGGAGGCATTCGAGCAACTTGGTGACTTGGTTGTATATAACAACACTTCCCAAGAACAAATTATTGAAAGAGCAAAAGATGCTGAAATTCTCCTTGTCAATAAAATTGAATTGAACAAAGATATTATCAGCCAATTGCCAAAATTAAAATACATCGGCGAACTTGCAACTGGGTTTAACAATATCGACATAGCTGCAGCCAAAGAAAAAGGCATTGTCGTAACCAATATCCCTGCCTACAGCACCGATAGCGTAGCTCAATTTGTGTTTGCTCATTTGCTCAACATAGCAACACACGTTGATTATTACTCCACAGAAACCCGAAAGGGAATTTGGAGCAGTAAGGACTTATTCTGTTATTGGGACAAGCCCTTAATTGAATTGGCTGGCAAGACTTTGGGTATCATCGGGCTTGGAAATA
The DNA here is from genome assembly GCF_000430525.1 of Prevotella corporis DSM 18810 = JCM 8529. Classification (GTDB taxonomy): domain Bacteria; phylum Bacteroidota; class Bacteroidia; order Bacteroidales; family Bacteroidaceae; genus Prevotella; species Prevotella corporis. The sequence continues at coordinate 16,696 of NZ_AUME01000028.1, read as the reverse complement.
TTGGTTACAAAGTAGCTTGCATTGGACATACCTTGGGAATGGACATATCGGCTTATACTAGCAAGAACAGCAGCGATTTGCCCGAATGGATTCGCAAAACGACATTAGAAGGATTGTATAGCACGGCAGACGTTATCACGCTCCATTGCCCACTCAACCAAGAAAACGCAAAAATGATCAACGCAGAGGCGTTAGGGCAAATGCACAAAGGAACTATTCTTATCAATACGGGCCGAGGGGGACTAATTGACGAGCAAGCTGTTACCGAAGCTCTTGAAAGCGAGCAATTAAAAGCATATTGCGCTGACGTGATGACTGACGAGCCACCGCATAAAGACAATCCCTTAATCAAGCAACCTAATGCATTTATCACCCCACATATAGCCTGGGCAACAGTTGAGGCTAGAATGCGACTGATGAAAATTGCAGAAGAAAATATCAAGGCATTCCTTGCTGGAACGCCTCAAAACGTAGTAAACCAATAATTTCAGCTTCAATCAAGTTTAATGACATATAACGACCCGCAACTTGTACATACATTACAGGTGATTATTGAGACTTTGGGTACATTTGCCTTCGCTATATCAGGAATCAGACATGCAGCAGCAAAGCATTTTGATTGGTTCGGAGGATATGTATGCGGCTTTACCGTAGCGATCGGGGGTGGTACAATCCGCGATGTGATGCTTGGTGTTTCCCCGTTCTGGACTACTGATATACGATATCTGCTCTTCACAGCATTAGCATTGGTCTTAGCTATCATATCAAGGAAGATGATGAAGCGATTGGACAACGCATGGTTCGTGTTCGACACCCTAGGCTTGGCATTCTTCACTATTGCTGGCCTGCAAAAAACGTTAACCATGGGGTATCCTTTTTGGTTAGCTATTGTCATGGGGTGCATTACTGGAGTTGCTGGAGGAATCATCCGAGATGTTTTGCTAAACAACGTCCCGGTGATTTTTCATAAAGAAATATATGCCATAGCAAGCGTTGCCGGAGGATTGCTTTATTGGGGAATGTTTAATCTCAATTGCAGTATAACATTGACGGTGATAGCGACTTTTTTACTTATCTGCATAATACGCTTTGTAGCAGTTTGTTACCATATAACTTTACCAGTTTTGCATGACGAGAATCAGAAATAGTAAAAAAACAAGGTTAAAAATTTGGTGGATTCAGCTAAAAGCAGTACCTTTGCACACGCAATCAAGAAATCAAGTATTGACTGCACCATTTAAAATGGTTCCGTAGCTCAACTGAATAGAGCACTTGACTACGGATCAAGAGGTTGCGGGTTTGAATCCCTCCGGAATCACCAAGGACTTAGAATTATTCTAAGTCCTTTTTTAATATTCTAAATTAAGCCTTTACCAATAAACAATATTCAAAAGCAAACTATAAAAAAGGATATGACAGTTGTCATATCCTCTTCGCATTTCATATTGAATAGCAATTAATCTTCCACTACAATGAAATCGTCCTTGCCTACTCCACACAATGGGCATACCCAATCATCAGGAATATCTTCAAAAGCTGTACCAGGGGCAATGCCACCATCAGGATCACCTACTGCTGGATCATAGACATATCCACATGTCTCACATTCGTATTTCTTCATAATGTACTTGTATTTTAAATTATTAATTTATCAAAATGATGCAACAAAGGTAAATGAAATTTGAACAAATTACAAATTAAATTAGTTAAATTTTGTAACAATTGAGAATTATATATCTACTTATTTATTTTTCACTCCTACCTGACTATAGCAGAACTCCACCGAGAACACTGGCAGGAGGAATGCTTCTTCAAATGGATAAAGCAACTGCATATCAAGTTGTTCTACGGAGCGAGCTAGAATGTAGTCTTCTCGCTAATATTGATTGATATCTCCAATTACCTGTTGCTTGCCATTGCAAAGAAGGTTTTTTATGTGGGGAATTTCAGCTAATTCCCCATGCAAGATGACGAAAAATACATCACACTGACAAACAGTTAGTTATAAATTCTCTAAATATCCCTATGATAGTCATTTTGAAACTTATCTGTTTCAATATAGATATATACAGTATAATCCGGAAAATCAGCTCTGATATTTCTTTCAATATCATTTATTAACTGAGATATCTTCTCTTGATCACCAGCATTTACATCTATTTTTGCTGCAAGAAAAATATCGACTGGGCTAAGGTGTATTGTCTTGATATCGATTAACTTAGTTACTTCAGGTCTACTAAAGGATAGTTTTATCAGGGCCAAGTCCTTGTTTGAAACGCTCTCCCCTACCAAGAGGCTGTAAAACTCCCTTACCAGCAATAAGGCCGAAGAACATAATAATATACCAATCAACAAGCCAGAGAGAGCATCGTAGAAAGCATTGTTAGTCAGGAAGCTTAGAATTGTTCCGATAATGGCTAACAACAAGCCAATTAACGCACAACTGTCTTCGGCAAAAATAATTAAAATTTCGCTATGACGACTCTCTTTTAAGAATTTATAGAGCGGTAGTTTTTCCTTGTTTAGTACCTTGATTTCCTTTAGAGCTATGTGCAGACTGAATGATTCTATGATAATACCAATCAATAGGATAGCAAGTACAATCCATGATTTTTCTACATAATGTTCTGCAAGAAGAATCTTTTCAGAAGCTTCCATGATACCAAGTGCACCTCCGCAGAAAAATAGCATCATGGCAACGATGATGCTATAGAAATACTTCGCCCTCGCTTGTCCAAAAGGATGAATGGCAGATTTTCCTTTCTTTGATTGCCTGTCGCCAATAAGAAGTAATATTTGATTAGCACAATCAACGACACTGTGAATGGATTCGTTAAGCATTGCAATAGAACCAGAAATTGCATAGCCAATAAACTTAGATATTGCCACAAGAATGTTTGCACCCAAAGCGGCAATCACACTCAACATTCCCCCATTACTACTCTTATTTCTTTCTTTCATCAAACAAACGATTAGGTAGGTTATTCATTAGTATCTTAATAATTTTCCCCAATGATTTCAAAGATTGAAAGTCACTTTACCTATTGTGTATTCTTGGAACATTCACAGCAATGATAGTGTTCAAGCCGTGAATGCTTCAAAATAATTATACTTATTTGATTTTCATGCCTAAATGATACATCACAAATCCATAGATATCAGCATATTCTTCAAGCTGCTTGCTAAGTGGCTTTCCCCCGCCATGTCCAGCCTTTTTGTCGATACGAATTAGTACGGGTGCAGTTCCTCCTTGGCATTCTTGTAAAGTTGCCGCAAATTTGAACGAGTGCGCCGGTACGACACGGTCGTCATGGTCAGCAGTAGTAACAAGAGTTGCAGGGTAAATGGTGCCCGGTTTAATATTGTGCAGCGGGGAATAACCCTTTAGGTATTCGAACATTTCTTTACTGTCCTCACTTGTGCCATAGTCTGGAGCCCAATTCCAACCAATCGTAAATTTGTGGTAGCGGAGCATGTCCATAACTCCCACTTGCGGAATACAGACTTTATACAAATCAGGACGCTGGGTCATACATGCACCGATAAGTAAACCGCCATTGCTGCCACCAACAATTGCAAGTTTGTTCTTGTTGCTGTAATTGTTTTTAATAAGCCATTCAGCTGCAGAGATAAAATCGTCAAACACATTCTGTTTGTTCATTTTTGTACCAGCCAAATGCCATTCTTCTCCATATTCACTTCCGCCACGAAGATTTACCTGAGCATAAATACCTCCATTTTCAAGGAATGGGATACGCATGGAGGAGAAATTAGGATACAAAGAGATATTGAAACCTCCATAACCATAAAGATATACAGGGTTTTTGCCGTTTCGTCTCAAGTCTTTTTTGTAAGTCAAGAACATTGGTATCTTCGCACCATCTCTACTACTAAAAAAGACTTGCTTGGTAATAAATTTGCTGGCATCGAAGTTTACTTTTGGTGCTGCATAAACAGAGCTTGAATTTGTGGCTACATCGTACTGGTAAATTGTTCCTGGGACAGTGAAGGATGAGAAACTGTAGAGACATTCCTTGTGCTGACGCTTACCATAAAATCTTGCTCTACCCAAGGATGGCAGCTTTATTTCCCGGATCAGTTTGCCTTCCAATGTGTAAAGAAAAGCGTGACTGGAAGCATCTTTACTATAGGAAAGGATCATTTTGTCATCCACGAACGTGACATCTTCGAGAACTTCCGACGACTCTGGCACAACAACCTTCCAATCTTTAAATGCCGGATGCTTCAAGTCTGTCACCATCAGTCGATTCATTGGCGCTCCATCGTTGGTGAACATATAGATTTTCTCTCCAATTATTTCTATCGGGGAATACTGCATGTCCATATTGGAGGTCATCTGAATGAATTGCGAATTAGGCACACGAAGATCTCTGACGTAGAGATTAGTTCCTGATCCGCCACCACTCTCATAGAGGAACATCAAAGTTTCATCCTCATTGATACTCACGCTATAGAATCTAAGGGGATAACAAGGATTCTGATAGAAAAGAACATCCTCGCTCTGGGGAGTTCCTATTTTGTGAAAGTATATCTTGTGTACTTCGTTTATTCCATTAAACTCCTTTCCTTGGGTAGGTGCATCGTAGGCGCTGTAATAAAAACCATCGCCACACCAAACTGCTCCGCTAAACTTTGCCCACATAATATGATCGTCCAAGACAGAGCCGGTTGCTACATCCTTCACATAAATCTCTTGCCAATCACTGCCACTACGCGAAATTACATAAGCCATGTATTTCCCATTGTTTGAGAAAGTTGTGCTTTGTAAAGCCACCGTTCCATCATTGCTTAACTTATTGGGGTCTAAGAAAACGCGTTGCTCGCCATTTAGCCGATCCATTTGATATAACACACTCTGGTTCTGTAAACCGTTATTGCGAAAAATATACCATTTGTCATGTTTCTCGAATGGGACTCCCACTTTTTCATAGTTTGCAACTTCAGTCAGTCGGTCCAAAAGTTTTTTGCGGAATGGAATTTTAGCCAGATAAGAATTTGTGATGGCGTTCTCAGCCTCTACCCAGTCAGATGTCTCTGCACTTCGGTCATTTTCAAGTGGTCGGAAAGGATCGTTTACTTTGATGCCAAAATAATCATCCACAGTAGAATCTTTAGGTGCTTGTGGATAGTGGAAATCTTGTCCCATCATGGTTATTGAAGTCAGCATGATTGCGGACCAAAAAATAATTGTTCTCATATTTTTAACTGTTAACTTCACGACACAGACATATCTTGTTCAATTATCATAGAATTATCTATTAATGTAATTTTTAAAGATATCTGTACCAGGTTATAACCTTACAAAGGTAAAAAATATTCTTACTTTTGCCCACATATATTACAATTTTTAATATTGCTGAATCAAAAATCCATTGTTATAGCTTATCATGAGATAATAGCCAATCATAGAAGTTCAGCTAAAATATAATAAGAATCACTCTCCGTATCAAAAAAAACTCAATATTAGGTTAAATTACTGCACATTATTTTTTGAAATGTGCAAGGAATTTTCTAACTTTGCACACAATTATAAAAAATGAGCGATGGAACAGTTTCCAAGTTTTAACGAGATTATCGAAAAGAGCATCATCACCAATTGGGATCTTGATGCATTAACTGATTATAAAGGAAAAACACTTCAATATCATGATGTGGCTCGTAAAATCGAGAAACTTCATATCATGTTTGAAGCAAGTGGAGTACAAAAAAGAGATAAGATTGCTATTTGTGGGCGAAATTCTTCTATGTGGGCAGTTTCTTTTTTAGCGATTCTTACTTATGGGGCTGTAGCCGTACCCATCTTACATGAGTTTACTCCTGATCAAGTTCATAATATTGTTAATCATTCAGATTCGAAGATATTATTTGTTGGCGATGTTGTTTCCACACAGATAGATGCAACCAAAATGCCTTCGCTTGAAGGAATTATCTATCTCCCTGATTTATCGTTGATTGTTAGCAGGACAGAAAAACTTACTTATGCAAGAGAACACCTCAATGAGATTTTTGGGAAAAGATACCCTAAGTATTTCCGTCAAGAACATATCCATTATTATCGTGAGGCAAATGGCGATGAGTTAGCCTTGATTAACTATACAAGTGGTACGACCGGTCGGTCAAAAGGTGTAATGATACCCTATCGTGCCATGTGGAGCAATCTTGACTTTGCAAATAATGTGTTAGGAAAAATGGTTAAGCCTGGTGATAATGTAATTAGTATCTTACCTATGGCTCATATGTATGGAATGGCTTTTGAATTTATCTTTGAGTTCATGTCTGGAATCCATATTTTCTTCCTTACACGTATGCCCTCTCCGGCAATTATTGCTCAAGCATTGGCAGATGTAAAGCCTATTCTCATGATAACGGTTCCATTGGTTATTGAAAAGATAATACGCAAGAAAGTCTTTCCACAGATACAAAACAACCGCATGAAGCTGCTTCTTAACATGCCGATGATTAATAAGAAGGTGAAAGAAAAAATACGGGATCAGGTTTATGAGGCTTTTGGCGGAAATCTTTATCAAATAATAGTAGGTGGAGCTGCCTTGAATAAAGAAATCGAAGCATTCCTAAAGGATATTAATTTCCCATTTACGGTAGGATACGGTGCTACGGAATGTGCTCCGATTATCTGCTATAGTGATTGGAAAACATTTGTAGAGGGATCTTGTGGGCGGGCTGTCCTGCATCAGCAAGTCCGAATTGACAGCGCTGACCCAGAAAATGTACCAGGTGAGATTTTAACTAAGGGACCAAATGTTTTGCTTGGTTACTACAAAAATGACGAAGATACGAATAAAACAATAGATAAGGATGGATGGTTCCATACTGGAGACTTGGCTACAATTGACAGTGATGGAAATGTATTTATTAAGGGACGCTCTAAAAATATGATTTTGGGAAGTAATGGTCAAAACATTTATCCCGAAGAAGTTGAGGATAAACTTAATTCTCTCCCACTAGTCAGCGAGTGCTTAGTTGTTCAACGAGGAGACAAGCTTGTTGGCTTGGTATATCCTGACTATGAGGAAGCTAAAACCTTAGGGTTGAACGAGAGCGATATTCGCAACATAATGGAAGAGAACCGAACACAGCTTAATATTGTTATCCCAAGTTATTGCAAGATAGCAGAACTTGAGATTAGAGAAGAAGAATTTGAGAAGACACCTAAAAAGTCAATTAAACGTTATCTTTACTCGTAAGGATCTGAGTAATTTCAACTGTGAATAGTATTGAAAAGATACTATTGTCAAAGTTGGGGTTATCTAAATTTTAGTATTTACAATATAAAATAATTAGCATTGGGACAGGAACTCTCAACGCTAATTATTTTTGTTTGGGAGATATTGAATTAAATATCCAAATCAGGGGCTTTTTCCGCACCAGCAGCCGCTTGGAATTTTGTCTTTTTATCAAAGCCGAAGATATTGGCGATTATCGTATTGGGAAAGTGACGAATAGTCTGATTATAGTCTTGCACAGATTCGTTATATTTTCTCCGTGCTTCGTTAATACGGTTTTCTGTTCCCTCTTCTTGTTTCTGTAAGGATAAGAAGTTTTCGTTTGCCTTTAATTCTGGATAAGATTCAGCTACTGCAATCAACCGAGAGAATGCTTGAGATAGCTGATTTTGTGCATTTTCAAATTCTTGCATCTTTTCAGGGGTAAGATTTTCAGCATCCAGATGAACCTGAGTGGCAGCATTGCGAGCTTTTGTGACAGCTTCAAAGGTTCCTCTTTCGTGCTGAGCATAAGCTTTAACAATTTTGGCAAGTGCCGGCATCATGTCTGCACGGCGTTGGTAGGCTGCCTCAACATTTCCCAAAGCCGTTGTCACTACCTCTTCTTTATCCACCATACCATTATAGCCAGAAAATGCCCAAAGCCCCAATACCACAACAATTCCTATTAAAATTAATAATGACTTACTTTTCATATCTACTCTTGTTTATAAATTATAAATGTTTATTCTTGAATGATTTACCAGCCTCCGCCAGCACCACCGCCACCGAAGCTGCCACCGCCAAAACTACCTCCAGAGAATCCTCCACCAAAGTTACTATCATTTAGATGACCGGGATTACCCCAGATAATGGGTCCGAATCCTCTGCCGTGATTTACGTTACCATGGTTGCCACCGCCATTACCTCGTCCTTTAAAAGCCCAGTACAACCACAGGATTACAATCATTAGCACGATTAAAGCCCAGATATCTGATGATTCATCTTCTTGGGTGTCTTGCAAATTGACCTTGCCGGTCTTGAATTTGGAATAGATTGCCTTAGCCGTTGAGAGCACAGCCATGTCAGTATTCCCTAAACGCATATTCTTCACAATACACTCACGACCAATCAAGTCGCACTCCAAGTCGGTCAAATCTCCTTCAAGTCCTTCTCCTGGTGCGATGAAATAGCTTCTATCATCAATGGCAATTACAACTACAAGGCCGCGATTGGTCTTTTTATCGCCTACACCATATTTATTTCCTATGTCCTGTGCGATTCGGAATACATCGCCATCAGCAACGTGAGAAACAACTACATAGACAGATTCGATGCCACTTTCTCTTCTTAATTTCGAAATATAAAAGTCTGCCGAGTCGCGCATAGCCTTTGTCAAAATGTTCTCAGGGTCACAAACATATCTTCGGGCATCTTTCAAATGGACAATAGGCAAGTCCGCGGCAGTCCAATCCTTAGCCTGTATTGATGAGTTCAATAAACTCAATAAAATTATTATGATTATGTTTATTTTATTTGAGAACATTTGAATGGCAGTTGATGATATACTTTACTACAAAGATACAACACAATTTTAGTTATACAAAAGAATTATAGCAATTCTAAGTTAAACCCATGAAAAGTTTGTGTAAAGGTAGCAAAATTTAATCAAAAGTCCGTTCAATATGTATTAACAGTAAATTTACAGTTGTTTCGTCTATTCGGTAACGGTTGTCAAGACGTTGTCCGACAAGCCATATAATATTCCCACTAGCATCACAAAGCACGAGTTGCTTGCGTCTATCAATTACATTCATTTTAATGTCAGTTAAGAAATCGCTCACTAACTTTGAGCCTTTCATGCCGAAAGGAATAAACCTGTCGCCCGCATGAATAGGCCGAACAAGTAAAGGAAATTGTACTCTTCTGGCATCTATTGCAATCTTCTCACTTGTAGTGGGTATCACAAAAATATTGTCTCTAATAAGTTTTTTAAAAACGATTGTCAGTTCTGACGAGAAGACATATCTCCCCTCTTCTGGTATTTTCATTTCCTTTTCGATAGAAGGTATAATGCGAGACAGTATTAATTTACCTCTATCAAGAAGTAATTCATGAGTATGTGATTTCCATGTTTTACCAGTTTGAGAGTCTAAAGATTCTGCAATTTGATCAATTAGGGGTGAAGAAAATCCCAGTGGAGATAAAATAAAATACAAAAGATAGCTGGGAGATGAGTATTCCTTCACAGCATTGATATCTATGAAGTAAACTTTGCTAAACAGTGAGCCCCTCTTAATACACTCTATAAGAGTTTCTTTGTCAGAGTACTCAGATTGTGTTATCTTCGTGATGTATTCAGTGACTGAATTTTCAACAATCAGGCTTGCACCTGAAACAATGGAAGCTAACTTCAAAAGCGAATCATCAAATGACGGATTGATTTCTTTGATGATTGGAATTATTGAGTTTCTTAGCTTGTTACGATGGAAAACATTATCATAGTTTGTACCATCAATAACAAAGTTCTGATGATTCTTCTTCAAGAATCGTTCAATTTCTTGTCTTGTACAAGGCAAAAGCGGCCTAATGAGATTCCCATTTATAGGTTTTATTCCTGTCAATCCCTTTAAACCTGTTCCGCGAATGAGATTGAGTAATATTGTTTCGACAGAATCTTCCTTGTGATGCGCAATACAAATACCAGAAGCGCCTATTCCCCCCATTAGACTCTCAAAATATTTGTATCTCAATTCTCGCGCTGCCATTTCAACACTTACTTTATGTAATTTCGCATAAGTATTTGTTTCGAAATGTATTATGTGGTGTTTTATATTTAATCTATTAGCTAAATTATTACAAAAGATTTCATCACGGTCACTTTCTGAACCACGTAATTTAAAGTTACAATGAACAGTTTCCAGTCGATACCCAAGTTGATGAAGGGCCAGCAAAAGTGCAACACTATCAGCCCCACCAGATAAAGCTACTAAATAGAGTTTGTTCTTATCCAATAATTGGAACTGGTCGATATAATTACTGACTTTATTCAACATACAGAACTAAACCTTTCAGATATTCTCCTTCAAGATGATACATGTTAATTGGATGATCAGCAGGTTGGTGTAGTTGATGCAAAATGCGTACCTTTCTGCCAGCATGTGCAGCTGCGGTAAACACAGCCTGACGGAACTGATCTTTCGAGACTACCTGTGAGCAGCTAAAGGTAAATATAATGCCGCCACTTTTTATTTTTTCAAACCCCTTTTCGTTCAGTCTCGTATAGCCTCGCAACCCATTACGTAATGCCGAACGATGCTTAGCGAAAGCTGGTGGGTCAAGAATTATCAAATCATATTTACCCTCATTCTCATCCAAATACTTGAAAGCATCATCACAAAAAGCTAAATGCCGATTATCTCCTGGGAAATTGAGCGATACATTCTCATCTGTAAGCTCCACAGCTTTTGCCGAACTATCTACGGAATGGACTAACTTCGCCCCACCCCTCATTGCGTAAACGGAAAATCCGCCAGTGTAGCAAAATATATTCAGTACTGAACGTCCCTTAGAATATGTCTCCAATAAGCTTCTATTCTCACGCTGATCGATGAAAAATCCTGTTTTCTGACCTTTGAGCCAGTCAATTCTAAACTTTAGTCCATTTTCTATTGATACATTATTATCTGTTTTCCCGTACAAGAAGCCATTCTCTTGTCCAAGACAAGCGTTGAAAGGTAATGTAGTATCACTTTTATAATAAATGCTATCTATCTGTTCTCCAAACACTTTTACTATTGCCTTGGATACATCATAGCGATTAACATGCATTCCTACTGAATGTGCCTGCACAACACACGTTTTGTCATATACATCCACAACCAACCCTGGGAGATTATCCCCCTCACCATGTACCAATCTATAAGTTGTGTTTAAAAATCCAGAGGACGAATTGTGACCTACTACCCCTATGGCCTTACGAACATTCAGGGCTACTTGTAGGCGTTTTTCCCAAAAACTTTCATCAATAATTATATCATCAAAAGAAAGAACACGAACTGCGATTGAGCCGATTTGGTAATGCCCAACAGCAACAAACTCTTTCTCATGAGTAAAAACTTGTACGATATCACCTTCCTCTACTCCACTTTCAATCTTGGCTATTGCTCCAGAAAATACCCAAGGGTGAAACCTTTGCAAGCTCTCTTCTTTTCCTTTTTTAAGATATATTTTTTTATACATAGACAATGATTAAAATCTATTTGTTATTTGACTTTCACACGAGTTAAATGTTTTCAATTATAGAGTTGTCAGTATGAATCATTTCAAAATCATGTGTTTTTTGTAAGTCCATTAATTGTTCATATATCTTTATACATGCCCAAGCATCCGTAGCTGCATATAACTTTTGTTTGTCAGTCAGGATTTGATTTTCCCAATTTGATAATTGTTCTCGTTTGGTAATGCGTTCGTGAAACAAGTTAGCATATAATTTCTGTAAACTCAAATCTTCAATCCCAAATTCTTTTACACAATCTTGAAGATCAATGAAAAGACCTTGTCTAAATTCTGCCCTTTGATGTAGCATCAGGAAGTCATCATGTAAAGACAGGCCTATCTTAGGCACCTTCGTGTCTTCCAATAGTCTGATTAAACATTGTGGGATACCGATAATGTTTAAGCGGAAAAGGAAACAGATGTCATGAGTACTAACTTGTAGCAAAGCCACTTTATGCCGTTGCCCTTTCTTGAAAACCGGACGAGTCTCCGTATCTATGCCCAAGATTCTCTTTGAGAGAAGAAAATTAACAGCCTTATTAGCCTCTGATTGAGTTACCACAACAACGATTCTACCTGGGAACGTTGCTCTTGGAAGTAGTGCAATACTCTTTTTGTCGAATTTATTATATAATATTGTAGTCATGTAGTCTTATTCCACTTGCAAAATTAGAAAAAAGTTATGGAATTATATTCGATTTCGGCTTAAATTTGCTACTTTTGCAATAAAATAGACACATAGTATAATGGCAAGAAAGAAAACTGAGCGCAAATCCACGACTTTTAGTGAAGCTATTGGCATTAATTATATCATCAACGACAAGACAGGCTTTGTACTCGGTCTTATACTTTTATGTCTTGCAACCTTTATTTGCATTGCATTTATAAGCTATTTCTCGACAGGGCAAGCCGATCAAAGTCTTGTTACTGCCTTACGCCCCGGAGAAATAGAAAATAAAGCTCAGGAATTTCAAAATTATTGTGGGTCTATCGGTGCTATCCTCTCTTACTTTTTGATTTCAAAATGCTTTGGTATTCCTGCCTTCCTAATTCCTGTTTTTATCGTGGTATGCAGTGTCAAGATGATTAAGGCCTATGAAAAGACTAATCTTTGGAAATGGTTCTTTGGCACATCCTTGGTCATGGTATGGAGTTCGGTTGCATTTGCAAAGTTTTTAACCCCACTAATGGGCGAACAAGTATTCAATCCTGGTGGAGATCACGGCGCTTTTTGTGTCCAGTATTTAGAAAATATAATTGGTGCACCAGGATTGGTAGCATTGCTTGTCATTGTGATGCTTGCTTTTCTTACTTTTCTTACTTCAGAGACTATTACGGTCGTTCGCAAAATATTAAATCCTGTTGGATATATCCGGGATAAGGTGAAGTTTACAATAGTGAACCATGCAAATGACATCCAAGAGTCTGTAAACGAAGAACCATCAGAAGAAGGCCTCGATGATTTTGTTGAGACCACGCCACAGACAGTTGATCTTTCGGATGATGTCATTCTGGGCGACGACAATGACAAATTGAAATCCCAAATTTACGAACCGATATCTGAAACTAAAGAAGTCGGTTTAGAAATAGAGGAAACCAAGAATGAAGAAAAAGCAAGCGGTAAAACTGTTGCTGGACATTTGGACCTATCAACGCCCATTAATCCGCATGAGCCTTTCCTTAAATGGAAATACCCTAACCTGAGCTTGCTGAAAGAATACGACTCTGATGCACAGATAAGTTTTGTCGATAAAGAAGAACTTGAAGCGAACAAGAATAGAATCATCAAGGTATTAAACGATTTTGGTGTGCAAATACGAAGTATTCGTGCAACTGTCGGCCCAACTATTACTCTATATGAAATTACCCCTGCGCAGGGAGTGAGAATCTCAAAGATTAAGAATCTGGAAGATGACATAGCTTTGAGCCTTGCAGCAATAGGTATCCGCATCATCGCCCCTATGCCTGGGAAAGGTACGATAGGCATTGAAGTGCCGAATGCGAAACCGTCCATCGTCTCTATGTATTCAATTCTTAATTCCAAAAAGTTCCAGGACTCAAGTATGGAATTACCAATCGCATTGGGAAAGACTATCACAAACGATGTGTTTATGGTTGATTTGGCTAAAATACCACACTTACTCGTAGCTGGAGCGACCGGACAGGGCAAATCGGTAGGGCTCAATGCCATTATCACTTCCCTACTCTACAAAAAACATCCTAACGAATTAAAAATTGTTCTTGTCGATCCCAAGAAGGTTGAATTTAGCATTTATGCTCCAATAGCTAAGCACTTCATGGCTTCTGTTGAAGAAAATATGGAAGAACCCATTATTACCGACGTCCAAAAGGTTGTCAAGACTTTAAAAGGTCTATGTGTACTAATGGACGAACGCTATGATCTGTTGAAAGCAGCGGGAGCAAGAAATATCAAGGAATACAATAAGAAATTTCTCACTCGGAAGTTAAATCCGCATGAGGGTCATGATTTTATGCCCTATATAGTGGTCATTATCGATGAATTTGGTGACTTGATTTTAACGGCTGGTAAAGAAATTGAAATGCCTATTACCCGCATCGCACAATTGGCACGTGCGGTGGGAATACACATGATTATTGCAACCCAGCGCCCTACCACAACCATTATAACAGGTAACATTAAGGCTAACTTCCCAGGCAGAATAGCTTTCAGGGTTGGTGCGATGATGGATTCAAGAATCATTCTTGACCGTCCGGGTGCGCAACAACTCGTCGGCCGAGGCGATATGCTCTATCTGAATGGTGGCGAACCAAACCGAGTTCAGTGTGCATTTGTTGATACGCCCGAAGTTGAGAATATATCCAAGTTCATAGCAGAGCAAGTTGGGCCGACACAGCCTTTGGAAATCCCAGAACCGATATCCGAAGACGGCAATGTGAACGGTGACAGTTTGGACACACAAAATATCGATCCGCTTTTTGAAGATGCGGCAAGGGCTATTGTTCTGAACCAGCAAGGTTCAACAAGTATGATACAACGACGCTTTTCCATTGGATATAATAGAGCTGGCCGTCTAATGGATCAAATGGAGAAGGCGGGTATTGTTGGTGCTGCACAAGGGTCAAAACCACGAGAAGTATTAATTGCAGATGAAACAAGTTTAGACGTTATGCTTTCTCGCCTTCGTAGTTAATAAATAAGTTATGAAAACAATTAGATTTACATTTTTGGCATTAGCATTGTTATTGTGTACAAATTTTTATGCACAAAGTTCAAATCAAGCAAAAAATGTTCTTGACAAAGTTTCTAAAGTTTTAGAAAAGTCAGGTGGTGCATCTGCCAACTTTTCTGTTATCAGCTCACAATACGGTAACACGAAAGGTACTATTTTTATAAAAGGCAAGAAATTTAAGGCCCTGACTCCCCAGGCCACAATCTGGTTTGATGGAAAAACGCAGTGGACATATATGAAGAAAACCAACGAGGTTAATATATCCACACCAAACGAAGCCCAGCGAATGTCAATGAATCCTTATAGTTTCATGACCATCTATAAGAATGGCTATCAAATTTCTATGAAAGCCAGTACCAATTATAATATATATTTGAAGGCCATTCATCCTGCACGCAGTTTACAAGAAATTTATATTACCGTCAACAAACGCTATCAGCCACAAAAGATAAAATTCTTACAAAATGGTAAATGGGTGACTATCAATATCACAAATATACGAGTCGGCAAGCAACCCGATAAACTTTTTCATTTCAATGCGAAAGAAACTGATAAGGCGGAAATTATCGACCTCAGATAACATACCTGACTTCTTCAGTAATCTGCTTTAAGATTATTAACTGAAAGGTGACCTATTGTTCCTCAATACGTCACCTTTTACTTTGCAATAGGTCATCTTTTGAAAATGTAACCTCAGACTGGGTTAAACTCTCCCTATTTTGACAAGTTAGGCATAGTGTTCCTTGTTAGAATTTATTATTGTCCATAAAAATAAACTGTGGTAAACTATTTTTTATAGTTGCCCGAAACAGTTTACTTTACACTCATCTTTACGATGGTTAAAGCATACGAATCAAATAATTTTTCCTTATTAATCATTTGATTCCACCAAACTTATTCGCTATCTTTGCACACGTAGAATAGCAAAATAATATATTGGCATAGCTTATTATACCAAAATTTGCTTAAAGCCACCGACCAAAGTTCTAAATTTTTGGCTAATAAGTTCATTGGTTTCCGCCCCCGAGACCCTGACAAGTAAGCAACGCTCTCCTTGACTCTCGCTAGGACATCAGCCTTAAGAACTTAGACTAAAAAAACGAAATGATTGTGTCGAAATATTACGCAGTATTCACAATGGACATCATATAGAACGTGTCGTTTGGGATGCCAAAGAAAATAAGATCTTATAAAGACTGCAAGAGTTGAACTCTCTGTGAAGCATTTATTAAGTACTACTGTAAGATTACTCTTGGAATCTAATTCGAAACAGGTTGAAAATCTATTGTCAAAAATATGATAAGTCCAAAAAAGTGATTTATTCTATTGTTGGAAATAACGATAACATGAAAAAAGATAGTCAGTCAAATATATCTCAACCAAGATCTCGAAATCTATATTTGGATGTTGTCAAAGGAATTGCTATAATATTAGTGGTTTTCGGGCATAACATCCAATATGGTTCATTTGAGTGCAATAATGGGGATTTTTTCGAAAACCCTTTATTTATAGCTATATATAGCTTCCATATGCCATTGTTTATGCTAATCAGTGGATATCTTTTCTATCATACGATAAAAAGTCATTCTTGGGGCCAAAATGTAAAGTCAAGAGGTACTGTCCTATAAAAGTGTGTAAGCTCCTTTTTTCTTATCTTTGTATTTGTAAACCATAAAAAAGAAAAAAATGAAACTTACACATTCGCAAATTTCGGAAATTCTTTCGAATTACACAAGCAGCAGCGAGGGTTTTGTTACCCTTCAGTCATTAATCATGAACTCCCTGATGTATCATGAACGAGAGTTGTTCGTCAGCGAAAATGCCCATGAGCAATGCAATGGCTTCCGTTCTCGCCGTTGGTACAGTCACGGCTTTGAGTTCTCGCTCCGTATTCCGCGCAGTCGTAGCGGAAACTTCTATCCCATTCTCTTAGGGGTGATACGCAGCGAAAGTGAGGAACGT
>NZ_AUME01000027.1 GCF_000430525.1 Prevotella corporis DSM 18810 = JCM 8529 | reverse complement strand
CCTTTGGTGTAGAGGAGATTGAACAATTTGGCACGTTCCTCGCTTTCGCTGCGTATCAACCCTAAGAGAATGGGATAGAAGTTTCCGCTACGACTGCGCGGAATACGGAGCGAGAACTCAAAGCCGTGACTGTACCAACGACGGGAACGGAAACCATTGCATTGCTCATGGGCATTTTCGCTGACGAACAACTCTCGTTCATGATACATCAGGGAGTTCATGATTAATGACTGAAGGGTAACAAAACCCTCGCTGCTACTTGTGTAATTCGAAAGAATTTCCGAAATTTGCGAATGTGTAAGTTTCATTTTTTCCTTTTTTATAGTTTACAAATACAAAGATAAGAAAAAAGGAGCTTACACACTTTTATAGGACAGTACCAACTGGAGACAATTTACAGGGAACTAAAGGGGCTGAAAGAAAAGGAGAACAACTCTGTCTCTTTCCATGTTCCCTCTACACCTGTACAGCATGACAATCAGCAGGAACAGGAATTGCTCAATCAGTATGAACAGCGAACAAAAGATGTGATTAACAAGTATATTGGAGTACAAGTGCGCATCAAAGACGAGGAGGCTAAATCCATGGACAAATTGGTGGCAAGCGTCATGACCATGTTGCACGAATGGCAGGAGCAGAAAGAGCATCCACAACCGCAGGAACATATTCATAGGCATAGTTTTGACATTAAGTCATCGAAAGTCTTTATTACTGTGGTGGCTGTGTCTATCCTCTGTCTTATTTCTTTGGTCGGCAATTACTTCTTGTTGCAAAGCAAACAGCAATATGAAGATGATGCCTTGAAATTCCGCATCATCAGAGTATGGAGAGGATGTAGTCCCAAGGAAATCCTATGGCTCAATGAGGTATTTGACATTCATCGTGATGAAAAGATTATCAAGCTAATCAAAGAAAAGGCAGACGGATACGACTTACAACTAAAATCTAAGGCTGATAGCTTGATGCAGAAGAAATTGAAATAATACTCTACGAAGCAAGCCCAACCAAACGAGATGCAGGTTGGGCTTGTTATATCACCATATTATTCTATGATTTCCCAAAAGCCACCATTATCTGGTCCAACACGACGGAGATATCTGCCACGCATAACTTCAATATTACGATAGATGGAAGTTTCACTAATTCCTATATTTTTAGCCAAATCTGCCCTTGATATATAGGGATCTTCTAACATCAGTTCCAATATCTTGATTCGGTTAGCCGTTAATCTTTCTCCATGAGCATTAGCCTTTTCAATTAATCTTTCTGTTACCTTTTTATTTGCCTCTGCTACCTTTTCTGCTACTTTGTTGCTATTTTCTGCTACCTTTTCTGCTACTTTATTGCTATTTTCTGCCACCTTCGGTACTGTAATTTTCAAAATAAAATCATCAAGATGGAAAGATAAATGTGGTGTACCATTAGCTTCCAATTCCCTGCATACACGATCAACACCCTCTCCAAACTCTTTTACATAGTCGTATGCTTTTAAGAATTGAGCAATTTTCGGATTGCGTGAGAAATGCGTATGACGAATGTTAGAGGGCTTGACCATTCCGGGTAACCTACCGGGCGACTCGAATACAAGACGATCGTCAAGCATCTTTATTTGGATTTCCGTACCCTTAATATTGTAGGCTCGGTGGCAGCAAGCGTTGACAACCATTTCTTGAATAACAAACTTTGGATAATCTCTGTTGGTTACAAACTGCCCATGCTGTCCTAGGAAAGTGTGTTCCTCCACTTGGGTTTCAAGATAAGCTATCGTGGCCTTCACCTGATCAAGTATGGTTCCTTCAAAGGTTACGTCCTTAATCACGTTCATTTCTGCACCCACTCGCTCCTCTGTTCCTTTATAGCGAATGAAACGAGTACGTCCACGAGGAAAGAACTTTTGAGGATATTTACCAAACAACAGGATACAAGCTACACTAACTTGCTGCTCTCCCTTGGCGTTGGTAGTTATGAAGCCATTATTTTCATGTAGATATTGCTTGGCAGACTTGGTATAACCAATCAATTCTATATATCTTTCGACAGCAGCCATATCAATATCATCTACCGTAGCACCATACACTGCTGTATCTTCATCGTAACGCTCACCCTTGTCATACATCAACTGTATGCGCTCTTCAAAAGACAGTTTTCTACTTTTGTCGCCAACACGCATAAAAGCTTCGTCTGCTTGATTAGCATGTAGTTCAGAACTTGCAGGAACGTGCATCAATATAATATGATTCTCGTTTCCATCCTTATCCGTGCATGGCAACAATTCGCTGGTAATAGACACAGAAGGATTACAGAAGTCTAAGGGCACACGCAACAATTCATTCAATTTTTCTGTATGCTGGTCAACCCCTTCTGTCTTCCTTGTCTTGTCAGACACACCGATAGCGATATCACCACCGTCAGCATTAGCAAACGCCACAATGGTAATAGCTAATGCTTTCGGATCAATTTGAATGCTTTTGCAATCAAATGTCTGATCTTCCTTGCGAGTTCGTATCTCTTGTATAGTCATATATCATTGTTTAATAATGGAAAAATCTATGCCGTTATATTTTCAGGCTCGAGTTTTATATACTAAATATGGGCTCCATATAATTGGATCTGCATACATATTCCGTTACACTCATGAGATTTTCCGAAACTTCCACATACTTTTAATAGTTAATATCCTTTTATTCATACACTATCTGGCATTTTTGTTTTACCTGCTACACTATTATAGTGTATCAATTATTCTACGTAACTCTTTTACTACGTCTGCCATATTTCTGATTCTTTTCTTTTTCGAATGATTTATCATTGTACGAATAAGAACGTATATAGATTCTTCTCTTTCAAAGAAATCCTCCCTACAGATACATCCTATGGGAGCATTTCCTTGAAAAATATACCAAAAAACTTTGCCTAACTGAAAAACATCTGATTGATTGTCTATCTTGCAATCAATTTTTTTTTCGCCTCTTCCTTCTGCAAGATACTTATTCATAGCCTCAGGAGAAAGCCACCCTTTGGGACCTATGAATTCATTTTGCCTATCATAATCCAAGTCTCTACGTGTTACAAGACCTAAATCTCCAATCTTCCATTGACTTTCATGAAAAATCAAAATATTATCTGGTTTTATATCTCGGTGGTAATAACCTAACTCATTTAAATCATTCAGCCCCTCCGCTAGTTGCAGGCATAAATCTAACTTTTCTGATTTGTCAATATCATACTCCTCTAAATACTGCTTAAGGTCACTATCTGCATAATCCATCATATAGAAAGGAAAGAATTCTTTCTTTTCTTTTTCTTCGCCTTTTCTTGTTTTGTATGATTCTGTACATTGTACATATCCTTGAAGGTCAATTTCTATTATGTTGGGTATATGCTTCCTTTTACAGACCTCCAAAGCACTAATCTCTGTGCGGAATCTTTCATTGGCATCACTTCCAACATAATCACCATCTCTAAAAAAATCACGCACATTTGATATTTTTATAACTTTCTGAGGTTGGGATTTGTAAATATCAATAAAATCTTGACTTGGATATAATGCCAAAACATACGAATGTGCACCTTTATTCCGTTTAGATTGCGGGCTTACGGAATAAGCATAATAATCTATATTGTTTATGCTTAGTTGATTATTACGAGGTTCATTGTTTAGAAAGATAATATTTCCCTTAGAAACAAAATTTGTTACTACAAGCATATCCATACTATTCCAAGTTTGACAGATCTATTAACCAATACTTTCCTATAGGATTTAGTTCTATTTTATCTAATCCGTATTCCTTTAAAAGATAATCTATGATTTCATTCACCACATCCCCCCCGTTCTCTTTCTTATTACATAATAATTGTTCAAAAAATTGTAGACGCATTTCACGGGCTCTTTTCGAATTGGACTGACTAACACAATTAATAGCATAATCCATAAAAGGACGACAATCTTCATTTGAAGGAGTAATAAAATCGTTTTCGCTAATGAAAGTCAATATCTTGTATTGATACCGAAGAACTTCAAACTCTTCATCGATATGTTCGTTTATGAAACAAAAAAGAGTATAAAAATCATTCTTTTGTTTATACCTTGTTTGCTTTATTGGCTTTATGTCATTTAAGGCATATATTTTATTTATTACCTTTGAAAAACGGGCATATTTTTCATTAACCACTTCTTCATTTAATTTTGCCTCAAATAAATTCTCGACAGCATTCCTTTTTTCTGTAATACCATAGAACAGGTATGCGACAATTTCTTCTATAAGTCCCCGGTCATTCATGCGAAGTTTTGTCTTGTCTGTAAAAATATCCAGTTCTATGAGTTGTTGAATATCCATAATCCTATAAACTAACTTAAGGAAATCAGAATCATGATGATATGCTTGATTTACTTCCGCAGGGTTAAGTTGAATGCCTCTTTTATTTACCAGATAAAAGAACTCTTCTTTTGATTCTCCTTTTGAAGAATCAAAATTTCCAATCTCAACAATATTAAGTCGATAGTCTAAGAAAAATTCCGGGGCGTATTCTTTAAAGAACTTCTTTTGATTATCCTTAAACTCATTATGATAGTATTTATAGATAGTTGTCGCACGCTGTTGTCCATCCACCATTTCATATTTTCCATTCTCATTTTTTAGTATAAAAAAATTTGGCAGCGGGTATCCTTTATAAATTGAGTCAATAAGTAGTCTTTGATCTTTAGGTGTCCATATGAAATTACGCTGATATGGAGGGCGCAAATTTATAGACTTACTCTCTATGAGGCTTATTAAATCTCTAATTCTTAGTTCTTTATTCTTGTATTCCATAATTATAAAGAATAATTAATTTATTAATCCAACGACTCCGGTACATCATCCATTGCATCATCCTCTTCATCCTTTTTCAAGAAGTCTAAGAATACACGGAGAAATGCTGTTTCTTTGAAGAAATAATTAGAATTTTCCTCCAGCTTCTCCTTAATAAGGTCAAAGCCATAGTTAGCGTATTCCTCCATTTTGGTAATGAGATCATCCACAACCTTGCGCTGAGTGATTTCGCCTTTATCTAAAGCAATGAAGTCAATATCCGTTCTGGCTATTAATGCAGCGAACATATATTCCCGCAAGCGTGGATATTGTGTTCGGCCAAGGCGTGATTCGCCTGTCCCCCAGTTGGAGATAGCCCAACCAAAGTGTTTCTTTTTGGCTTTATCTTCTATCAAAGGTTTAGTTTTATTGCTATACAATCCAATGAAAAAGGCCAATATAAACACTTCGTAGCCTGCTCCATATATTTTTCCCCTTACCTCCTGATACTGATTCACTCCCTTACCATAGTCCGAGAACACACTTATCACGGAGTCTTGATAACGTTCTTCCCATTCGGGATTACGCTTGCCCCAAAGTTCATATAATGATTCCATATTACTTTATTTTTTCTATTGTTGTACGAACTGTTGCCATATTCTTTGAATCAAAGCCGTCGGCTTTCTTGATACGATAGACACAACATGTCAGTTTTTCAATTTCAGGGAAGCGAACCCTTCCCTTGGTGATGAAATCCTTGGTCACAATGATACACTGTTTTTTCAAGTTGTCAATCACATTGTAGAAGTTCTCTTCCTTGGAATCGCCAAATGATGATGTTGCAGCATCAAACACAAGAGGATAATCCTCGTCACGTTTTTCTTGTGTAAAGTCGGATATGGCAAACAGGACGGATATATACATTACCGTCAATTGTGAGCCAGACGGTTTCTTGATTTCCGTACCGTTTGAACTATACAGGCGGATTTCTGTCGAGTCGTCTGCCGTCTGCCTGAGCCGAATTTCTCCATGAAAGTCACTTGCGCTTAACTGTTCCAGATATCCATTCGCCTTATCTTGCATCTCAGCAAGAAAACGGCGAAGGTTTTCCTTTTTAGCAAATGCAAAGGCTTTAGCAATCTCTTCAAGGACACGATGAACGTCACGATACACTTTTACCTGCGAACTGTCGGGATTCAGCTCATCCATCTGTTTCTGCAATCCATCCATCCTTGTCAGAAGTTGTGCCAAATCACCATTCAATTCTACAAGCCTCACCTCTGCTCTACCTTTCTGTTCAAACAGTCCTTTGATGTCGTTGAAATCCTTCTCCAAAATAGCTTCAGACACATTTCCAGCCTGAATCAGCAGGCGCGATTTCTCGTCTATCGTTTCTTGTATCTGTCGCTCCACTTCCTTCAGGTCCTCGTTCAGACGCTCCACCAGCCCCATGCGGTCACTAATTTCACGAACAAGCCCAGAAACTTGCGACTCATTGCTACCGCTGAGCGAAATGCTCAGATTATGCAGTGACTCAATGTTGCCAAACTTGAAAAGTTCCTTCTCTTCAATGGCTTCCTTCTGACTCTTCTTAGTGGCCTCCAGCGCTATATGCCTCTTATACTCCTCAAGTTTCTGCAACATAAAGTTGTATGCCTCCGACCCTTCTTCAGCGGGACGACCACACACCTTGCAGATATGGTCGTTCAGCATCTCCTCCATTGTTTCCTGATTGGGTAGATACCAAGGAAGTTCAGGCGCACCATTAACTAATGCACCTTGCATTTCTTTGACTGCTTCCAATTTCCCAATTTCAATAGCCTTTTGACGCTCATAATCTTTTTCTTGCTTTCTCTTTTCCCTACTGAGAGCAGAGCATTTTTGCTTGAACTCTTGTAAAACATCTGGGAAAGCGCAAAGAACCCACATTCTATCAAGAAGTGCGTGATTATAATCGATATAACTTATTTGGGCTTTTAATTTCCTACGTTTCTCTTCCTTACTCTTTAACCTACTTTGGATGTCTTTATATCTTTCAGATGTTTCCTGATTCTCTTCAAGTTCCCCCAGCCTTTTAGAAAACACCTCCAACGATGTCGTTTTATCTCTAATATCCTTCTTTTTAGTTGAAATTTCCTCGGCAAGACGATTTATCTGCAATTCTAATGCTTTAGCCTCACCTGCAACCTTCCTGTCAGACTTCATTTCTTTCAGATAGGCAGAATTTGCTTTCTCCTCAAAAGATGATGTGTATTCTACAAGATCATCGAACTTTCTTATATCAGAAAATTTGTTGACCAGATCTTTTAAAGCAGTGGCATTGTCAAACACATTAAGTTCCGACTCCCCCTTAAACATACTAAACCTTTGGATAAAGGCATCGTAGCATCTGTCTATGAGGTTCTTTCCACTCACTTGAATGCGTTCTGAGCCAGAAGTTTCATAACCTCTATAAACAAGTGTACCGACTCTAAAGAAGTCTTCGCTAACACGTTCAACGGAAAAAGACTTTTCTACGGATTTTTCACCATCGTGCTCAAAAAGCATAGCAACGGAAACTACATCTTTTTCGCCAATCTCCATCTTTGACTTTCGCATTTCCGACATGTGGTCAACATTGCCCTTATCAATAGTTGTATTGAACAACCATTGTAGAGCATCAAAGAAAGTTGTCTTACCGTCGCCATTATCTCCGAGAATAAGGGTTAGGCCGTCTGAAAACTCAAATATATTATTATCTCCGTAGTAACTACGGAAATTTTTGATTCGGATTTCCTTGATTATCATACGTTGTCAATTAAATATTTGTCTATTTCTTTCCAAAGTTCTTTTTCGGAAGCCCCTTCTCCTGTACGTTTAATAATCTGTGCAACAGCATTGATTACATAATTATCAGAATCAAGCGCCTGCTCTATTGTACTGATGTCAGAAGGAGAATAATCTCCGAACTTCATCAGATTCTCATCAAGCAAGACTGCTTGTAGCATTTTGTTGTCATTATTTC
Organism: Prevotella corporis DSM 18810 = JCM 8529; assembly: GCF_000430525.1. Classification (GTDB taxonomy): domain Bacteria; phylum Bacteroidota; class Bacteroidia; order Bacteroidales; family Bacteroidaceae; genus Prevotella; species Prevotella corporis. The sequence goes on along the minus strand of NZ_AUME01000027.1, from coordinate 31,555 downwards.
TTGCCATAATCAGAATAAAGATATGTTATAATGTGATAGTATTTCGTTTAACTCGTTATATGCAAAGTCCGCATTTTCTGATAATACAGCAAAGTCACGAACTCTTTTCAATTCACTTCTTATTAGACTACGTTCCATGTTGTAGTTCTCCTGTGCTGAATTCACCTCGGGAGTCACAACCAAATCGTGTATTATGGCTATATGCTTGTCTGGATGCTTTCGTAATATACGACCTCTCCTCTGAATAAATTGCCTTGGATTTCCCGTGCTGGCACAAAAAATTGCCATCTCACTACGAGGTACGTCAACGCCTTCATCAAGGCATTTCATGGAGGTCAAAACCTCAATATCACCGCAAGCAAACTTTTCAAGAATCTCGTTTCGTTCCTTAATTCCTGATACGAACTTCTTCACGGTCGTGGTTTTACTGACATCCTGTACAATCCTTGTATACGTGTCAATCAGGTTTTCAGAAAAGTCATCATCATTTACACTCTCTATGCTGTCAAAGACATCAGCTGTTTCATCATCAGGCCTTGTACCTTCTGGAACATAGACCAAAGTATATTTCAAATTTCCTTTCTCGGTGTACCTTTCCTGAACGATTTGTTGGAATATCACTTCTTTCTCTTGGGTTTTGTGAACAATGCGTTTCCGTTTCAGCAATAATCGCGTCAAAATATCATCTCCTTTGGGGAATGATTCCTTTTCCTGGTTAAAGAACTTGGCCAACTGCAATGAGATACGCATATATTCAGCCATTTCTGCATCATTTAGATGTACTATATGTGGAAAATACATGTATCGGCAAAGGTATCCTTTATCAATAGCTTCTTTCATGTTAAACTCAAAGGTGTATCCGTTCTCACAGCCAAAGAATTCCATAATGGCTTTATTACCACTGTCATCAAACTGGCGTTCTGGTGTTGCAGAAAGTCCTATGCGACGAGCGAACTTAACCCCGCCTAACCTGTCTAATATCCTTCCTGCCCCCATGTTGTGTGCTTCATCAGCAATAAGTAGCATCTGTCGGGTAGTGTTCCTGTTAAAGTTAACTAACTCACGGAAGATGTTTTCTCTTGCAAAGGAGGCATATGTCGCTATAATGATAAACGACGACTCTTCTCCGTCTATCTTGATACTCTCCTTTGTCTTTATACTGTCAAGTTCCGTTTTCCACTTAGGATTTTTAGAACTAACCTTAGTAATATGATTAAAATGAAACCTTTTACACTCATCTTCCCATTGGTCAACAAGCGTGATAGTAGGTACGAGGATAATTGCTTTATAGAAATGAAATTTCTTCCAGATGTTGAGCAGACAATTCAGCGAAGTAAGAGTCTTGCCTGTACCAGTAGCCATCGCGAATAGTCCTTTCTGTTTTACTTTCCAATTTTCATATGCTTGTTTCTGATAGCCTCGTGGCTCATCGAAAGGAAATCTTGGCTCCTTTTCTTTTAAAACATCAATGTTTTGTCCCTCTAACTTTTTAACGATGCTTTCCACCTTCTTTTGGGCTTTATTTAAAATAGCTTGAATGCTTAAGGGAAGGTGGTCATTAAGCCGTCTTAAAATAAGATTCTGTTCATCACGCATCAACTCACCAATCTCTTTATGTTTAAAATTGGCATAGATTCCAGCTTTTACGTCATCGGCTTTCAGATAGACGACAGAATCATCTCTACCAAAGAACGTCCTTTCAAAATCCTCAGCTATGTCTTCTGTCTTATACACATCACCTTGTCCATCCCAATCACAGAAAGCTGTAAGGCTCTCTAAATTATCAATTAGGGCAGTACGGGAAAAATTACAAGAACCTTCAAAGGCTACCTTGTTCAACCCATCAGAGAACAATCCGCATTTTGAATGAGCAATACCTTCCCCATCTTTGGGTACCACAATCTTTATCTCCAGCCTTTCATTCTTAATAAGCCATGCCAAACATTCGAAAAAATGTTTATCTCTCTCGGACAAGGTACGTTTGACTTCCTCTAAGTTATTTAGGTCAAAATATTGAATTAAGTCACCGGCCTCACCTGCTATCATAGCTTGCTTGTCTTCAATGGAAAGAATATCATTGATAACCATTCGCATACGTCCACCATTATAAAGGAACGTTGCAAATCCATCTGACAAGATATTGATTGCCGATGAAGAAAAGAAGCCCAGTTTTATATCAAACTGAGTTGCATTGCACAATGCCTCGGAAAAGAAACCGATAGGTTCCCACTCTGTTCGTGACTTATAACGACGACTGCCTGGCCAAAGTACATTTGCTTTAAGCATACACTTTAAATTATATGAAACAATTCGTACACATTATATCGTCACCCAAAATATCCACAAGAGTAGTGCCCTTGTGGTTGGCACGATTCTCTTTTTGTCGCTTGATGATATCAAGTTTAATTTGACGGATTCGCTCAGGCTTTATCAAATCAGCAAGGCTTTCGTTCTGATTCCATGTATATCCATCTTTTTCAAATTCCATTGCTTTCTTGAATAAATCAGGATGTTGCTCATAGAGCCAGACCCACTCTATCTTTTGCTGGAAAAAACAGAAGTAACAACCAGAACGACTGCGGCAATAAGTGCCTTTTTCGCCATCTACCTCGAAAGGGATTTCCTCGTAGTAGGCAGGAACACCCACACCACTCTCTTTCAATAAACGGAAAATGTCTTCTTTTACTAGCACATCCGTATTGTCTAGGAGTGGGAATTTGTCAAGTTTACCCACCGGATAATCAGTAGTTTTCAGGAATTCAAAGACAGCATGATTAAACAACTTTACGTCGTAATCAAGTAAAGTATTCATTTTCTTCGAGTAATAGAACTGCTTGGCGACAGGTCTCTTCACTATCTCAATAATCTCGTCTCGCAGGGATCCTTTTGGACATAATCTCTCGTATATGTCAACTATCCGATCTAAATTCTCATTGTGTAGGAATTTATTAATAACATCTATACTCCATATATTCTTACGGAATGGGAATACGGCCTGAATATTGAGCTTCGATGAGATATAACCGTCTCTATCCTCATCGCCACGGATGCCAACATATGAAACAGCATAATCACTTCCTACGTATTCTTCAAACTTATCCAGTTTCATTTTCTTAGTACACCAGCGAACTTGTGGTGAAGGAAGAAATCCCCCCATGGCTTTCAAAAAGTGATGGAATGGAGTTGGCTCCGGACTATCCTTCGCGGCCCTTAATCGTTCTATTTTTCCCAAGTAAGCTTCCAAACGATTAATTAGTGCTTCTGTTTCTGCCAATTCGCAACCTGTATCTGAATTGTAGTATTCAATCTTTAGCGATGGGTATGTTTTTTTCAGATAGATGGCGAGAGCTGCACTATCTTTACCGCCTGATATGCCTAATATATGTCTTACTTTTGTCATTTATTCATCTTTTTGTTCAATATTGACAGCAATGTGCAAATATCTACATTGCTATCACCAGATAATAGCTGACTAATCTTTTTCTCCAGTTCGTCAGCTTTCGTTTTATCTTTCTCTGGAAGCACGTAAGTTTGTGTCCTAATGTTAGTACCATTGTTTGTAACCATGTCAAAAGAGTAGGCCTCATTCTTGTCAGTATCGTCAACTTTCTTGGAAATATCTGCATATTTTTCGCACTCACGGAACAAATAGATGAGGTCATCTACGAGCTTATCTTCCTGTTCATCTCTGAGCGCATCAAGACGCTGCTCAAGTATGGTATAACATATAGACTGGTACCATAGGGTTCGAGTGTCGTATTCTGTCATCACATGATGGTAGAATTCACGCTGTTTGTCTGTCAGTAGATAGACCTTGACATTGGCCAATCTCTTGCGAACTTCTAAAATGTACTCGCTATATTCGTAGCTCTGCAAACCAAACTTATCCACTAATCTTTCTTCTATGCGGTCTATCAACTGCGTATAGCAAGAACGCAATTCTCTGATAGCACGCTGGATTATATTGCCATATTCACGAATAAACTCTTCATGTTTCAATTTCGCATGGTCAAATCCCAATGCTTCTGGCAAATCATTGAAGAATGCTTTTTCCGGATCTTTTGCTTTTGCTAGCACATCACGGAATTTCATGGTTGACTCGTGGTTAAATTTGCGAGTGTGCTTGGTATAATCATTCAGCCGCATATAAAAATTTAAGAACGGCTTGATGGTTTCGATGAAACTGGAATTACTTATAGAAAACTCTTCCCCAAGATTAATGAAGCGCCGATACTGATTGAAAAATCCCAACTTTACACCATCAATAGCAAACTTTTTAACCTCAAAGTCACCCGGATGCTTTTGTAGCAAATCGAAAAACTCCATGTTCACATTTGGTATAAAAGCTCCCCTTGATGCATCATAGAGTGCAAAATCCTGACGTTTGATAAACAAAAAAGTTGGAATCCAAAATTCGAGGAATCCATATTTTAATTTATAGGGCTGCGCGGAAAGGATCTTGATGAGTTCAGACACTTTCCTTGCTTTGTTTTCCGTACTCTGCAGAAACTCTTCGCAAGCTTCCCATAGAGGCATAAAGCCTTTATTAGTAGGTGAATCTGCAAAGCCGCCATTTTGATGAAGCCCCGTGTTCAGAAGTAAAGAAAAATAAATTGTCTTTTCTGGTGGAAATTTATTCTCAGGAAATCCCATTTTGTCTTCAGAATAGTGCTTCGTCAAATATGTTAGATAACTTTTCCTCGCCTGAGTAATCATCCCACTAAGTTTATGCCTGTTGAATAGTTCATTAACCATCACAGGTGTCTTACTGTAGACTTCATTGCAAACCTTCGACAGCAACTGGTTAAAATCACGATGTGAATTTACCTTCTGCTCTTTACCTCCAAACACCCATATAACGCAATTCTTATAGGAGAAGAGGTTGTCGTTGATAGTTTTATTAAGCAGGGCTTCTTCATACTCCCTTAATTTTTGGATTTCATTTACAGCCACCCGGTCACTCTTATCTAAAACATGCTCCAACAGATATATATACTTCTTGATGTTGTAGAGGTGGTTGACGATATCCTTCGTATTGGTAAAATAAGCAAAGACAAGTGCATGATCTGTTTCTAAGCTTAATCTTTTGATTTCTGTCAAAACATTCTTCTGCGTGGAATAAATTAGTTCAATGAAGCCGTCCGTATCGCCAGTAGGAATAATATCCTGAGGCTCCTCACAAATCATGTAGTCAAAGAATCGTGGGGTGCCTTTCTGATAGAAGTGAGCTTTAACTTGGGAGATGCGCTTGTTGAAAAATACATTCAGCTCATCAACAAAGGCCACAGGGCGAGGAACTATCAAACCAGCTTTACGTATTTCTGCTTCAAGGTCAACATCTGTACCTTCGAACAACATCAGACGCTCTTTGTAGACAGCATATCGAACTATTTTCTTGGCAGTCAGCTTCTGTATGATTGCCTTGGCATTGTTGATAGCCATGGCTTCCTTAGCATAGGTCGTCATGTGTTCTGCTGTCAGCTTAAATCCTGCTGTACCAAAAAGATTCAATAAGCCAATGGCTTTCACCAGATTCACAGCTTGAGACATATCTTCCTTGCTGTCCCATTCTTGACCTTCAACTCTCTCTATAGATACTTGAATGGTGCTCCAGCTCATTGAGTCTGCATTGGCATCTTTTAGATAGGAATAGAAATTATATAGTATATAGTCATAAACTTTCTGAAGATTATATGTTAATTGCTTTGCGGGTTCAAATTCAGAAATAGAATTGCTTCCTTTCGCTGCTAAGAAAGTGAAAAGAGAACGCTCATTCTGACCATATCTCTGAATAGCTTTTGTAATAGTGTAGGCTGAGAACGAATCCAATGGAAATAGCTGCTTAGCTGTTTCCAAAGGAAAATCGTTAGACACATATCCTGTTTTTTTGGCTAACCTATATAGTGGTTCAATATTATTTGCATCGTTTATCTTCCTTTCTTCCTTTAGCTGTTTTGATGCCAATTGTAGTAACTGCTCAACAGGCTCTACAAAGGTAATCTCCTTGAAGCGGCCTTTCACTTTAATCCACTCGTTTGTCTGTGTTTCTGTCAATCCTTTGGCATAAGCACTAAAATTTTGATGGAGTACCATGAGAAGCATCATCTGACGGGTCGGTACATTGACCAACTCTGACAACTTCTGTAAGAAATACAGCTCCGTCTCAGGGCTATTTTTGGCAGCATGTTCCAATATCTTGCCGAACTCGTCTACAACTATTAGCAGGAATTTGCCTTCCTTTTGACATTGATCATAATGGTTCTTCAGGTTATCAAGAATACTGTTGGTATTACCCTCCACATTTAGAGCCTTACTGAGAAGTGTAGACATCTCAGTATAGTCGCCAACAATATTCATAATCTCGAATGACTTTACATCTGATAGAATTCTAGCATCCAATAGATAGTTCTGCTTACCAGTCTTCTTCAAATCAGATTCTAATGCCAGTAGAAAGCTCGATTTTCCTGTTCCGTACGAGCCTATAATCGTGAAAGAATGAATACCAGACTTGAAGTCGTTCACAATATTGTGAATTGCATTCCGAGCGTTAGGAGTCACCAGGTATTGCATTCCTTCTGCAAAACCGTTTTCAATGTTTGCAGATAAATTAAATGTCTTTACCATAATAATAGTCTAATACCTGTTTTATATCCAAGTCCTTAATAAACTGAACTTGCTTGATACCAGCCACATCACTATACACGAAAAAATGACTGTACTCATTGGCCAGTTGTTTCAACATCTCTACTGTCTCGAAGTTCTGCATACAGAAGACTAGCCCTATTCTTTCTTGTATGGTATCAAAGGGTAAGCTGTTGTCACCCTCCAGCTCCTTCAATTTTAATAAACCATACAGAAAGATCTCCTTTGTTACCTCACGCTTACCGTCTACATTAAAGTAGTACCCCTTACCTTCTGAATTTGAGCGAATCAAGTCAAGGTCTATCAGAAGAGAAGAATAGTCCTCATTGGATTGCGGTTTACGGGGCAAGGCATAGTTTTGCAAGAAGACTCCTACGTCTTTTCCCATAGTACGTTCATTATATGCTGATAGTTTTCCTACTTCTGCAAGCTTCAATCTCGCATATGTTATCGCAATACCTTTTTCAAAAGTAGAGCGCTCTTTTTGCAGCCCACAAAATAGCATGTTATATAGTGAAGCTTTTCTTAAAAATACAAGATTAAAGTGCAAAAGCCATAGAGTTGCCATATCCTCAATGTACTTATCCTTTCCATAATTCTCATTAAACAGATAGTTTCCTAACCATGTTGGCTGGTCTCCATCACATATACCAAAAACACCAAGCCAATAGCGAATAGAAGAAACCATATTCTTCCCGACACCTAATTGTATTACCGCATCAGGGGAACTGAAATTATTTCCATGGACTATGAAATCATATCCTTTTTTCAGCCATAGGCTTTTGCAAGGGAATGATTCATGCCCTGAGAATATATATTTATTACTGATGGTTGCCATACTATATTGATTTGAAATATTCTTTGTTAAGCAACTCGGCTATATCTACTTCGAGCAGCTTGGCTATTTTCAGATATGTCTCCATAGGTGGTTGACATGCATTGGTACACCACTTAGATACTGTAGTAGGTGCACACCCTAGTTGTTCAGCCAACCATTTATTTGTCCTTTTCTTTTCTGCTAACACTACTTTTATGCGATTAATATCTTTGTCCATAATGGATTATAGATTCGTTATAAATACAAAAGTACACATTTTTTTGAAGATAATGCAAAATATGGATTTGTTTAGCCAAAAATATCACTAAATTGGCGTTTTCCTCATCATGTCTGTCTGATTACAATTAGAAAAGATTTGGACTAAGAATAGACCATATAAATCAAGTCCTACATTTTTAATTCTGGTAAACTATTTATCGCTTCCGACTTTAGCTTATCCACTGCACGGGTGTATTTCTCTGTGTGCTTCAATCCGCTATGCCCCAATAGGCTGGCGACGGTTTTAATGTTAGCCCCATTATTGAGGATGTTCACGGCAAAGCTATGGCGAGCACAATGCCAACTGATATGTTTGTTGATGCCTGCACGCTTTACCCACCGTTTAACAGATTTGCTACAGCTTTCATAAGAAGGTAAATTGAATATCGAGGAATCCAAGTCTTCAGGTGCATCACCAATCAATGACAATAATCCATCGTTTAGGGGGATGACAACGCCACTATGCGCAGAATGTCCTTTGGTCTTATTCTGCTCAAACTTCAATAAGCGATTGGTGTAATCTATATTTTTATAGGTTAAGTCTTTCACATCGCAGAAGCGCAGTCCACAATAAAGACATAGGATAAATGCTCGTCTGACATTTGGGTTTTCATTATCGTAATGGCATTGAATCAGTGATTGGATTTCATCCATAGACAACACATCTTTACGAAGAATCTGTTCATCCACTTTGCATACCACACCCTTACAGGGATCTTTCAACATCACTTCATGGTCGATGGCGTAGCGCACCACTTTCTTGAAACGTTGGTAAATACTCTTTGCTCCCTCACCCACACTTCTTGATTGCAGGTATTCAACAAAGTGTTCCATCATATCTTTAGTTATCAAGTCAGGCTTAATGCCAAACTCATAGAGTGGGTATTGCTCTTTCAGAAAATCCCTAAAACGATTCAAGGCTATCTTTATCATCCGCAAGTCTTTCTTTGTATAACTGTCAATGTAAGCCTGATAGTAGTCCAAGAAATTGATATTTCTATCTTTCTTCAGACGATAGCCGAGCATACTCTCCTTAAATTGTTGTTCACGCTCTGCACGGATCTTGGCAGCCAGTTCAAGCGTTTCTTTGTTCTTTTGCCGTTCCACAGGGGTACGGGGCTTGGCTATCAAATACAACTGCAAATTCTCTTTTCGCCTATTGTGCTTGATGTGTACTTTGGGTTTACCCACCATCTTACCTGTTTCATATAAAACAGGGTTACCGTCCTCGTCCAATACAGGTGTTTCTTCTCTACCAAGATAATACTCCAGATAAAGACTTATTTGACCATCAGAAAGCACATTTTGCTCCAATTTCGGGTTTTCTTTTGCTTTATTTTCTAATTTTGCCATAGTTGATAGTTATGTACCTAAATGTGTATCAAACCGAGTAAAATCATTAACTCGTTTATTTTCAGATGTTTTCTTATTTTGCAAAGATACTAAAAAGTTTGAAATATCAAAGTGTACTAAAAGTGTACTATCTAACAAAAAACAGGCAAAAAAGGGCAAAATCACTAAATATAAGAAAATTGCAAATAGCTGATTATCAATATAATATATTCTTTTAGTTTCTCTTATTTTTACGATATTGTACCGGGTCTGGGTACATTAATAGAAAAGGAAGTTGTTGGTTATCATTAAGATACGGCAACTTCCTTTCTTTTTACAGGAACATTTGAGGAAAATTTCTGAAAAAACACAATAGAAAATTGACGGGCTATGTCTCGGAATGCTTTACAAAAAGTGTCGGACATTCAGAATCCGGCAGTGGTCTCACTCATAAGCTCAGAAGAATGACAACCAGGATTTTTCAGATGTTTCACCAATCTCAAAAGAAAAGCTCAGCGATCGTTGAGTTGATGAAGCAGTTAAAGCTAAGGTTTGCACATGTCAGCCAAAGAATCCAGCTAAAGAAGTTTGTTGTTGGTGGCAAATGACAGCGCTTCGGTGATATTTGCAACCTTCAACCGCTCAAACATATTTCTACGATAGAACTTAACGGTGTCAACCGATTTACACATTCTTTCGGCTATCTCATTCATGGTCAACCCCGAAGATGCAAGCCGGAGCATATCCTTTTCTTCCTCTTTCAGCACTACCCCCTCCTGCTTAATCCACCGATGTCCTTCCAATGAGTACCTCCAATAGTCAGACTTTCCATCTTGATGAAACTCTATGTGTCCCGCCGTATCATGCGTTGAGAGCGAGACGATGCACATCGCAATCCACACTTTTCCCTCATCGGACAGCAGAATCGGGGTGAGCTTATGGTTAATCAGGATTTTCTTCCTGTCATACAACAAATGAAAATCATAGGTTACGTAGCACCTTTGTCGTTCCTCCATGGGAAGAGAATCGAATAATCGAAAGCCCCCACTGTTGATCTGAACCAGCATTGATTGCTCTTCTTCGGGTACATATTTTAGATAATAGGCATAACCGAGCTCTCTCACCTCTTGAGACGAGAGACCGCAAAGAAAGAGCGGATTGTCTGATACATACAGGAAATTTTGTTGTGAGTAATCAATCAGATAGACACTTTGATACGACAACCGAGAAAAGGCCTCTACTGTACGGATTAACGGAACAATATGCCCATATTGTTCATTCTCTATTCTTCCTATCGTGTTGGAAGGTATGAAAAAGTCGTCTTTCTTTGTCATGTCTATCACTAAATTACTGTCCAAAAGTACAAAAATTTATACAAATGTCTTATATTCACTACACAAAAGTGTAGTTTTTCTTTTGTTCACCGCAAAATTACCCAAAAGTGTAGTAGAACAAGAAAACGAATTAATTATCTTTGCTTCTGCAATGAACAAATTGCTTTTAATTGAAGAGAATGGGAGGTACAGCCCGAAACATTTATATAAACAAAAATACATAAAACAATGAAAAAGAACCTATTATTATTTTTTGCTTTGATTATCGCTGCATTGTCAGCCCATGCGCAAACAGATTCGGACCGAATGAACAAACTCATTGCAGAGCTAACTCCTCTTGATAGTGCCTACAAAGCTCAATACGAAAACAAAGACTATTCGGCAGCAATCCAGTCCATCAACCAAATGTTGAAGCTTTGGAATGGAATGGAATTGTCGAAAGAAGAAAATGAGAAATATGGCGCAGCTATCAAGAACAGTGTAGCCATCCTCTATTATAATCAGGCTTGTTCCTATTCGTTAGTCAACAAACGCAAAGAGGCGATTGATGCTTTTCGGCAGAGTGTTGCTTGCGGATACACCAACTATCGTAGCGCAAAGAATGACGAAGATTTTAAGAACATACAAAACGACAAGAAATTCAAGAAGATATTGGAATCGATTCGTCAGTATGACAAACTTTTCATCTTGCAGCACAGCAAGGGTTACAACAAGGAATGCACCGATTCGTTACCTCATTTCAGATACCAGTCTCCAGAGAATTACTCTTTGAAATACACCCGCAATTTCTTTAACCTTGACTCGGTGGCGGGAAATGGTGACGAGATTTCCAAATTCAAAAACATACTGAAGTTCGTTCACGATACCATTCAGCACGATGGCGGCAACTTTGGCTTTTGCGAGAGCGACCCCATAGACATCTACAACTATCACAAGACGACTGGCAAGGGCGTGAACTGTCGCCAACTTGCAATCACACTCTGCGGCATGTATCTGGCAATGGGTTATCCCACCCGCTATGTAACCTGCCTGCCACAAGACGCCAACGATACCGATTGCCATGTGATTTGCTGCGTCTATTCTCAAAAACTCGACAAATGGCTTTGGATGGACCCCACCTTCAACGCCTATGTAGAGGACGATAAGGGAAATCTGTTGAGCATTGAAGAAGTGAGAAGCAGACTGATTGCCAACCAACCCCTTGTTCTGAACGAGGATGCCAATTGGAACAATAAGAAAACATACACCAAAGAGTATTATTTGGATTACTACATGGCCAAAAACCTTTATTGGCTGGAATGTACTGACTTCAATTGCTTTAATCCTGAACCACGTTTCAGAGACATAAAAAGGACTTATATAGGACTGGTGCCACAGGGATTCACATCAAAGGCAACAGAAGATACAATGCTGACGAGCGACCCTGACTATTTCTGGCAGAAGCCTACGACTTCTAAAAACTAACCTTACAGTGTCAACTTAGTTCTCTCTTAACCCTCTCCATAGCTCAAATCGCTGATAACGAAACGGAGAATGAAGAACGAGAGTAGTCCCATCGGCAGGTGAGAGAATGGCACCGAAAAATGCCCCATCAGCCACAAGTGTCTGATAGGGCAAATCTTTTTTTCAAATCAGTCATGAAGCCATATTGACATCATCCGATTGTGAACGTACTGCCTGATGACCGATTCTCGATTATGTCAACACCTGACTTGTCATTCAGGCTTGATTCCAATCACTATCCTTGCAAAGATTTATGCTTTCAGCGTGAGGCTGACGACGAAACAAGGTGGCTGAAATATTCATGTACCCTCGTATCCTGTCCCAATTCTGGATGGAAGGCCGTCACAAGCTGATTGCCCTGTTGGGCAGCAACGATGTGTCCGTCAACCTCAGCCAGTATCTCCACTCCCTCTCCGGCACTCTCGATATAAGGTGCGCGGATGAAAGTCATGGGCACAGGTTCGGCAATGCCCTTCATGGGTGCCGTGGTTGCGAAACTTCCCATCTGTCTGCCATAAGCATTCCTACAAGTGTGTATGTTCATTGTCGCAAAGCGATCGTATGAACTGTTAGCATTGTCAACCTCCTTCGACAGCAATATCAGTCCCGCACACGTACCATAGACGGGCAGTCCTTGCTCAATATCACGCTTAATCGGCTCGAACAGATTCAGTTCGTGCAGGAGTTTCAGCATGACGGTACTCTCACCGCCAGGGATGATCAGCCCATCCTTGGGCTGTTCCCAGTCGGCTGCTTGTCGAACCTCAAAGGTCTCCGCGCCAATCTTCTGCATCATGCGAGCGTGCTCGGCGAAAGCACCCTGAAGTGCCAGAATCGCAATTCTCATAACTCGGCTATTGTGATTCTTGCTTTACTTGCCGCGCTCGGCCATCAGCACTTCGATTTCGCTCTCGTTGATGCCTACCATTGCCTCACCGAGGTCTTCGCTCAACTCTGCAATCATCTTCGCATCCTTGTAGTTGGTGACTGCCTGAACGATGGCACGTGCACGCTTCTCCGGATTGCCAGACTTGAAGATACCTGAGCCTACGAACACACCCTCTGCACCAAGTTGCATCATCAGCGCAGCGTCAGCAGGAGTAGCCACACCACCGGCTGCAAAGTTCACTACTGGCAACTTTCCGTTGTCGTGAACGTACTTCACGAGATCGTAAGGAGAACGCAACTGCTTTGCAGCTTCGTAGAGTTCATCCTCACCCATGGATGTCAGACGGTGCATTTCGCTCTGAATCAAGCGCATGTGACGCACTGCCTGAATGATGTCGCCTGTACCAGGCTCGCCCTTTGTACGAATCATCGTAGCACCTTCGGCGATGCGGCGCAAAGCCTCGCCTAAGTCTTTCGCACCACAAACAAACGGAACGTCGAACTGGTTCTTGTCAATGTGGTAGATATCATCAGCTGGTGAAAGCACTTCGCTCTCGTCGATATAGTCGATTTCTATAGCCTGAAGGAGCTGAGCCTCAACAAAATGGCCGATACGCACCTTTGCCATAACAGGAATGCTCACCGCCTCTTGAATGCCACGTATCATTTTAGGGTCGCTCATACGCGAGACACCACCTGCTGCACGAATGTCGGCTGGGATACGCTCCAGTGCCATTACCGCACAAGCACCTGCTGCCTCTGCGATTTTAGCCTGTTCGGGAGTTGTAACGTCCATAATCACACCGCCTTTGAGCATCTGTGCCAAGTTGCGGTTCAGTTCTTTTCTATTCTCTTTCATAGTGTTTTATTTATTTTATTTGTAATATTTTGTTGTTACGGGACAGCTATCAGACGTGTATTACTCGATTTTCGCATCTCGTTCGGACACTCAATCTCGCTCAACGCTGCTTGTCTTATTGCCGACAATTCATGGTTTTTCATAAAATTGCATCAACAAAGGTAATTCAACTCTCCGTATTTGCCAAAAGTTTATTCCCTTATGGGTAATAAATACGTACAAAAAGGAAAACAGAGCCTCATCGTCCCATTTTTTAGGCGTATTGTTCGTCCTGCTTTCAACAAGTACCGGCATTCGCATTCATCGTCATCTGGCTGCATTTTTGGAGAGCAGTCGGGTGAGCTTGTAAGCTATTTGATGACCGTTTGCGATGAGCTGCCTGAATGCCGCTGACCTTCCGTTTTCCGACTAATAAGCTTTCGCATTGCCATAGGTGACCTATCGTAGTGCGAAAGGTGACCTATGACAATGCAATAGCTCATCTTTTGCAATGTTGCAAATGTGCTGTAATCATCTTGAAGTTGGGATTTATTCCGTTAGTCGCCTGTATGTCGCTATGCAGTTTTCGTAGTATTCCGTTTTTACAAGGTGGCTGTTGGTGGGCAGACGAGGGCTTCCGATACCTTCGTCAGCGGTGAATGGGGCGGTTTCTATTCTGATTTCATCCCACAAACCCTCGTCGATGAACGACTGGAGGGTGTGTGCTCCTCCTTCGACAATGAGGCTTTGCAGCTTGTGTTCGTAGAGATAGGACAATAGCGGACCAATACCCGTGAATGAGAGTGTGCCGGGCGATGCAGATCGGACAGGAATCGTGGACGACAAGACGCACTTACAGGGATTGGGGCCGCTCCATTCGCGCACGTTGAGCTGCGGGTGTTCGAGCTCGTCGGTCACTCTTCCCACAAGAATGGCATCGTTTTCGGCACGCAATTTATGCACGAGCATTTTTGTAAACGGTGTCGATATTTGCAAGGAAGCTGTCGGGACGTTCTGACAATGTGAGGGGTTTGCCTGTGTTCTGCTTCCTTCGTCATTAGGAAGGATGGTGGAACTGTTTCCGATAATTCTGTTTTCCGTCTGCGCCCACTTCAATATGATGTACGGACGCTTCAGCGTATTGAACGTGATGAACTTGCGGTTCAACTCCAGACATTCCTTTTTCAACACACCTACGGTAACCTCGATGCCAGCTTCTCGTATGCGTCGGATGCCCCGTCCCTGCACTTCGGGAAAGGGATCGACGCAGCCACATACCACTCTTTTTACCCCCTTGCCGACAATCAGGTCGGCGCATGGTGGTGTTTTTCCGTAGTGAGAGCACGGTTCGAGGCTGACATAGACAGTCGATTCGGGTAAGAGTGGTTCGTCCTCGGTGCGCACCGATGCGAAAGCGTTCACCTCGGCATGCCCCTCACCGCATCGAACGTGGTAGCCTTCGCCGATTATTTGACCTGCTTGGCTCACAATCACCGCACCCACCATGGGGTTGGGCTTTGCCAACTGCTGCCCGTTGCGCGCCAGTTGTAGGCATCGGCGCATGTATATTTCGTCTGTTTCCTCTTGTTTCATTTCGTTTTATTTTCTACCTTTGCAATATGTCTTATCAGAAACTATGCCAACGACTTGGCCATCTCTATCCCGAAGGCGAGGCGCAAGCAATCGTCCGCACGGTGTTGGAGGTGCGCTTTGGGCTTTCCCTGACAGATATTTATACGGGCAAAGTTAGTGAATTATCTGCAGACGACAGTGGTGAGCTCGAAAAAATAATGCTGCGGCTCGAACAGGCTGAGCCTGTGCAGTATGTTTTGGGCGAAGCCGACTTCTGTCATCGCACTTTTCACGTGGAGAGGGGTGTGCTGATTCCGCGTCCTGAGACCGAAACGCTTTGCCAGTGGATATTATCGGACAACAATCGGCCCTATTGTGCCCTTCAGCCGCCTGAGCCATTGCAAGTGCTGGATGTGGGGACGGGAAGCGGATGCATTGCTATCACGTTGGCACTTGAGCTCGACAACTCGGAACTGGAGGCCTGCGACATATCGGGCGATGCGCTGCTTGTTGCCCGAAACAATGCCATTGCGCTGGGGGCTGAGGTCAATTTCAGGCTCGAAGACATCTTGAGCCCTTGCGGGAGGACATCGGCTTACAACATCATCGTGAGCAATCCGCCCTACATCTGTGACAACGAACGGAGCGGAATGGCGCAAAACGTGCTCGGTTACGAACCGGCAACGGCGCTGTTCGTGCCCGATGACGACCCGATACGCTTCTATCGTGCCATCGCCGAATACGGTTGGGATGCATTGAGGTCAGCAGGTGCGCTTTATTTTGAGACCAACCCGTTCTATATATATAAGGTGGAAGCGATGTTGGCTGACTTAGGTTACACCAATATTGAACTGCGCAACGACCAATTCGGGAAGAAACGTTTTGCCAAAGCCATCAAGCCATGATACAAAAGAAAATAATGACCGAAGCGGAAGCTCTGAAAAAACTCGGCGATCTCTGTGCGCGGGGCGAGCATTGCTCTGGTGAGATAATGGAAAAGATGCGGAAATGGAGCATCGCAAATGATGCACAAGAGCGCATTATCGACTATCTCATCGACCACAAGTACGTCGATGACAAGCGGTTCACACAGTCTTTCGTGCACGACAAGATAGCTTACAACAAATGGGGGCGCAGAAAAATAGAGCAGGCGCTATGGATGAAGCGAGTGCCGGGACATGTCTCGCAGCCCATTCTTGACGATATTGACGACGAGGAGTATCTCGTGGTGCTTCGTCCGCTCATGAAAAGCAAATATCCGACCATCAAAGGTAATTCCGAATACGAGCGTTCGATGAAACTTATCAAGTTTGCGATGGGCCGTGGCTTCACTCTCGACCTTATTCGCAGATGTATAGATGACGCAACGATGGTCGATGACATTGATTTTGACAATGAAGAGGACGATTAGCCTTTGGACACGCTTGTTCGATTTCATAGCTCCGCGCGTCTGTCCGGTGTGCGACAGTCGGCTGGGGGTTACCGAAGAAGTTCTCTGTGGAGCCTGCAACCTCAGCCTTCCAAGGACAAACTACCACTCGTCGCTGCTCGACAACGAGTTGGCGCGCCTCTTTTGGGGAAGGATTCCTGTGGGGAAATGCGTCGCTTTCTGCTATTACAACCCGCAATCGCCCACCAGTCGCCTCATCTACAAGCTCAAATATTTCGATCATCCAGAGATAGGAGAAGACTTGGGACGAATGATGGCAGGCGAATACCTGTCCACCGGCTTCTTCGACGACATCAATCTGCTGCTCCCTGTTCCGCTGGCGCGCAAGCGTATTCGTCAACGGGGCTACAATCAGAGTGTGGAGATAGCCCGTGGCATAAAGACGGTGACAGGATTGCCCATCATTGAAAATGCCGTCAGGCGCAAATCGTTCAAGGGAAGCCAAACTCAGAAAGACCGATGGCAGCGCAATGAGAACGTGGAGAACGACTTTGAACTAATAGATGCCAAGGTATTGGAGAACAAGCACGTACTTCTTATTGATGATGTCATTACCACGGGAGCCACAATGACGGCATTCGGACGGGAAGTGGCTAAGGCTAAGAATGTAAAAATCAGTATTATGGCTTTGGGATTCGCCAAAAGTTGACTACCTTTGCCGAGGATTTATAATATCAATCGATACACATGGAAGATTTAAAGAAAATATTTGCCGGCAAATTGCTTGGCATCAAGGCTATCAAACTGCAGCCCAACGATCCTTTTACATGGGCGAGCGGATGGAAATCGCCGTTCTATTGCGACAACCGCAAGACACTTTCGTTCCACGATGTGCGCTCGTTCGTGAAGTTGGAACTGACCCATGCCATTATGAAACATTTCCCAGAGGCTACAGCCGTTGCAGGAGTGGCCACTGGTGCCATAGCTCAGGGAGCATTGGTGGCCGACGAACTGGCCATGCCTTATGCCTATGTGCGTCCGAAACCAAAGGATCACGGCATGAAAAACCAAATAGAGGGCGAATTGCCATTGGGCTCTAAGGTTGTGGTTGTTGAGGACTTGATTTCCACGGGTGGCTCATCGCTCAAGGCTGTCTCAGCTTTGCGCGAGGCAGGGTTCGAGGTTGTCGGCATGGTGGCTTCCTATACTTACGGCTTCCCTGTGGCAGAGCAGGCTTTCAGCGAGGCAAACGTGAGACTGGTGACGCTCACTGACTACCAGAATGTTGTGGAAAAGGCCCTGGAGACTGGTTATATCAAGCAGTCGGACGTGCCTTTGCTCAACGAGTGGCGCAAGTCTCCAGAGAATTGGATGAAGTAATTGTGCGATAGAAGCCGAGCTTTTTCGGCATGAATCGCCATCAACTCATTTACAAAAGATTATGAGTAAATTTGAAAGCAACGTAAAACAAATACCCTATCCCCAGCAAAACGTCTATGACATGCTGAGCGATTTGACGAATATAGAGAAGGTCAAGGACAAGGTTCCTGGAGATAAGCTGAAGGATTTGACTTTCGACAAGGATACCATATCGGTCAATGTGCCTCCCGTTGGTCAGGTAAGCATGCGCATCATTGAGCGTGAGGAACCAAAAATGATTAAGTTTGCGAGCGAGAAGTCGCCGATGTCATTCAATTTCTGGATTCAAGTGCTACCCACTGATGAGCACAACTCGAAAATGCGCTTGACAATCGATGCCGATATTCCTTTCTTTGCCAAGGGAATGGTGTCTGGCCCACTTCAGGAGGGGGTGGAAAAGATTGCCGAGGCATTGGCCATGATACCCTATTAATAGATTCTTGGCAACCCCTCTCCTTCAGGAAGGGGCTACCAATAGGCACTGCTCGCAAAGTAATAATGCGGAAAAGTGTCATGGGCAAGAACGTATCAGATGTTATTTATTGATGTTCGGGAAGTGATTTTTTACATTTAATCTTTCAATATGTTCAAAACACCACTACTGTGGCTCATCGCCTTGCTTCTTTTTGCTTCATGCGGAGACAATATCGAGTTTGAATACAGCGACCATCACTGCTATCTGACGATTGACAACAGCACTCATCTGGATGCGACACTGGCCAGTTCGATGAACCAGATGTCGCCAGGTGTTTTCACAATCATAAGACCCGTCTATAGGAACGGAGCCAACTTCTTCAGCTTCACCAACAATCAGGGGCTGTCGTCGGAGAAACGCTTCACGGCCATCGACCTGCGGCTGGAGAGCTATCGACGTGTGGGCATGCAACAGGGGCTTATTGTGGGCTATGGCAATCTCGATCAGCCCGCAAGATTCTATGCCTTCGACCTACAATGTCCCAACTGTTTCGATTTCAATGCTCTGCCTCTGAAAGCCTATGAACTGACAATGAATGGGGCGGGAGTTGCAAGATGTGGTAATTGCGGACGGACCTATAACATGAACACTGGCGGTAACATCTTGTCGGGGGGGGAAGGCAAGCCGCTCATCCGTTATCGTGCAGTTTCGCGCGGACCTTACGGGGTGTTAAACGTGAACTGAGGCCTTCGCCAGTTGAGCCTTGCGGATAGTGGACGGGGCGAAAGAGTGAATGTCAGTTGAGAGATTTTGTCAAAATAATTCAGCAATCATGTTCCATTACTTAGCTTCCGTTCTGTCATAGCTTAGCTATTGCACGGCGAAAGGTCAGCTTTCGTGGTGCAATAGATGATGTTTTGCAATGCAAAATCTTTTGCACTGACTATCAGTTTTTTATAAAATCAGTCGTGATGGCTTAACTGTAAATTTCTTTTACTTCAATCCGAAATTTTCTTTTCCTCCTAACGGTTGCTCGAAGAGTGAGGAGAGTTGCTGCGACACCTCATCATTGCCGAACTGTTTGCACGGCGGAAAGGTAAAGATGGGCAAGTGTCAGCACATATTTAGGACCAGTAGTCCCATCCTGTCTGCGTCAAGCCACGATTCGTTTTGTGGTCATTTTGCCATCTGTCAGATAATAAAAACTACAAAATTCTTGTGATTTTCGATATTTAGCCTTATCTTTGCACTCGGTTTGCCGCAATGGTGGAATTGGTAGACACGAGGGACTTAAAATCCCTTGGCCAGTAATGGCTGTGCGGGTTCGAGTCCCGCTCGCGGCACTTCTTATATTCTATGAGGAATATAGAATGGTTTCTTAAATCTTTCTCACATGAAGCAAATAGTATATTTTATTCTTCTATCACTGCTATTGGTTTCTTGTGGTACTCGCAGCGGGCACTTCAAGATGGAAGGGCATTTGTTGCACATGAATCAAGGTGAGCTTTATGTGTATAGTCCCGATGGGGCCATCGACGGGTTGGACACCATCAAGATTGAGGGCGGTCGCTTCACGTATGAGATTCCCAGCCAGTTCGATGCAACACTCGTCATCATCTTCCCGAACTTTTCAACGCAACCCATCTTCACAGAACCAGGAGAGGCCGTCGAAGTGACAGCCGACGCATCGCATCTGAAAGAGATGGAGGTCAAAGGGACCGATGCCAACAAGCTGATGACCGACTTCCGGAAGCAAGTGTCTGAGGCCTCGCCACCCCAAGAGGTGAAGTATGCCATCCAATTCGTGAAAGACCATCCTGAGTCGCCTGTCAGTGTGTATCTGACGGATAAGTATTTCCTGCAAAATGAGGGAGCTGACTTTAAGCAAGCGTTGGAGCTTGTGAATCTGATGAGCGCCGAACAACCCAAGAACGGTACGCTGTCGATGTTGAAAAGCCAGCTGCATCGACTGAAAAATGCCAGCATCGGCAACCAATTGCCCAACTTCACTGCCCGTGACATGGACGGAAAGCTCGTCAAAGCTGCCGATTTGCAGGGCAAGACGGTCATCATTAGCACATGGGCTTCGTGGAGTTACGAAAGTCTCGACACGCAACGGGCATTGGATGAGCTGTCAAAGAAAGGACAGGCGACAGTCATCGGCATCTGCGTTGATGCTGATGTAAAGGAGGCTCGCAACATTATTGAGCGAGACAACATCTCCTTCCGCAACATCTGCGATGGGCAGATGATGGAGGGTAAGCTACTGAAAACACTCGGTCTGAACACCGTACCCGACAATATCGTCATCAAGAACGGAAAGATAACTGAACGTAGGGTAAACGCAAGTACGCTAAGACAGAGACTCAACAACCTTAATAAGTAATGCTTGTAAAGACATATTGTGCCGCAGTGAACGGAATGGAGGTAACGACCGTCACTGTCGAAGTGAGCATCACACGTGGGGTGCTGTACCATCTTACAGGATTGGCCGACGTTGCCGTAAAGGAGAGCCACGATCGCATAGCGGCGGCTCTGCTGAACGTAGGCTATAAGTTTCCCGTTGCCGACATAACAGCCAATCTTTCGCCAGCCGACTTGCGCAAGGAGGGATCAAGTTTCGACCTTCCCTTAGCTGTCGCCATACTTGCGGCCAACGAAAAGATGCATTCCGACCGCCTCGGCGACTACATGCTTGTCGGAGAGCTGAGCCTTGATGGCACTTTGCAGCCCATTAAGGGAGCTTTGCCGATTGCAATCAAAGCAAGGGCCGAGAAATTCAAAGGGTTGATCGTTCCAAAGGCCAACGAGCACGAGGCCGCAGTGGTGGATTCACTTGACGTTTATGGAATGAGCAACATCATGGAGGTCATCAACTTTCTCAACGACGCTTATGCCCCAGAGCCTTGTTTCGTAGATACGAGAAAGGAATTTTACGACAGTCAGTATGTCAGCGACTTGGATTTTGCAGATGTTCGTGGGCAAGAGAGCGTCAAAAGGGCCCTCGAAGTGGCGGCCGCTGGTTCTCACAACGTCATCATGGTTGGCCCACCGGGAAGCGGAAAGAGTATGATGGCGAAGCGATTGCCTTCCATTCTTCCGCCGTTGTCGCTCAACGAGAGCTTGGAGACCACGCAAATCCACTCCATTGCTGGGAAACTGAAGAAAAATACGGGACTGATCGCACAGCGACCGTTCCGCAGCCCTCATCATACGATATCCGAAGTGGCCCTCGTGGGTGGCGGAATGACTCCGATGCCTGGCGAAATAACGCTCGCTCATAACGGAGTGTTGTTCACGGATGAGCTTCCGGAGTTCAACAAGCACACGCTGGAAGTGCTGAGGCAGCCCTTGGAGGACCGGACTATTACCATTTCGCGGGCCAAATACACAGTGACCTACCCTTGTAGCTTCATGTTTGTGGCAAGCATGAATCCTTGTCCGTGTGGCTATTACGGCGATACGACGCATCATTGTGTCTGTACTCCGGGACAGATACAGCGGTATCTCTCTAAGATTTCAGGGCCATTGCTCGACAGAATCGACCTTCAGATAGAATTAAGTGCCTTGCCTTTTGCCGACATCAGCAAGGCCTCTCCGGGCGAAGCGAGTGCTGCCATACGTGAGCGGGTCATCAAAGCTCGTGCCGTCCAGACGGAACGGTTCAAAGACCATCCCAATATCCATTGCAATGCGCAGATGACCGAGCGCATGATTCACCAGTATGCCGAGCCCGACGAGCAGTCGAAAACGCTCTTACGCTCGGCTATGGAGCGGCTGAAGCTCTCTGCCCGCGCCTATAACCGCATCTTGAAGGTGGCGCGGACCATCGCCGACCTTGAGAATTCTGAGTCAGTGCAGGCTCACCACATAGCAGAGGCGATCGGCTATCGCAGCCTCGACAGGGGAGACTGGGCCGAACGTGGGGTATAACGATGGCAACAGACTGTAAATATCTGAAGCGCGATTCGAACATGGAGTTGCTCCGGTTGGTGGCAATGTTATCCGTAATACTCTTTCATCTCGACTTTCTGGGGATGGGTATTGAACTTCATGTCATCGAAGCGAGTCCCTTGAGCACAATTTTGGGTGTCGTCGGACTGAAGTCGCTTACCATGTCGTGCGTCAATCTGTTTGTGTTGGTTTCCGGTTGGTACGGCATCCGCTTCACGTTGCATAAGCTGGGAACGCTCGTCTTTCAAGTTCTTTTCTATTCTTTGCCCATCTATCTTGTGATCGTCTCCATCGGGCGGACACCCTTCTCTGTCAATTACTTCCTCCATTTGTTACTGACGAACGGATATTGGTTCGTGGGCGCTTACCTTATACTGTTCATTCTGTCGCCTTTGCTCAACCGATTTGCGGAGAATACCACAGCGAAAGAACAGCGAATGCTCCTTTTTGCCTTGTTCGGACTGATGTTCCTTTACGGTTGGATTAGCGATGACAAGTGGTTCGATCGAGGTTGCTCGCCGTTGTTCTTCATCTGTCTCTATCTGTTGGCACGTTATTTCAGCATCCATCGTCCGACTTTCACGCTGCATAAGCCCAAATTCTATTTCCTCTTCTATGCCGCAGTCATGATGCCCGTTGTGCTTCTTGGTTACGTTCTTGTAGCTTCCGGTCGTGAGTCGTGGCTCGACAAACTCTACCAGTACAACTCTCCCGTCAACATTCTTTGCTCAGTCTTGTTGCTTTTGGCCTTTTCGCAACTCCGTTTCCATTGCAAAATTGTGAATTGGATGGGCCGTTCATGCTTTGCCGTTTATCTTTTCCATGCCCATCCTGACTTCTATCAGCAAGTGTTTTATCCCATCGTCAGGCAATTGTTCATGACTGCCTCTGGGTTCCAATTGCTTTTTCATACGGTCGTCCTTGTCACGGTCTTATATCTCATGCCCATCCTCATCGACCAGCTCAGGATTCGTATGTGGGGTTTATTCTCCCGCTTATTCTTGGGTAAATAAACGAAATTTGCTATCTTTGCTCTCACGAAATCCGAACAATTAATGATTGCCTATGAAACCATGGTTTGTAGTTTTTGTTTTCATGATTCTCTTGTCCTCCGCTGTTCTATCGAGTATTGATAGGTATAATTATACCGAACAGACGATTATCAATGACATGAATCAGGCATTGGAACAAACATTGTCTGCTAAGCGAGAGGCATGGATTACGCCCGACACCATCAACGATTACAGGCGAAACTTGAAGATTGATGCATTGCGGGCCGAGTCATTCCTTTCCTATGCGCAGCCGAACGCTCCGAAAGCGCTGTGCAGCAAAAGGATAAAATGGAGGGGAAAGGACAGGGAAGTAGCTTTTCAGAGCTACGCTACCTGTTCTTTTGCTACCGTCTGGGGAATGTCTGACCAACGTATTCCCTACCTTTTGATATGCCTCTCCTCCTTGTGGCTGCTTGTTTCTCTCAAGATTGTCAGACGTAAGAAAGCGGGGATGACGGTGTTCGGCGAATTGGTCTATTCACAATCATCGGCACAGTTCTATGACTCGCACGACAATCCCATACCATTGACGCCTTTGCAGTCGGAGTTGATGCGGTTGTTCCTGTCCAACGACCAGCATACGGTGTCAAAAAAGGAAATCTGCGATCGTTTATGGCCCAAGAAACCCGATGCCAGTGACACCCTTTACACGCTCATCAGGCGAATAAGGCCTGTGATTGAAGAGCGGGGCAAGGTGAAAATAGTCAACGAAAGAGGAAAAGAATACCGGTTAGAGAAGATGGATTAAAAGCGTATTTGTAACCATCAGATATTCAGACGAATAGACTTTAGCTTCCAAAAGGTCACCTTTTACCCTTCGATAGGTGACCTTTTACATTGCGATAGGTGACCTTTTGCGGTGCGAAAGCTAAGCCTTTTGAATTTCACCGTGAAATTATCGTTCCGACAAAGGCCGTTCGTCACGGCTGTGCGATGTGGAATCATCCCCAATTGTTCATTCTACTGCGATTTCACTATTTGCTGATAAGCAAATCGTTTCCTAACCGATTTCATTCGTTTGCCAGCATTTTCTCCGTCGTTCCCTTTCGCCTTAGTCTGCCATGTCTTCAATAGAACGGCAAGCAAGCTGATCGGTAATCAAACAAAACCACTACATACTCTTACGAACCGATTTTGAAAAATGAGCGAAAAAGTCTGAAGTAAGGTCCCGACTGGACATTGTCAGACAGTTGTCAGACAGTTTTCGGGCAACTTTTGAAGTTCTTCGGCTATCTTTGCCGCAACTAATCAAAATGTCAAAGATGAAGAAAAGTATTATTTTAGTATTGATGTTTGTTGCGGTGACAGGCGCAAGAGCTCAGGACGAGCGCACGACGGCAGCGGATAGTCTGGTCGGTGATGTGGCGGAAAAAGTCGTTGAGCTGGGCGAGGTTACCGTTGAGCATGCGAGAGTTGTCGAAAAGGCAGACGGAAAGCTCATTATCCCTTCGTTGTCGCAACGCAACTCCACCACCAATGGCTACGACCTGCTTTCAAAACTGAATCTACCGAGAATAAGAGTAGATGAGGTTATGCGAACCGTCACTGCGTTGGGGAATGAGGGAGCTGTGCAAATAAGGATTAATGGCATCGTAGCCACCAAGGAAGACCTGATTGGGCTATCTCCGAAACTTGTGAAAAACATCGATTTCATCGACAATCCAGGTGTTAGATATGGGAAAGAGACGGGTGTTGTCATCGATATACGGACTTATCGGCATGATAGTGGAGGGGCGGTTGGTGCAGACCTTTCCAACAGTATCACGGCTTGGAATGGCAATAACTCTGTTTTTGCGAGGGTTAATCATGGAAAATCGGAATGGGGGATCAACTACAACCTTACCTATCGTGATTTCAAGGGTGCGAAACTGACAGAAATCGCCAATTATCTGTTGAATGACGGTTCTGTCTATCATATAGAAAGAGCGACCTTAGCCTCGCGGAATAGAACATTCGACCACACATTGCAATTGAAATACAGTCTTGCCGACTCTGCGAGCTATGTCTTTCAAGTATCGTTGTCGGCCAATCTCAACAAAATGCCTAATTACGACGAAAGGCAAAGCATTGTGGACGGACTCCAAAAAATGATGGCCACCCGACGGAACAGTTCAAACAGCAACTCGCCGGTTCTGGATCTGTACTTCTATCACAGGCTGGGTGACCATCAGAGCTTGACGACGAATGTCGTCGGGACAGGAATCACGACCGAGAATGACAGCTATCAGGATGAGGGAGTACCCTACTCCTACAACGTGGATGGGCGGACATGGTCGCTTCATTCCGAGGCGATCTATGAAAACAGGCTTAAACCGTTCACAATTACCATGGGGCTCGCACATGGCATCAAATACACGAGGAATGAATACAAGGGCGACGTGCAGTCGTTGAATCAAATGCACAACCATGATCTTTATCTTTTCAGCGAGGTAAAAGGAATGAGCGGTAAGTTGTCGTACGTTGCTGGGCTTGGCGTTACGAATCAACGGTACAGACAATCGGCCGACAAATTCAATTATTGGCTTTTCCGTCCCAAACTTACGCTCAGCTACCACTTGGCAGCCCCTTTGAGCCTGCGATACTCTTTTGAGATCTACGAGCACGTTTCCAAAATTGCCATGATCAGCAATACGATGATTCGCGAGAATAGCAGAGAGTGGCGGGTGGGCAATCCCAACATCGAACCGAACAAAGTGGTGGAGCAAACCTTGTCGTTGAGCTACAATAAGCCCCGGTTTACCAACACATTCGACATCGCTTATCGAAATAACAGTCATCCCAACATGTCGAAATATATCCGGACTGCCGATAACCAGTTCCATTATCTCCAAGCTAACCAAAAGCGGATAGAGATGTTCTACCTTCAGAATGCGATGAGCTGTGACATCATTCCCGACAAACTGACTTGCACTTTGACAGGGGGCGTTTTCCGGTTCCTGAATAAAGGTGATGAATACAAGCACTATCTTACGAGCGCTTTCGTCTCTGGCAGTTTGAATGCCTATCTGGGGCGGTGGGTTATCAGTGCTTATGCCGACAATGGATGGAAGTTTGTGGAGGGAGAGACACAGGCCCACCACGGCGGTTATGTGTTTTTGAAGGGTGCTTACAGAGTGAGAAACCTGATTTTGTCGCTTTATTGGCAAAATCCGCTCATCTCCCATCCGCGATTGGAAGAGAGTGCAATACTCAATCGATTCATTTCTAAAAAACAGTTGTTCAGTGGAAGCGACAGTGGAAATCTCTTAAATCTCAGTGTTTCGTGGAAATTCGAATACGGACGCAGATACCGTGACGTACAAAAGAAGCTCGGACACAAAGATACGCAGACTGGAATCATGTAGAAAGTTGAGGCTCTGCGGACCGTTTCTCTGCCGACAAGTCGAAATCCTCCAGCCAATCAATCCGCATAGGTGGGGGAGTTAGCGTGCAACTGGCGCTTTCGGGTTGTTGTTACTCGCTTTCAGCCTTCCGTTGACAAATAAAACTCCCCTGAATATCTTGCAATTCAGGGGAGTTACAGTAAGACTGTGTTAGCTTTTGACTTATCAGATGGTGATGCTTACACCACCATACCACGTTGCTCCATAGACCGGAGCATACATAAATGCTGTGTCTCGCCATGCTACAACTGTCCGGCCTCAACCTGCAGCACGATACGTTCGACAAGTCGGTCTGCACCTTTGGGGTCGTAACGCTTCTTCAAACTGGCACCGAACAACCATGCGAAGGCCTGATAGAAGCCAGCGCGCACGGGACCGAGGAAAGCCTGTATGAGTTCGTAACTCGATGAGTTGGTCTCCCGGTCGATAAGTTTGATGAGAAGTTTTCCCTGCGAATGGGTGAGCTTCTTCATGCGGGGCGTGTATTGTTCCTTAATACTTTTTTCCACTCGCTTCATGTGCTCGCTGCGTTCCTTCTTCGTCGGCAGCGTCTCAAGATAGGCACCCGTCTCCAAAATCATCTGGTTGCACTCCTTTGCAAGAGGCAACACCTTCTTGATGTTGGCCACCAATCGGTTGTAAGCCTGCTTCTGCGCCTCGTTCTTGAACTCCAAGGGTGGGAAGATATAGATTTTGTTCGTGCGCACATACTGAATGCTGTCCGATCCCACCTTAGCCTTTCCAATATGAACCATCGGAACGAACGTTGGCGAATCCATATCCACCACGCGGTCCTCAGGATTGATATGGTCTTGCGCCATTGCCGTCATCGTCAATAGCGGAAGACACAATGCGAGAAATATTCTTCCGATGCTCATACGCTGACAAAAGTAATGATTATTTCTCGATTCAGTTTCCTTTTTTAATATTAATTTGAGTTTTTGTTTGTAGTTCCCGGAAATATAAACTACTTTTGCATGAATCTTAATTCTATCTAATTCCAATGTAGTTTTTGGGAGTACGAAAAACAAAAGTTGAAACTTAAATCTTAAATTAGCACGAAATGCTTTATATATGGTTAGACGAAAGTGACAAGGAAGGAACTTATTATTCAAATTTTTATGGTGGTATTCTGATAGAATCAGTTAACGTTGATAAAGTCTTGCACATGAGCCAAACAAAAATATCAGAGGTAGGACTGGATTATGAAGAGATAAAATGGCAAAAAGTCAACAAGTTCACATTTGAGAAATACAAGATACTGATAGACTTTATATTTGATTTGCTTGAGAATGACTTGGCAAAAATCAGGATATTCTTCCGCAATAACCAGTTTGTTCCGCAAGGCTTGACAAAAGAACAGAAAAGAAAAGAATATCCCTTGCTCTACTATCAGTTTATAAAACATGGATTCGGACTTCAGTATTCAAATCCCAACGCTGAGGAAACAAACATAAAACTTCTATTAGATGACATGCCTTTGAAAGGCGATGACGCAAAAGAATTCAAGAGATATCTATTCGGATTGAACTTCGATGATAGTTTTAAGAAAGCACATCTTCATATAAAAATGGAAGATATATGCGAAGTGGATTCGAAAAAGCATCTTCCCTTGCAATTCATGGATTTGATATTGGGTGCAATGTGCTTCCGTCTCAACGACAAACACAAAATAAAAGACGCCATAACAGGTAAGCGGGGGACTCGCACTAAGCTGAAAGAAGATTTATACAAGTATATAAATAATAGGATCAGAAAACTGCATCCCAGATTTAATATTGGAGTAAACACACGAACAAAAGAACTGTCCGACAGATGGGAGCTACCTTACAGCCACTGGTCATTCAAGCCAAGCAACTACAAAAGAGATATATCGAAAGCAAAAAAATAGAGAATGATTCCCATTCATCTACACAAGTGAGCTACGTCACACGTAGCCTTTCAATGAAATGAGAATCATTCTCTGATGCAAATATAGAGATTTATGTTCATATAAGCAAAAAGAAAGGTTGCAAAGAATGATTTTTTAACATTTTAGTCTTACAATCTAATATAAATATAGAAAAGTGAAAAAGATCTATTTTATTATTATCATGGTGTTCATCTCTCTGTCAGGAAAAGCACAAACAGAACACTCGTGGGGGAAATACTTAGATGAGCTGTACCAATTCGATGATGACAACATTGGCAGCCGTGAGGATGCATTTGAAGTTCTCACCGAGCTTGAACAGCATCCCATCAACATCAACACCGCCAATCGCGACGATCTGGAGCGCATTCCCTTTCTCAATGCCACCCAAATAGAGGACTTACTGGCCTACGTATATCAATACAACGGCATGAAAACATTGGGCGAACTGATGTTGATTGAATCACTCGACGACACGAGAAGACAGCTGCTGCAACACTTCGTCTATGTATCAAACGACGAGACGGCAGCCTTCCCATCGCTGAGGAACATCCTCAAACACGGCAAACATGACCTGACGCTTGCCGCCAAGCTGCCTTTCTACGACCGTAAGGGCGACATCAATGGCTATCTGGGCTACAAATATCAGCATTCGCTCCGCTATAAATTCAGTTTCGGTGAGTATTTGCAGGTGGGACTTGTGGGATCGCAAGACAGTGGCGAGCCTTTCTTCGCCGACAAGAATGCTATGGGCTATGATCACTACAGCTTCTACGCAATCGTCAGGAAGCTGGGAATAATCAAAACCTTGGCAGTGGGACGATACAAGGTGAGATTCGGACAAGGACTGGTCATCAACAACGACTTCGGGTTTGGCAAACTCGCCATGATTTCTAATCTCGGACGGACGAACAATGCCATAAGGGCCCACTCTTCACGGTCGCAAGCGAACTATTTGCAGGGTGCAGCCACGACCGTTGCCGTCGGAAAGCACACCGATATCTCGGCTTTCGTCTCCAATCGGTGGATAGACGCAACGCTAAACGACCGCGGCGCCATACAAACCATCATCGAATCGGGCTACCACCGCACCAAACTGGAGATGATGAGAAAGCATAATGCTTCCCAGACGTCAGCTGGTGGAAACATTCAGTGGCGAAACAATGGTTTTCATGCAGGCATCACAGGGCTTTTTGTCCATTTCAACCGGCCGTTGGAGCCCAACAAGAAACAGGTTCACAGGCTTTATTATCCTGAGGGCTATGACTTTTGGAACGCAAGCATCAACTACGGCTACATGAACCATCGCTGGAGCCTCAGCGGAGAGACGGCAACGGGCGGATGCGGAGGCATCGCCACGCTCAACATCGCTTCGTTTCAGGCCAGTCGCTCTTTGTCGCTGATGGCCGTTCAACGATTCTATGGCTACCAATACCACTCCCTTCACTCCGAGAGTTTCAGCGAAGGGGGAAGCGTTCAGAACGAGAACGGGGTGCTGTTGGGAATGGACTGGCGATTCAACCGCCACCTGTCGCTGATGGCTTACACCGATTACGCTTACTTTTCGCAACCTCGCTACCAAGCATCGGCGGCCAGCGACGCATGGGATAATCTGATATCGGCCATCTATACGCGAGGAAGCATATCGCTATCAGCCCGCTACCGCCTTAAAATTCGTACGAAAGACAATGCCGAAAAGACAGCACTCATCCATGAAACGACACAACGCGGCCGGCTCTCGTTCAGCTATTCCATGCCAAAATGGGCCAGCAAGACACAGATTGACGTTGCAAACAGCGATTACAAGTCAGCCAGCTTCGGTTATATGCTCAGCGAGCATGCCACCTTTCATCCGCTAAGGTGGCTTCAGGCATCAGCCAGCATCGGCTATTTCCACACCAACGACTATTCGTCGCGCCTCTATGTCTATGAGAGAGGATTGCTCTACTCGTTCAGTTTTCCAGCTTTCTATGGCAAAGGGCTCCGCTACAGTCTGTTCGCCCGTGCCGATTTCAACCGCCATCTGATGCTCATCATGAAATGTGGTAGCACGAAATATTTCGACCGCGACCACATATCGTCTGGACTTCAGCAAATAAACGCATCGTCAATGACCGATTTGGAACTGCAAATACGTTGGAAATTCTGATAGTAATTGCATCTTTTTTTTGGAATACCAGACATAGAATATATAGTTGAAAGACAGCCTTCAAAATTACATTTACAACTAACTGAACATCAGTACAATACAAAACTCAATATGATAGGTGAGCTTTTGCACGATGATAGGTGAGCTTTCGCCACGCAATAGGTCACCTATTGCAAACCAATGGCTCACCTTCAGCAATGCGACTGTTCATGCGCAAGTGGCGAAAGACGGGAAACAATCCTACCGTGGGTCATTGGTGAAGTCGAAATAGCGCTTCATGACAAGCAGGGAGATGAGCCGTTCGCGATGCTTGTTGCGGAATTGGGCCAGGTACTGTCCTATAAAAGTGTGTAAGCTTCTTTTTTCTTATCTTTGTATTTGAAAACTTTAAAAAAGAAAAAACAATGAAACTTACACATTCGCAAATTTCGGAAATTCTTTCGAATTACACAAGTAGCAGCGAGGGTTTTGTTACCCTTCAGTCATTAATCATGAACTCCCTGATGTATCATGAACGAGAGTTGTTCGTCAGCGAAAATGCCCATGAGCAATGCAATGGCTTCCGTTCTCGTCGTTGGTACAGTCACGGCTTTGAGTTCTCGCTCCGTATTCCGCGCAGTCGCAGCGGAAACTTCTATCCCATTCTCTTAGGGTTGATACGCAGCGAAAGCGAGGAACG
>NZ_AUME01000026.1 GCF_000430525.1 Prevotella corporis DSM 18810 = JCM 8529 | reverse complement strand
GAACAATATCCGGACATCCAAAAGGCATACGGACTGTGCCACTCACTGCGCATAATCTTCGCCAAGAACACCATCAAGGATGCAGCCAGGCTCTCCATGGCACGGTGGTACAATAAAGTTGAAGAGGCAGACTTCCATTCATTCAATGTGATTGCTGCCACATTCTACGAGCATTATGATGAGATATTGAACTTCTATAACAACAGATCTTCGAATGCCATGGCAGAATCGTTCAATGCCAAAATTAAACTTTTCCGAGCCAATCTAAGAGGAGTGGCAGACAAGAAGTTCTTTTTATTCAGAATTGCAAAACTATATGCCTATCCCCATTGATTTTCTACTGAGCCATATTATCGGAATAGAATAGACGACTCGTTACAGCCTCACCATAACCGCCAAGCGTAAACTTGCCTTTTTTGCGAGAGGCACACTTATCGCATTTACCTCTGACTGCGCTTTTATCTAACTTCGAACTGGTGAGAGAATCGCTCTGCGCCTTCATCTTACAAGGACAATTCGTCAAGAGGAAAGCTCCGATCGACACAATGATTAATAGACGTTTCATTTTGTTTTTGTTCTTGGTTTAATTACTTCTGATTTTGTTACAAAATTAGAGTTTTTGCGTTACTAGAACAATACCTAAATGTAGGTAAATTTATCAAATATAAAGAAATAAAAACATATTTTCAAGAGTTTGTATCCCTATTTATTATTAGTGCCCTCTCTAATACCACGTTATTTTATAAAGACTACAGGCGACCATATGTGAACAAAAAAAAGGACTTTGTTGTCAAAATCCTCTTTTTCTTAGGTTGTGATTCCGTTGGGGTTCGAACCCAAGACCCACAGCTTAGAAGGCTATCCGAGTAAAATAATGCTATGCGCTGAAAGATAGTGAATTACGGTGATTGTATTTTTGCCTTTTTATTCGTTTTATTGCGAGTGAGTTAAAAAAGTGAGCTTGAATTTGTATACATATCATCCTGTTCTTTCTTATTCTTATCATTACTTTTCTTTATTGATAAACCGATTGAATTTAGGAGTTTTCCAATAAGATATTTACTAATGGCTGGCTTGTCGATTTGGTCTAATGCACCAACGATAAACCCATTCTTTAGTGACATCACCATGTTATTAGATTTATTTTCCAAATCTATATAATAGCCTTCGCCCTTGTCAAAGTTATATAAGAAACGAAGACATTTTTCCATTTGCTCTTTCGTATTAAATTCGAGGCTTACCCTTTCGGTATTTGTCTTGATAAGTTTTATCCCAACACTCTTAAGGTCACTTGTTGATAAATAAACCGTGTAGTAACTTGTGCCGTTTGTTCGTTCTGTTAATTCTATACTACTATCTGCAAACTTTCCTATTGTTGTTGTATGTGATATGATTTTTTGAGCTTGCGCATTGATGCTAACTAATAGTGCAATGATTGTGAGTAACTGTTTCATATTTTTTGTTGTTTAATTTGTTATTGTTAATGTATCTCTCTTTTCTTAATTTGGATATCAGATGAAATTTTATGATTGCTCACGAGAGATTGCGCCAAAGACTTTGTAAGCCTGTTGTATGTCTTTTTTCTTTACTTCTTGCTCTGGGTATGATGAGTTAAGGGGTACGAGCCTGTAATTATCTTCATTCGTGGCTGGAAGTATGGCACGGATAAATCGTTCTGACTTTGTGAAGACGAAGTAAATTTGTCCGAGTGTGATGCTGTCTGCTTGATGTAGGAAGATAGTATCACCTACGTTGTATTTAGGTGCTGCGTCATGCCCGAAGTAATAGATACCTATGCATCCAGAGAAGTAAGGCACGGAGACGTACTCGATGACTGGGTAATTATCTTCGTTGAGGGTGGCGGTAGAATTAGCAGAGATGTTCAATACTGGCTGCTGGTCGGACTTGATACCGAAGATGTCTTTTCCGAGTATCTGGGTTATTTCCATAAGATAGCCAGGCTTGAATATCTGTGCGTTGAGCCTTGACGATAAAGCCTGTGGTGTTATGTCTAACTGCCTTGCCAGCCATGCGAGGTTGATGTGGTTAGCTTGCAGAGCTTTTCTAACTTCGTTCCCTGTCATATTCTATTTAGTCTGTTTTAATTAGGCTTATTTTGTATTTAATTCAATGAGCGTTCCTTGCTCTATGTTCACGCAACCGAGTACGATGTCTATACGTCTTATAGAGCTTTTCGGTATTCGCATGGGGGCGTAGATGAGCGATCCGTCGGGATGTGTTGCTGTATTTGTGGAGTATGCCATAAGGTATTCGCCATCGTCACGTATGAGCTTCGTCACACGGTATTCTGTTGTTTCTATGACGTATGCCTTGCCGTTTACCAGTAGGTTGATGTCGTCCACCCTGCGGACTGCCAAGATAGAGCCTGCTGGATATTCTACCATGCTATCGCCGATGTGTCTTATGGCTGCCGTTGCGGACTTAAACCAATCCCCTGTGTTGACCATTTCCACGCTGTAACCGTTATTATCTACTGATGCTCGAAACTCATTGTCGCCACCTACTGAGTAAATGTCATCGAAGAAGGGTATCATGTTCGCTTCTTTGACGGATGATACTTCGGAGTTGGTGTTGTTTAGCATACTGCCCTCACCTGTTAAGAGCCAAGATATATTGATATTAGGGTAAACAATAGATATTTTATCTAAAGTACTACGTCTTGTATTATCCCCCATTTTAGAAACAGCCCCATTGCTCAATCCGACATTCAATTCAAACTGCTGTACTGTTATTCCAAGAGCTTCTATAATTTGCAATATTCTTTCTTTCATACGACCGAAATGTTAATTAGATATAAAATCGAACAAAAATTAGATATCAAATTTGTTGTGTTAGATTTATTATCTATCTTTGCAATAGATTTCTGAAACAAAGATATAAAGAAATTCTGAAACATACAATACCCTGAATGGGGTAAAACTTAAAAAAGGACTGAAAAAATGAAAACAAAGAAGACATTAGAAGAGAGAGTAATTGCTTACGCAACGAAGAGAAACATGACAGAGGAGTGGGTTATAAGAGCAATAAAGGAAAATGTAAAGTATTTCGAGGGTTACTCACCTGCAAAAGCATACGAAGCATGTATAACCGTAGCGTAATAGAAAGGAAGCCAAAGATGAAGACACTAAAATATAGCACGAGAGAGATTAACCGAGACTTTAAGATTAAAGCCTACGGTTACACGGAAGAAGGGAAAAAGGTTGATAGACTGGTAGGTGTTTCGGGGCTCGTACTTCTCATTGGAGTAGAGCATGCGAACAAGCAGTTGGAAAGAGCGTACAGGTCGGGCGATGATAAATGCGTATGTAAGCTGCGCAGAGGTTTGAAGGTTACTTATTATGCTCACTAAAAAATAGGGTGTTATCTGAAAGGCAGACGGTAGGGTTCGAGTCCCTGACACTCACAGCGCAGTCGGTACAGAATTTCATTCCACTTTGAGCCATCCGACAAAAATAAAAATGACTGAAACGATGGATGTTTAGAATTGCACAAAAGCAATCGGGCTGTAGTGAGCCTTAATCACTACGGGTAAAGAGTTAAAGGCTCTCAGGTGGTTCAAGTCCACCATTACCACGAAGGCTACACATACGTAGCGGTTCCCCTGCCTGATGGGGCTGTAAGTTGCAAGGGCGCAGGTATCCATCCCTAAAGCGAGCGATAAATAGCAACGATGCAGAGGCCAACCGTAGAAGCAAGCAGCCTATCCTTTTTGAGGGCAGGTCGAGGCAAGCAGCGGGGAAGAAAGTAACAAGGAGCTAAGAAAAAACAGGCTGGCATCGTTGAACTCGATAGCATAGTGCGAAGTACAGTAACACAAACAGACCGTTGTAGGTCAGCCAGCCACACAAAGTATTAACTATAAACATAAGAAAGCATATGGAAGAAAAAGAGAAAAAAGGCTTTGATATTCAAAGCTGTGATGCAGAAGAGTTACGGGGAAAGGTAAGAGAACTCCTCAAGGAAGTAGCGGATAAGGACCTTTTGGTAAGTGCTTATCGTAAAGAAGCCGAGCAATACAAGGGCTGGTGGCTTAATAAGACAGAGAAAATCAAGAAGATGAAAGAAGACATCGAAGATATTAAGAAGTTGACGAACAAAATAACGGAAAGATGGTAAAAAGAAAAAAAGCAGTTATGCCTACACTCAAGGCAATGGAAGTAGGCGATACGGAGAGATGGCCGATTGAGCGTTTAGAGGTGGTAAGAGTTACCACCGGACGCCTTTCTGCTATGAAGCGCCGTGATGGTTGGAAGTTTCAGATGAAGACAGCGGGGCTGGTGGTGGAAGTCACCAGAAAGGCCTAAGGCTGTACTATCTAAAGCGGAACATCGTCTGATGCTCGAGTATTGCAAGGGTTACTCTGATAAGGAGGTAGCTGATAAGCTGTGCAAGAGCTATTGGACGGTAAAGACGCAGAAAAAGACTATTTACAGAAAACTTGGTATATCGAAAGATACGGAGTTATTGTGGTGGATGGTGTGCGAGAGGTTAAAAATAGATTTTGACCTCGGAGAGATAAGAAAGCACGGTATCGAAATACTCTTTAGCATTCTCTTTATCGTTATGCAGGTAACGAATAACGGAGGGGATTTGCGGAGATGTAGGATAGCGAGACGTGCAAGAACTGAAGTAAGGTCAGGAAATGGAAAATCGAATTACGGATAGCGAAAAGCTCCTGACCATTATGCGAGTAATGAATAACAAAACATTTGGGCTACGGTTTAGCGAGAAGATAGTGGGCGGTCGCTCGCGTCTGGAAAGGCTTATCATTGCAGGGAAGATACGGGCGGAGAAAGGAAATGACGAAGCCCAGAACGGTAAATGGCTGGTTAACGCTGCCGATGTCCTACGATATGCAAGAGCAAGATGAAAACAA
The DNA here is from genome assembly GCF_000430525.1 of Prevotella corporis DSM 18810 = JCM 8529. Lineage (GTDB taxonomy): Bacteria > Bacteroidota > Bacteroidia > Bacteroidales > Bacteroidaceae > Prevotella > Prevotella corporis. The sequence continues at coordinate 37,727 of NZ_AUME01000026.1, read as the reverse complement.
AAGTACAAAGACCTACTGCCTTTCAGGTATGGGTTGAAAAGAATAGAAACAAGGTTATTAGTTGGCTTGACGAGCAAAGCGACTTCTATACAAAAATCATGGAAGAGCCTGTAAAGAGACGAATGGTCCTATTGGTTAATCTTATTGCAGTCTGTCTGATGGTGGCTGCTATTGCTGCCGAGGGGTCTATGGTAGTGTCTTTAGTTGCTGCGATTTGTGCAGGCTATCTGGTAAAGAGGTTGAACGGCACGGATAACAAGGAATAACGACAACATGGCTTTCACATGTAGTGGAGGTCCTTTTTTAAGTTTTTTGTGGTTGTTCAGTCTGTGAAGATAGAACAACTTTTTTGGGTGGCTACGCTCTGAATGGTAGCGGAGCATTAAAACTTGGCCGGCGACGGGGTTCGATTCCCCTACCACCCACACGATTTAGTAACTATAAACAAATGATTATGGAAATGGAAAGTAAAAAATTGAATTTTCGGACGCTGAATGCTGACGAGATTGAGTGCAGAGTCGGATCTGTGTCAGAGGGTAAAGGATGTTCGCTTTTGATGTACAAAAACGCACGAGTTGATATGACGCTGCTCGACGAGGTAGTAGGACCGGAGAACTGGCAGAGAAGTCACGAGGTTATCAATGGAAACTTGTTTTGCAAGGTCTCTGTACGTTCAGAAAGTGGCGAGTGGATAAGCAAGCAGGATGTTGGCACGGAGAGCAACACGGAGAAAGAAAAGGGGCAAGCGTCTGATGCTTTCAAGCGTGCTTGTGTTAACTGGGGTATCGGTCGTGAACTTTACACGTGTCCGTTTGTCTGGGTTAATCTGAATGCGGACGAATGGCGAGCTGGCTATAATGGAAAGAAGCAGCCGAAGACAAGATTTGTCGTGTCGACTATAGAATATGATGACCAGCGTAGAGTATCTTTTATCGAAATCAAGGATGATAAAGGAGCAGTACGTTATACGTGGGGTAATTCGAGTGAGTTAGAAGATGTACGTGCAGAGGCTGTTGACAGAGTAAAGAGAGCTACTACACGGAAGGAGCTGGAAGACATTTACAATCTCTATCCGAGCTTAAAGAAAGACCCAGTATTTGTTGATGCGTGCACAAAGCAATCAAAGAAAATTGAAAAAGTGGCTTAACTATGAAAAAGAAGATAGAATTAAAGAAAAGCCCTGTCATCTTTGATGAAGGTAAGCATACGTACACTTTAGATGGTGTACGATTGAGTGGTGTAACAGCGATTGTCAAGTGGATGTTCCCAGATACCTATAAGGACATTCCGCAGTCTGTATTGGAGAAAGCAGCCGAGCATGGTTCACTAATTCATAAGAAGTGCGAGCAATACGATAATTGCGGCTTTGGTGATGATTTACCAGAGGTAAAGGAGTATTTAAAACTAAAGAAAGAAAACGGGCTTACAACGGCTGAAAACGAGTATCTCGTAGATGATGGAAAGAATATAGCTTCGAGTATTGATATTGTCTTCGATGAAGACGAGAAAGGCTGCTATCCGTTAGCAGATATTAAGACTACAAGCAAAATACACAAAAACAACGTATCGTTGCAGTTGTCTATTTACGCTTATCTGTTTGAGAAGTGTAATAAAGGCAAGAAGGCTGGACGATTGTTCGTTGTGTGGCTGCCAAAAGAACAGTACGGAAAGGCGGAACTGATGGAGCTTAACCGTATCAGTGCAACTGATTGCAAGAAGATTGTTAAGGCATATCTCGCAAAGGAAGATTCAGCACCATACAGGGAGAAGTATTTCGGAGCTAAAGAGACTTCTACAGAATTAGAGCCTATCGAGGAGGCTTTACCAGCCACGCTGAAGGATGCCGAGGATGAGATAATCAAAATCGAAACCCAGCTAAAGCAGATGGAAGAGAGAAAGAAAGAGCTGAAAGAAGGCTTATATAACCTCATGGTAGAGCACAACGTAAAGAAGTGGCAAAGCGAACGAATACAGATAGTTCGTAAGCTGGATAGCACACGAGAGAGTATAGATACGGCAAAAGTAAAAAAGAACTACCCAGAGATATATGAAGAGTGCAAGAAGATTTCGGCAATCAAAGGAAGTTTAACGATTAAAGTATTATAAAGATGAGAACGAAGAATGCTGTGAGCCTTATCGGTATGGTCGGTAAGGATGCGGAAGTGAAACAGACGAATGGTGTGTCGTATGCTCGGTTTTCACTTGCTACCTCGACAGGTGGTTATAAGAGGCAGAACGGCACGGAAGTACCCGAGAAAACGCAATGGCATAATATTGTGGCTTGGCGTAATCTGTCTGACTTTGCAGGAAAGTATATCAAGAAGGGCATGAAGGTAGCCGTAGATGGAATGATTACCTACGGAGAATATACTAACCAGCAAGGACAAAAGGTAAATACGGTTGAGATACTGGCTAACGATATCGTGTTGATGTCTATGCCACAGGCAACACCTGTACAGCCACAGGCAGCCCCTGTACAGCAGTCTTTTGCTACTGGTGGGTATCAACAAGCAGCGCAGCCTGTTCAGCAGCCACAGGCGCAGAATAACACCAAGCAGGGAGGATATCAAGAGCCGTTCCCTCCAACCGTGGGGTCTGACGGACTTCCGTTCTGATGAAACAGGTAACGATAAAGAAAGAAGATGGTCAGGTTCGTGTAGATACGAACTTGGACTATCTTTTTTCAACGTTGCGAAACGGTGTGTACACGCTGACTATAAAGAGGGCAAGCGAGAAAAGAACAGTCGCACAAAACGATTTAATGTGGATGTGGTTCGCTTGCATTGAAGGAGAAACAGGGACGGCAAAAGAAGATGTGTATAACCATTATTGCAAGAAGTTCTTATCGAAGCCAGACCCAATGGGTGAAGGCTTTATAAATGACACAAGTAGTAGATTAAACACAAAGCAAATGACTGACTTCATGATGAAGATACAAGCCGATGCAGCGAGTGAGTTGGGTATAACGCTACCAGTGCCGGATGATAGGTATTTCGAGGCTTTTTATCAGCAATATAATGTCTAATTAAAATTAAAGAAAATGGACTTTAAGAAAATTCAATTAACAAAGCAAAACACCCTGAATGTGGTGTATTCGAATTGTGATGGTGATACTATCACGATGGAAGGTGCTAACATTGTGCATCGTGACTTTAAGGAAGCGATTAAAAACCTTGTTCCTCATCTGGCTATGCTTACAGAGCAGAGAGAGGCATATAACAACACGTTGGAGGAACTGGAGGAGCAAAGAGACTGGGAGGAAAAGAGTATATTCACGAGAATGTCTGTTACATCTGTAACGTTCAATGCTGATGAGGTGGTCGTGTCCGGTACACGTGTGTTGGACCGAGGCGATGTTATCAACCTTAATGCGCCGAAAGTTTCCACGGTAGATGATGAGAACTACGAATATCTATCGGAGTTATCTCTGGCTGTTGACAACTTGAAGTATGAGGCAGAGCAGTATGTAACCGAGCGCAAATGGGGCTTGAAGCAAGGAGAGCTGAATTTCGATGAGGCTGGCGATCCGTTTGCAGGTGTTGAGGCTGGTGCTATTCCTTCTGTGTCCGTGGAAATGGAGACTAAGGAGGTAGCAAGCAGTGGGAAAAAGAAAGGTCGTAAGAAGAAAGTAGAAGCTGCGTAAAGAGTTATGATACGTCCAAATGTAATGACGTTTACCTTAACTCCTAACTGCTACAAGGTGGAATTTAATTACCACCCCCTACTTGTAGCCTGTGTGAAGAGAATACCATCAGCTCGTTATAGGGCTGATGGTAAATTTTGGGAGGTCTCGCCTTACGATGAGAACTACCTAAAGTTAATGGCTGATTGGGCGGTACAGAGGCATCTGTGTGGTTCTGTGCGGTGGCTATCTGATGAAGAGCCAGTAGAGAGCTACGAAGTGCTGGAAATGCCAAAACTGGAAGTGCCTCATAATATGATACTGGAGCCGTACGAGTACCAGAAGGATGGCATCGCCTACGCACTGGAGAAGAAGCGGTGTATAATGGGAGACGAGCCTGGACTGGGAAAGACGGCACAGGCTATTGGAACGATGACAGCCTCCGGGGCATGGCCAGCTTTGGTTATCTGCCCAGCGTCACTGAAAGTAAACTGGCAGCGAGAGTTTAAGAAGTTTGGAGGTGTTCAGGCTATTATACTAAGTGATGCCAACAGGAATACATGGCAACAGTTCTGGAAGGTGACAAACCAAAAAGGCGAGCCATTGGCAAAGGTATTCATAACGAATTATGAGAGCTTAAAGAAGTATTTTGTCAAGAGGATTAAAAGCCAGCAACGATTTACGCTGAAGAGTGTAGAATTTGACGAGCGTATCAATCTCTTTAGGTCTGTGATTATTGATGAGAGCCACAAATGCAAGTCGAGTAAGACACAGCAAAGCAAATTCGTGCAGGGTATTGCTAAAGGCAAAGAGTTCGTACTGGAGTTGACAGGTACACCTGTAGTGAACAACAATACCGATCTTATCCAGCAACTTAATATTATGGAGCGTTTGGAGGACTTCGGAGGATATACGAAGTATAAGGAAAGATATTGCGCTGGTGAAAATCAATCGAGCCACCTAAAGGAACTTAACTACTACTTAAATAAGTTCTGTTTCTTTAGGCGACAAAAGAAGGACGTTTTGAAGTGGCTACCCGATAAGACGCGTTCGTATCTGGTCGTTGATATAGAGAATAGGAAGGAATACAACGAGGCAAAAAGGGATGTTATCCAGTATCTGCGAGAGTTCAAGAAAGCTGATGATGATAAGATACAGAGAGCTATCCGAGGGGCTGTCATGGTGAAGATGGGTATATTAAAGCAAATATCTGCAAAGGGAAAGATTAAGGCTGCTATAGATATCATTCACAACACTATTGATGGAGGCGAGAAACTGATAGTATTTTGTTTTCTGAAGCAGGTCGTTGCAGAGCTCAAAGAAGAGTTCCCGAAGGCTGTAACAGTTACCGGCGATGATGATGATAGAGCTAAGCAGCGTAGTGTGGATGCCTTTCAACAAGCCCCAGCTACGAAACTAATTATCCTAAACTATAGGAGCGGTGGAACTGGTCTAACGCTTACGGCAGCCTCTAACGTGTTGTTTATCGAGTTTCCTTGGACTTATTCAGATTGTTGCCAAGCGGAGGACAGAGCGCACAGAAACGGGCAAAAGAACGCTGTAACGTGTACTTATCTGCTGGGCAAGGAAACGATAGATGAGTATATGTACCAGTTAATACAGACGAAGAAAGATATTGCTAACGGAGTGACTGGTACGATTGATAATGTCGAAGAAAAGAAGGTAAACACACAGCAAATGCTGCTGGATGCAGCCTTCGAGATGTTCAAAGGAGAATACTAATTATGAGATATATAGATGAAGAAGAGAAACTGGCTACCATTATAGTAGGTTTGGGCTGTGCTGTAATGTTAGGCATTATAACTGGTGTATTAATGTGTTTAATATGTGGTGTATTATGAAGCCATTAACGGAGAGCCAAATCCAAAAGCAGTGTGTAGAGTGGTTCAGAAAGACTTATCCGAGCATCGAACCACTATTCTTTGCCGTGCCGAATGGTGGAGCTCGTAACGCTTGGACTGCGAAGATAATGCGTGATGAGGGTGTGCGAGCTGGTGTGGCCGACCTCATCTTGCAAGTCCCGATAGGTGGTTATGCATCGCTTGCTATCGAAATGAAAACCCCAGTCGGTAAGCAGTCGCAAAGCCAGAAGGCTTATGAGAAGTTGGCAAAGATGATGAAAAACAAATATGTGGTTTGTCGTTCGCTGGAGGAGTTTAAGAAAGCAGTACGAGATTACATTAACAAGTAGTAAAGATGAATTATATTAGTTTGATAAATAATTTTTGGCTTCTTAGTGAAGAGCATGATTTCCGCCCCATAGACATTGCGCTCTACTTTTATTTGTTGAAAGTGGCGAACGGTCTATTGTGGAAGCCATCCTTCCGTAGAAACAACCGAGAAATTATGGAGAAATTTAATATTAGCAGCCGTCATACTTTTAATGATGCCAGAAATAGATTGAAAAATGCAGGTCTGATTGATTATAAAACCTACAATGGGAAGAGGTATTCGACCTACAAAATCATTAACACCTGTGCAAAAAATGCACAGGTTACTGCACAGGTTACTGCACAGGTTACTGCACAGGTTGATGCACAGGTTACTGCACAGCCTTATAATAATAAAACTAAAACAAAAACTAAAACAAAAGAATATATAAGAAACCCCCACCCCACGAAAACGGAATTGCCCCTAAAAGTGGAAACGCAAAAAAAGCAGAAGGCAGAGGTTTCATCTCCGAGCATGGAGGAAGTTATAGCAATTTGTGCTGGCAAGGGTATGAGTGTAGAAGATGCAAAAAACTTTTTCTACTACTACGACGCTCAAGGGTGGGTAACTACTGGAGGACAAAAGATACGGCGCATCGATAGCATGGTTAATCGGTGGCAGACAAATGGAAAGGGAAAAGAATATGATAGAGTCAATAACACAAATAGTTCAAAGAGAGAGGCACGAAATAGGGAGGTCATCGAGGATGTCATGTCTCGCTATAAGTAAGAGCAAAGAAGAGGCAAGGGAGCTGCTGGAAAGGTTTAACCCCTCTGTACAGCATAAGTGTTATGCGCACCCTGAAAGGTGCGTAAGTGGAAGCGCACCCACTCTGGCTGTTGTAGGCAGAGACTATGGCGAGCAGGTCGCTGTGGACTGGCTTACCATCGAACTGAACGACTATCAGAACTTTATCGGGGTGAAGGAAGAGAACAAGGCTACGCTGGATGTGGTCTGTGAGTTGTCAAGGATGATATTAGGTCGCTACTACTACTTGAAGTTGTCCGAGTTGATGTTATTCTTTCAGAAAATGAAATACGGTGACTACGGGGAAATGTACGGGTGTGTTGATGCTGTGCGCATACTAAGGGCACTACGTTCCTTCGTGTCAGATAGAAATGTTATCATTGATAGGCTGGAACAGGCAGAGCGTGAGAAGAAACTGGAAGAGGAAAGAAAGAACGCTATAAGCTATGAAGAATATATCAAGAGGAAGAAACGTAAAATATCTGGTCTATGATATACTTTGTTGTGGTCTATTACAAGATAAATGACCTTTCGATTATCAGGAAGATACAAGAGCGCTTTGGGTTTCCTAAGTGTATGACCGTAAACGGCGAGTGGCAGGTGATAGTTGAAGGTAAAGACTGGCCACTCCTTCAGGAGACCGAGGAACGAGGTTTTATAGAAATTCGTAACAAATCAATAAGAAGTATGAAAGCAACAGAATTATTTATTAAGCGCATCGAGGACTATCTGAAAAAGGAAGCCGATGCAGATCAGGAATTTGCCAAGAAGATGCAGGAGCAGCCAGAGAAAACGCCAGAGGCTGTTTGTAATTATATCCTTTCAGAGGTGAGCAAGGCAAAGCAAAGTGGCTGGGCTGATGAAGAGATTTACGGAATGGCAAAGCATTTCATAGATGAGGCAGAGCTGAAAGACCCGGGAAGCGGGGCAAATAGTGTCTCTCGTGTAGTTGTAGATACTCATGTGGACTTGACCGAAGAACAGAAGCAGGAAGCTATGGCGAAGGCACAGAAGAGCTTTGAGCGGAAACTGGAAGATGAACACAAGAGAAAGCAAGAGGAGCAGAGAGAACGAGACAGAAAGGCTAAAGAGAAGAGGCTGCAAGCTGCTAAAGAGAAGCACGAGAAGGAAGCATCTTTGATGGGAGATTTATTCGGAGGGCAATACTGATGGAAGATAAATACTGGGGGCTGTGTGAGAGCTGCAAGAACTCTGTAGATACCGGTCCGACAATCGAGTGTGGTCTTAATCTATTGTATTGTAATAATCATTACGAGCCTATGGAGGAGCTGGACGATGAAAGCAAGAACAAAGGAACAGAAGAAGATATTATCCCTTTCTAAGAAATTGAAGCCTATTAGTGAGAGTGCCAAGGAGTATGCATATAAGCACTGTTTTCCTAATGTAGGCTTGTACTGGAAGCGTGGTGAGGTATGGTGTCAATGCTGTGGGCATCGCTCGCACCTCAATGCGTCGGAGCTGGGCGTGGTTGTTGGTGTTTATGATAACTATGTATGCCCGGAGTGCGGAGGGAAGTTGAAATTAGAATACTACAGGGGCAAGCAGACAAATGTCTCTCGATACTTCACTCTATTTCAAACCTATAAGGAGTACCAAGTTATCCGCACCTTTGAGATAAACCGAGATAATGGAGGCTGTAAGCATACCCATTACGGATGTGTTGAGCTATGGCAAAACTGGATAAGTGAAGTAGGAAAGGAAACCATAATCGGCAGGGATTATATGAGAAGTATGTATCATTTCAGATGGGTTTATAATAGTGAAATGAACATCAAACAACATAACGGAGGTTGTTCTGGATATATCTCTTATGAAGATATTTTCGATATTACAGGTAATATGTTCTATTGTCGTGGTGGAGTAACCAAGCTATTAAAGAGAAATGGCTGGTCGATGGATATTCTGAAAGAGAAGGAAATAGAGGTTATTCCATTGATGAAGTCATTAATCAAGATGGACGATCCATTTGTAGAAGAGCTGGTAAAGCATAAGCAATATGGTATATTAGGCTTTTGGCAGCACGCTGGTGGTCCATTGAAAGACCGCACAAGGTGGCAGCACGCAGTCCGTATCTGTGAGAGAAATAAGTATATCGTAAATGATGGTAGCCTTTATATGGATTATCTGGAACTGCTACAGTATTTCCACCTTGACACACACAATGCAAAGTACGTATGTCCTGGCAATCTAAGGAAAGAACACGACAGGCTGTTGAATAGAAAGAATAAGATAGAAGCAAAAAAGAAGCTGGAGGAGGACATGAAAAAAGCAAGAGAGTTTGAAGAGCAGTATCGAGAACGCATGCAAGCCTTCTTTGGGTTGTCGTTTGGTTCTGAAGATATTCGGATCTCACCACTGAAGAGTGTTGAAGAGTTTGCCGAGGAGGGGCTGGCTATGCATCACTGTGTATATGCTATGGGCTACTATGATGGTGAGAGGCATCCAGATAGTCTGATTATGTCCGCAAGGGATAAGGAAGGTAATAGATTGGAGACGATAGAGGTAAACACAAAATCATGGAAGATAATACAGTCAAGAGGTGTGTGTAACCAGAATTCGCCCCGCCACGAGGACATCGTAAGGTTGATAACTTACTATATGCCTTTACTAAGGAAAACGGCTTATACGGCAAAATAAAAGAAAATAAGATGTAAGATGCCATTATTATTTTAACTTATAAAATATTGGCCAGAGGCTGTTTGTAATGATATCCTTTTGGAGGTTAGTAAGTCAAATCGTAGTGGCTGGGCTGACGAAGAGATTTACGGAATGGCAAAGCACTTGGCGATGCGGCGGTATATGGCAATGAGGAGGATTTGAGAACGAATAGTACCCGTTACCCCACAAGTGCAACTATTTTTCTGATTTTTTCAACTCCACAACTATTTTTTCCAGTTCATCCAACGAAGTAACCTCTCTCAACTCACCGTAGCATCTGACGATGGCGAGGAAGTCATTACGATTTACCATATCCTCCGAGGGAGGGAAAAAGAAATCATTAACCTTACATCCAACAGAATCTGCAATTTTGAGTAACGTCTTCATTGATATGCTTTCTGGTGAATTGATTTGCCTATAAAATGAAGGTAAAGATTTATATCCAATTCTTTCTGCAACTTGTTGTAATTGCAAGCCTTTAGCCTTTATGACCTCTTTAATATATATATCCATATTCTAATATGTTAGATTTATTGCAAAGATAACAAAGGTTTTATAATATATCATATATAAGATATATTTATTAACAACATTTAATTTAACTATCAAAAATTTGTCATATTCTTAAAATATCTAAATATTGATATGTTTTTGCGGTATTTACTTGTTTGTATCAAATTTATGATATATATTTGCATTGTGATTTAGAAACAAAGTTGAACAATTAAAAACATTGCAATCATGAAAGTTATAGATTTCAAAAACAGAAAATTAGACCTTGACGGTGCATTATTCATTCATGGTGAAAAAGACTATTCAGCATGCACAGCAACAGTAAGCAGCAGAAAATTTAAGACACTCAAAGGCACGATACAGTGGCTAAACAAGAGGGGTTATACAGAAGCATAAGTAAAACAATTAAACACATAAAATTATGAAAGCATTTAGGTTATTCGCAGAGGTTACGAGAAACGGTCTTGACAACACCATGATGACAGAGTACAGGCACAGCAGCGAGAGAACACTGCAAGACTACTTTGGCAAAGAATATTCAGTTACAGGCAAGTGCCTTGAAGACGGCGAAGAGTTGCTTGCTATATGGTCTGACAAAGACGGTAACGCACTTATCAAAGGCATAGCAGACGTGATTCTTAGTAATGGCAAAGACAAAATCTATCTGTACTGCATAGAGTAGTTGAATAATAGAAGTTGAACCTTAAAATTATACGATTATGACAACGACAGGAAAAAACACATTGAGAGACGTAATGAACCTTGCGTGGCACTTTGGTGTCTTAATAACGGTGAAGAGTTGCTCGCCGTATGGTCTGACGAAGACGGAATAACGAGGAGGGCAAATACAAAGTTGGGAACGCTGACATTTACAAACAATCAAAACTTCATGAACACAATAGATTTTACAGAGAAAGAAGAGAAGCAGCGCAGCAACATCGCCATGAGCGGCATCTGTCTGCTGCGGAGCATCCGACACATGGCACTGGCGATAGCCGACCTTGCCGTATGGTGTCACGAGAGAGTTATCAAACGTTATCCGCTGATTGTGGTAACGGTGGTAATCATTGCGTCCATACTCGTGAGCATGGTGCAGATTGGCAAGGCACGTGCCGAGAGAGACAGTCTGGCGGAGAAACTGTATGCCGCCAATCAGAGAATAGAGAAGATAGGGAGGTAATGACTATGGAAAAGAAAAAAATCAAGAACGAGACCGAATTGTTAGAAATGTTTACGGATGGTGACGGGGTTAGAGCATTTACGTATGTTCCATTCCTCCATCCAACCTACAATGAGGTTTGGGCAACAGAAGGCCATGTGATAATCAGAATCAGCCCCGACAGGCTTAACGGACACTACGAGTCTGTCAAGGGATGTGAAGAACTAAAACTACCCAAAGCATTAAAACCATGCCATTTATCTTGTACATATAAGGCTATCAGACAGGCGTTAGATGAGTGTCCGTTAGTAGATGAAGTAGTAACGGAAGAACACGAAGAAGAATGCAAGGAATGCGGTGGTTTTGGCGAGGTAGAATGGGAATATACAGATGATAACTTACATACGCATTACCACGATTTCGATTGCCCGAAGTGTGGTGGCGATGGCGTGACAATGAGTAAGAAAGAGATACACACTGGCAAGAAAGTTCACGACAAAAATGCTATCGTAAAAATTGGGAATTCATTTTTTAGATGGTATTATCTTGACATTGTGGCAAATGCTTTGGCGCATATCGGAGCTGACGTGATAAGCGTTACGGCTAACGACCCTATGGGTATGACAGAGTTTGAATTTGAAGGCATCAAGATTGGGCTGATGAGCTATTATTGTAAGGAGGGTGAAGGATACAACGCAGAAGTTGAATTAAAGGGAAATTGAGATAAAGTATGAACAATCAACTTAAACATATAACAAAAATGGGAAAGAAATACATTCAATTTGGACGATGCTCCATCCCATGGCACGAGGGCTTCACGCAAGCGGAAATGTTTAACTTAATAGATATAAATAAATGAAAATATTAGTACAATTCAGTGGTGGAAAGGATAGTCAGGCGTGTTTGATTAAAGCTGTCAAGGATTATGGAAAAGATAAAGTAACTGCTGTATTCTGTGACACTGGATGGGAAAATGCAGACACTTACAATCATATTAATGATGTTGTGATAAAACTCGGTGTTCCACTTGTTACATTAAAAAGCAAGAAATACAATAATTTCGTTGATATGAGTGTCAAAAGAGGGCGTTTCCCCTCAACAATGGCTCGGTTTTGCACTTCCGAACTGAAAGTTATACCAATGATAGATTATATACTTTCACAGGATGAAAGTTTCATCATCATTCAAGGTATTAGAGCAAAAGAGAGCAAGGCGCGTTCACGGTATAATGTTGAATGCTCATATTTTAAGGAATATTTTAATGATGAGGTAAAAGGTCTATACCATAAGAAAGCTGTTCTTGAGTGGTGCAAGAAACATGATGCGAGCGTATTGCGCCCTATATTTAGATGGTCGGCACAAGATGTTATAGACTACATACTTTCCAATGGTCAGCGTCCAAATCCTTTATACGAACGTGGGTTTTCGAGAGTAGGCTGTTTTCCGTGTATTATGTGCAGAAAGCGTGAAGTACAGCTCATATCCAAAGACGAGTGGGCAAGCAAACGCCTAATTGATGCGGAAGGTAGGATGAAAACCGAGACTACCAGAGGGTCTTCTTTCTTTTCGCCAGGCTATATCCCAAAGCGTTTTTGTGCCAACGGAAGTTACCCAACAGTAGAAGAAGTATTTAGATATGTGAATAGAAACGATGCACAGCTGGATTTATTTGAGCAAGAAGAAGAAGGATATTCGTGCATGAGTATTTATCACGGATTATGTGAATAATAATAATTAATTGACAGAATAATATAACAACAATGGAAAAGAAATACAGACTATTGGAGAATGACACTATCACGGTAGGTAATAGAACTTTGCACGGAATAGAAGCGTTGCGAGACTTCGCAGACGTGAGGAAAGGCGACAGGGGCGGTTATATAGAGAGAGAGGATAACCTATCTCATGACGGTAATTGTTGGGTATCTGGCAATGCTTGTGTATCTGGCAATGCTTGTGTATCTGGCAAAGCTCGTGTATTTGACAATGCTCGTGTATTTGACAATGCTCGTGTATTTGACAATGCTCGTGTATATGACGATGCTTGGGTAGCTGACAATGCTCGTGTATCTGGCAAAGCTCGTGTATATGGCTACGCAGAGGTGTATGGCGATGCAGAGGTACGCTCCACAAGAGATTACGCGGTTTTAAAAAATATATGGTCGAGCGGTCGTTACTTCACATACACACGCTCAAACAGAATGTGGAAGGTAGGCTGCCTCTACGGAACGGGCGAGGAACTGATTAAGAAAGCATATCAAGACAGCGAGGTGAGCGGAAGAGAGTACAAGCGAGTGGTGGAATATGTGGAAGCCATGTACGCTGACTTGGAGAAGGACAAGGAATAAGGACAAAAAAGCAAATATAATGAAAAAACGAGAGATACTGTTCCGTGGGTGGAACAAGAAGAACAAAAAGTGGCTGTACGGCTACTACTTAGTGAATCGTGGCGAGCATTTCATTGCGCCCGATGAGTTTGTGAACCCTTTGGCATCATACGAGGACTATGTGGTAGAAGCTGACAGCGTGGGTCAGTACACTGGGCTGAAAGATGCGAACGGGGTGAAGATATTTGAGGGGGACATCATAAAAAGCGATGCCTACCAACATGTTATACAATACAATGATAAGGAAACACGATTTGAAGCTGTAATGAAAGATATTCACTGCAGCGTATGGCAACAATGGATAGATGCGTTTGAAAAGGTTGTAGTAGGTAACGTGTTTAATTATCAATGACAATGACAAAAGAACAATACAACATCCTCGCAGCAGAACTGGAAAAGCGAGGCTACAAGAAGTACATTCAATCATCCTACCTTGGTGAGGATTGGGGATTTTTTAAGTCTCCCCAAAAAGACAAATCGGACAATTCTTTTTTTCAGATTGAGTTCGCAGTGCATGATTATGAGGACTTCGAGAAAATATTTTCCGATGGTGATGCCTTTTCCGTTAATGTCTATATTATAACCTCTCCTATTTCTGATGGAAAGAGAGATTTAATTTTGGGATATGATGGTCAGCCCATCGACGATATAGAGAGGATAGCGGCATCATTCTACGAGTGGTGCGAGAATAATTTTAAAAAATAATACTATGAAATTAAAAGATACTAAAGCATTTGTTGATTATATAGATAATCTTCCAAATTTGGAATGGTCAGAAAAGGACCGTTATATTGAAGATTTTGGAGAATTTGAACATATTTTTTGTGAAGAATCTTTCTCCAAAACATCATTTGGTGATTATTCTATTAGATATTTCTATTATGATAAATCTTATTCTCTTTGTTTTAATGACGAAAAGTTGTCCGATAATTTCAAAACAATAGATGAAGCTAAGAAAGAAGCCAACGATGATTATAAGAATAGAATTAAAATGGCATTAAAATTATGAAAGCAAAAATTAAAAGCACAGGGGAAATTATAACAATCGTTGCCATATCAACTGAAAATAAGAACATGCAATGTTATGGTAATGACGGAATTATGCGAACTGAACCTTTTTGTGTAGATGATTTGTTGATAATTCCAGAATATACCATTGACTGGGAGCAACGCAGATACGAGATTGCAAAAGGTATAATATCAAAAGCATTTAACCAATATGTAAAAAGTATGAGTGCTGAAGATTTCACAGACATTTGTTTACAGTGGGCAGACGCACTTATCGAAGAATTAAAAAAGACAGACAAATGAAGAAGATAATGTTTAACGACAAGTTCCTGCTCACCAAAGCGGTGCTAAATGGAACGAAGACAATGACAAGACGGTTACTGAAAGTGCCTAAAACTTGTAATGGTAAAGAAGTGTATAGTTTCAATATACTTACTAACAATGCAGGTACACAATGTGTGGATTTGGTTGATGAAGATGGAGGTGTATTAGGCAGCTGGAAACCACATTATGAAGTTGGTGAAGTTGTAGCAATCGCGCAAAGCTACAAAGAAGTTTACCCTAATGCTGACTTTGAAATGGTTGGTGATGGTTTTATGAAAGAAAGCTCAGGCTGGACGAATAAAATGTTCGTGAAAGCAGACTTAATGCCCCACCATATCATAATTACAGATGTAAAGGTCGAGCGCTTGCAGGACATAACAAAAGAAGACTGCTTGAAAGAGGGCGTGTGGCAATTTTGTTACGATACAGATTTGTTTTATGTTTCCAAGGACATAGGATATGCCGGCACCGTGGCCTTTCCAAGCTCACACGAAGCCTTTTGGTATCTTATCAACAAAATCTGCGGCAAAGACACTTGGGAGCGCAACCCATGGGTGGAGGCGTACACCTTTACAACGGTCGATTAAGTAGAAGAATTAAAAAAGACGAGTGACGAAAACTGCGTATTAAATAGACGTTCTTAACCGTAGAGATAACTTACGTTTCCTTGTTGCTTTCTTGTGGGGGTGTTATCGTGATGATAGCACCCCCATTTTTCTGTTGTCAAATCGTGAGAGTTATAAATAAATTCATTATCTTTGTAGCGTTAATACTTTGTTTTTATAAAGATTTTGTTTATATGGCTGAAAAGATAACGGAAACCAATATCGACTCCTTACAACAAGACGATAAGAATTTTAACAAGGGAACGAAGAAGGGTCGTAAGCTAATTGATAAATCGATTAGGAAATTTGGCGCAGGGCGTTCTATTTTGTTGGATAAGAATAATCGTATCATTGCTGGTAACAAGACGCAGGAGCTGGCACGAGAGGCGGGAATAAAGAAAGTTATCGTCATTGATGCCAAGCCCGACGAGCTGGTGGCTGTGCGCAGGGGCGATGTTGACTTGGACAGCGAGAAAGGTCGAGAAATGGCTTTGGCTGACAATGCCACGGGGGCGGCAAACTTAGACTGGGATGATGAGGCTTTGGCGAGGGCGCAAGAAGAGATAGGGCAATCCGTAGAGGAATGGGGAGTTGAGCTGCCTTTTTTTGGTGACGAAACAAAAGTAAGTCCTGATGATTATGGCGATAGTTTTTCGTTGCCAGATGGCGGAAAGGGAAATGTTGAAACAATGTCATTCACACTATCAAGCGAACAGGCGAAATTTATCAAGGAGCAAATAAAAGTTTCACAATATGACGATGCCGACACTTTTGGGAATACCAACAAGAACGGCAACGCCTTATATGCAATAGTAAAGCAATGGGCAGATGTAAGGAAATAATTATCAAGGTCATTCCTCCGAAGATAGCAAACGAGTTTGTAAGGAAGCATCATTATTCGGGCAAGGTCGTTCATAACTCGCAACTGCATTTCGGTGCTTTTCTTGATGGCAGACTTCACGGAGTACTTCAATATGGCCCATCAATGGACAAACGCAAGGTCATGGGGCTTGTTGAGGGTACGGAGTGGAATGGTTTTATCGAATTGAACCGAATGGCGTTTGATGATTACTTGCCACGAAATAGTGAAAGCTATTGCATTGGCAAGACTTTGCGAATGATGCGCAAACAAACACCGCAAATCAAGTGGGTTATTTCATTTGCGGACGGTTGTCAGTGTGGCGATGGTACTATTTACCGTGCAAGTAATTTCGTGCTTACAGGAATAACGAAAAATAAAACGATACTTGAGTTTCCGTCTGGCGATAGGATTGCCGCTCTGACTTTTGAAAACAACCCAAACTGCGACCAGATACGAAAGCAATGTGAATACCTGCACATTCCAGTTCAGTACCGCACACGTAACGAATGGATAAAACTCGGTGCAAAGTACGTTGAAGGCTATCAACTTCGGTACATCTACTTCTTAGACCCGAAATATAGGCAACGCCTTACCGTCTCAGAAATTCCGTTTAGCGAAATAGACGCCATCGGAGCTGGAATGTATAAGGGAAAGAACGTACTGCGGTCAGATCGCCATCAAATCAAGAATGAAGCACAGAAAGAGCGTGAAAGCAGCTCGGCACCGAAGATATTACAGGAGAAATGGAAGAAGAGATGAACAAGGAGTTTGAAAAACGCATGGGCCGCCTAACCACGGAGGAAGCACGTGAGATAGGAAAGAAAGGAGGAAAGGCATCAGTAAAGGCACGGAGAGAGAAAAAGAAGCTGCGAGAACTGGTGGAGACGTTCGGGGAATTGCCAGCACCAGAGAAGGTAAGAAGGGTTATGAAGGAGCTTGGTGTATCGGAAAATGATATGCGGACGAATAATATGGCTGTTGTTGTAGGATTGTTTCAAAAGGCAATCAAGGGCGATGTATTTGCCTTCAATGCTATTAGAGATATTAGGGGCGAGAAGCCTATAGATGAAACAAAACTAACTGGGAGTATGGACAACCGTATAGAGATAGGCTTTGTTGAAACAGACGCAGAGCCAGTGAGTGAAGAAAGCGAGGTCGATGTATGATAATGCCATTTAAGGTCATTGGTCCGTTATTCAGGGCTAATGTGGATAAGGCTGCAAGGGTGTATATAAATCAGGGGGGCACATCCTCTGGAAAAACATACACGATAATGCAGGTACTTATCTATGTGGCTCTTCAGGAGGCTGGGAGCATAACCACGGTAGTAGGTCAAGACTTGCCGAACTTGAAGGTAGGTGCGCTTCGTGATGCTAAGACGATATTAGCTGGTTCGGACTGGCTGGCTGGTTACTTTGATATGCACGAGAGCGAGCACTACCTTCGATGTAAGAATGGCTCTATTATAGAATTTAAGAGTTATAAGGATGAGCAGGACGCGAAAAACGGTAAGCGTGATTATTTATTTGTGAACGAAGCAAACGGAATACCATACGAGATATACTGGCAGCTGGCTATTCGTACTCGTAGGAAGATATGGATAGACTACAATCCTTCGGAGCGGTTCTGGGTGCACAATGAAGTAAAGGGGCGTAAAGGTGTGAAGCTGATTATATCAGACCACAGAGGCAATCCCTTCCTATCTAAGGAGGAACATGAACGCATCGAGGGTATAGAGGACGTGGAACTCTGGAAGGTGTACGCACGTGGTTTGACGGGTAAGCTATCTGGTGTTATCTTTCCCAACTTTCGTATTGTGGATAGTCTGCCAGAGCGTGCAAGCTGGAAGATACAAGGGTATGGGCTGGACTTCGGGTTTACGAACGACCCGACGGCTTTGGTACACTGTATTATTGCTCATGGGGAGTTGTGGACCGACCTCGCAATATATGAGACTGGGCTAACAAACCCAATGATAGCAGAGAATGCAAAAGAAGCTGGATTGACGAAGGCAGATCAGATAATAGCTGACAGTGCAGAGCCTAAGAGTATAGCGGAGCTTCGTAATGCTGGATTGTGGGTAATACCAACGGTCAAGGGAGGAGATAGCATCACGGTGGGTATTGACATACTGCATCGCTATAAATGGAACGTCACACGGCGTTCAATAGGCATGATTGAGGAATTACAAAGCTACAAGTGGAAAAAGGACAGAGACGGGAAGAAAACGAACACACCCGTTGATAAGTTCAATCACGCTATAGATGCCACGAGGTACTTTGCCCTGATGAGGCTTAACGTTAAAAGGGTTGGAGGACCAAAGGCACACGTTATAAATCTTGATTAGATATGGGAGAGGAAGAGACATTCAAACATTGGATAGTGGTAGCCACATTTAGTAAGGATATTGAAAGGCTGGAGCTGGAGAAATGCACCCGGCCTTTGAAGGTTGGAAAGATACACACCCCTTCCAATCTCGATGATATGACTATAGGGCAAATGGTGCAGATGAGCGACTGCAAGACTGGTGCGCAGCTCTTCTATGGCGTGTGCAAGGTGCTGTTGGAAATGGAAGCAAAGGAGGTTGACAAATGTTCCGCTGCGGAGGTAGTTCGCTTTGTTGGGTGGGTACTTGGCAAGGTTAAGATTATTAACGAGCTGTTCGATAAAGCAAAGAACAAACCGAGCGATGAAGAGATAAGGGCTGGTATCAATCAATTAAAGTTTGGCATCTTTGGTCTGATTGACTGGTATGCACTACGAATGGGTATTACAGACCACGAAGAGGTAACCAATGTGCCATGGGGTCGTGTATATAAGTGTCTGGATATGGACACGAGGACAAACGAATATAAAAAGAAACTTCAAAAGGTATATGAAGATGAGCATAGAAAGTAAGATACGAGAGATAGCGAAAGAGAAGTTCCCATCGTTTAGTTATGTGTTTGAGGACTGGAACGGAGCAGCGGAGCAGATAGATAGGGTTTCCCTTCCTGCTATTATGTGCATCCTTCCTGTAGGTGGTTACTTGAAGTTTAGCCGAGGGATGGTAAAGGACTGCGAGGACTGCATGCTCGCCTTTGTTGATAAGGTTTCCCGTGATGCTAACGGGGAGGATAACGAGCGGGTGTATAGCTCTATGAAGGAGACGGCAGCCAGCTTCATTAAGGCTTTGAATGAAAGCCACTATTTCGAGCCTATAGATGGGAATGTGAAGTACACTACGATACTGGAGAGCGCAAGCGCATATTTTACGGGTGTGTTTGTAGAGCTTACACTGAAAGAGTTGCAGGGGGCTTGCTTATGATGAAGGGTGCAGTAAGTGTTATCCTGACCGAGGAACTGGAGGCGCTGAAAAAGAAAATCATAACACAACACTTTGGTGCTGGACAAAAAGCCAGTGGAAGGACAGCTGCAAGTCTAAGGGTAGAAGCTACAGAGGACGAGGGGACGTTATATGGTCGTAGTCCATTTGGCACTCTGGAGACTGGTAGAAAGCCGGGGAAAACACCGCAAGGCTTTCAGAAGATTATTCGAAAGTGGATGGCTGATAAGGGTATCGAGGCAGCGCCTATCCCCTACAAGACTGATAGACAACATAAATACACGCCACAAGAGAGGGGCAATTTATCTCTTTCTTTTCTGATAGCAAGGAAGATTAAACGAGAAGGTACGAGTCTATTTCGTAAGGGTGGCAGGGCTGATATATACTCGAATGTAATACCAGCAGCTACAGAGAGGATAAAGAGCCGTGTCGTAGAACTCCTTAAACTGGATGTAGAGAATATCAAACTTAATAATGTCGAAGTATGAGAGAAGTAACGAAAAATGGGGTTACGCTGGTGTACCCTGATGAAATAGGTTTTGCCTTCAATCCATGTTTGCTGATTGCATCCGGTGATAAGCTGGCGAAGATGTCAATAGTCATAAGCTCTGGAAAGAGAAAGGAAACGATATGGCTGGAGGCTATGGCTGGCAGGTGCTATGCTGATGTAAGGGAGTATATACAGACTTTCTTTGACATAATGGTATTTAGCGTAGTGGACTACGAGCGAGAAGGTAAAACAGAAATGGGCAAAAGAGTATCGTTTACTATTATTGGGACAAAGGAAGATGATGCTAACACGGTGGTTTCGTTTTCATTTGAAGTGTTCTATATCTGGGGAGCGTTGAAGGTAGGAGGACAGGAAGTCTATAATAGTTATCGTACCCTTACTTGGTTTCGTGGATTCCCGTTTACAGTAGGTGTGTATGCTGCTGGGGGTGGTTCTATTATGTTCAGCAAGGATGGTGTGGCTGATAGGTTCGTTAATTTACCTGAGCAGGGGGTGTGGAATATCCCGATGAAGAGCACGGACGATGCAAAGAGATATTACTTGTTGAGCGATTGTACAGGTGCATTTGTCGAGGTTACATTTGATAGTACCTTCGATATGACCTTCCGGTATAGTAATGTAGGTTCTAAGACGGAAAAGATACGCATTAACATTGTGGACGATTACGATGAAGGGTACTATCTTCGTTGGATAAATCGGCATGGGTTCTACTGCTACTATCTTTTTAAGTCTGGTGATGAGGCTCGGAAGGTGACGAGTGATGGCGCATTTATGCGCAACAATCTTTTATCTTATGATATGAATTACGGATATCAAGGCTATACGGGTAGGCAGCAGAGAATGAACAGAGAAGACACGATACCAGTATGTGCACCATTGGTTGATAGTGATACGTGGGATATGCTCTTCGATATAGCTACCAGTCCTTGCGTAGATTTGTTTGCAGGCTATCAAGAAGGCGCAGCGAAGTGGTTGCCTGTTACTATCGTTTCAGGCTCTTACACAAAAGCAAAAGAGGTACTACAAGACTTTGTTTGCAGCATTGTGATGCCTGATGTACCCATACAAAAGTTATAGGATATGAATGACGAAAGGTTATATATAGATGGCGAGTTAGTGGATATTGACGATAAAACAAAAATCACGATGGATATTAAGAGTAATCTTTTTCGTGATGTGTCGCAAATAGCCTCTAATAGTACCTATACGGTGAAGCTGCCGAAGACGGTAAGAAACCAAATGATATTGAAGCATACGGACATGGTTCAGGCAAGGGATAATTACCCCTACTTGATGCACACGGCACGTTATTTTCGTAATGGTGTAGAGATAATCAAGAATGGAAGGTTAACGATACTACAGGTTACCGATACGGCTATAGAAGTGTGTATCGTCTGGGGGTTATTCTCACAATTTAGCAGCCTAATAAGTAAAGGGACGGCACTCAACGAATTGAAGAGTAATGATAAGATACTCTACAATCTTGCTAATGAGGTTAATCGGTTCGAGGATGTAAAAGAAAAGCCATACTTCTATGCAGGTTATAATGTATGGAGATATGAGAACGAGGAAGATTTAACGTGGCGGACTGGTTTATCTATGGTTTCGCCAGGAGGAAGACGAGACGGAGATAAAAAGACATGGTTTGAATACAGGATGTCATTTGGTGGTCAAAGAGACCCTAATAGGAAAGGTTTGCCACTCCTTCACCCTGTTGTACGTGTTCCTTTTGTGCTTTCACTCATCAAGTCACAGATGGGTGTAGATTTTCGTTTCCACGAAGAGGCGCAGGAATATATTAATACCCTTGTGTTACCTCTAATCAATCGTAAGGCAAACGAGTTAACATCTGAAGGGGCTTTTAATGGTACTTTTGACCCTATGAGCAGGCAGCAGGGGCGGATGACACTGAATGTAACAGGAACGAGTAGTGTAATTGGAGAGCAAAGTGGAAGCAGGGTAACTGCTATTACCGTAACTACTGATGCTACGTTGATATTCGATATATCTGCTGAATGGTCTTTCGAGCTTGGAGGAAGTATAAAGCCTGTCGGTACTGCTAACCACTGTGGAGGCGGAGAGAATGATAGGTACAATTTCAGAAGCGGATGTGTGTTAAGAATGACAATAACGAAAGGAGAGCAGCAGGAGGTTTACGATATGGGAGAGAAGCGAGATGTCTTTTCTGTTGTAGTTCCAAAGGGTTATAGGGGTGAATGTCGATTTAACAATACTGGTTATGGAAAGATAGAAGTAGTAAAAGGAAGTACCATTACATTTGACTGGGTGGATGCTACAAACTTTCCTAACATGAAAGTATTAGAAGGAACTATTAAGGCTACGATATCTAAGGGAGAGAACGTTCCAGACGGTGGTTTCTTTCCTATTGCTTATAACCTACCAAAGATAAAGGTTATCGACTTTGTGAAGTTTCTAACAGCTATTACAGGCTCTTTCCCATTACAGATAACAGAAGATGGTATCGTTAGGCTTGCACCGCTATCTAAGATATGGAAGCGTAGAGATGAGGCAGTAGATTGGACGAATAAGATTATTGCACCTACAAGCGAGAATAAGCCTTCTGAACTCAATTATAAGGTTGAGAACTATGGGCAGCATAACCGCTATAAGTGGAAAGCTGATGACACGGTAAAAGGTCATTATGATGGCGATCTGAAAATAAACAACGAAACCCTTGATGTCGAGAAAGTAATGTACGAATTCCCGTTTGCTGCTACTGATGGAAATTCAGTGCCTATGTACAAGGTAGAATTCGATATAAGCACAAAGGATGGTTCTGCGTTTGGAGATAAGAGAGGAGATGGAAAAAAAGACGAGATAGAAAAAACAAAAGAGCCTTCTTATACGGCATGTAAGGACAGAATATTAAGGCTGCGTGCGGATGGAGAAGGGTTAGCGGTAGCTTACTTCGATATCAACATGCAGGATATTCTGGATGATAAGTATAAGGATGTAGCACGTACCCTACAGCAACCAAAGGTAATTAAGGAGAAGGTATTAATGCGAGATATAGAGCTGCTTAATTTCGACGAAACAATACCTGTGTATCTTGCGCAGTACGGGGCTTACTTTGCGGTGACAGAAATAAGGTCTTCAAGTAATGGTATTGCAGAGGTAACGATGTTACAATTAGTGTTTGAGTAAATGATAAAGCTATGAGTACAGAAGAAGAGAAGATATTAAATATCAAAGTGAAGTATGAGGACGCTATATATGGTATTCTCAGATACAAAGAGAAGCTACAGGAGTTATCGGAGACGGAGAATAAGTTAAAAGATGACTTCAAGAATGGCAAGATTACCTATGATGAGTATGCTACAACCATTACTGCTATTGGTGAGCAGGTAAAGGACTATAAGGGTACCGTCAGGGAACTATCAAAGGAAGTACAGAATAATATCAAGACGGAGAAGGAGCAGGAAGGCTCTTTGAGGTCTTTGAGAGCGCAGCTAAGCAACGCTACAAAGGCGTATGACAGCCTTTCGGAAGCTGAACGTAAGGGAGCAAAGGGACAGGAGCTAAAGAGGCATATAAACGAAATTACGGATAAATTAAGGGGCGCAGAGGAAGAGACGCAGAGGTTTTATCGTAGTGTAGGTAGCTACGAGGAAAGCATCAAGTCTGCCCTTGGTGTAAACAACAACTTTGCCAATTCTATTATGCAGATGGCTTCAAATGGAAAGGGGTTATCTGGTGTATTCGATGGAGCGATAACAAGTGCAAAGGCTTTTGGTTCTACGCTTATGGGCTTTATGACGAATCCTGTGTTTCTGTCTCTGGCTGGCATTGCAGGGGCTGGTGTGGCTTTCAAATGGTTCTTTGACTATAACAAGGGAATAGAAGAAAGCACGAGGCTTACAAAGGAGTTTCTTGGGCTTACTGGTGAAAATCTAAAGGCTGTAAGAAGTGAGATACAGGCAACGGCTGACACATACGGTAAGGACTACAAGGAGACACTGGAGGCTGTCGATGTCCTGACTTCGCAATATGGATATGACACGCAGGAGGCTATCAAGATTATAAATGATGGTTTCCAAAGCGGTGCGGATCTTAACGGTGATATGATAGCTAAGATTAAGCAGTACGCCCCTGCTTTCCACGATGCTAATATATCAGGCAAGGAGTTGGTAGCTACTATCCAGCAGACACGAAGCGGTATCTTTAGCGATAGTGGCATGGCACTTATCCAGATGGGTAGCAAGAAGATTAGGGAAATGAGTACAGCCACGGCAGGGGCTTTGGATGCTATCGGTATAAGCTCTAAGAAGGTACAGGCCGACTTGGAGAGTGGAAGCAAATCAACCTATGATGTTATAAAGATGATTAGCACGCGGTTGAAGGAGTTGCCCCAGAACTCACAGGCTGTGGGTGCTGTCTTGAAAGATGTCTTTGGCAGACAGGGGGCTAATGCCGGCTTGAAGATGATTGAGCAGCTTGATACGATGAACACAGACCTCGAAAAGCTGAAGGACACCACAGGAGAGTATGGAGAGAAGATGAACGAGCAGAGAGAGGCCAATGAGGAACTTAATAGGGTTCTGGCTGCTATGTTCGATATGAGCGATAAGGGCTTTGGAGAAATGCTTATCTCGGTTAAGACTTTGACGATACAGGGTATTACTAAGCTACTGAAGGGGGTTATAAATGTTATCAACTACTTTATTGACTTATACAATGAGAGTAAGGTCGTAAGGGCTGGAGTGCAGGCTATTGTAGTGAACTTCAAACACCTATGGAGTACGGTTAAGTTGGTGTTTAATCTGATTATCGATGCTGTTAAGGGTGTCGGTAGGCAGTTAAAGGGATTGGCTGATATTGTAGAGGGTATCGTTACTTTCTCCTTTGATAAGATAAAGAGTGGTTTCAACCAGATAACGAGTAGCTATGCAAAGACAGTCAAGGAAGGCTGGAAGGATATTAAGAGCTTTGCAAAGGAGGGGGCTGCAAATACGATGGATGCTATTAACAGTGTTATCAAGAACAAGAAGATAGCGCATATCGAGATACCTATTGCGGTAGCCGGAGAAGCTGATAAGAGCGGCGAGAGCGTTCCAAATGGCAAAGGTGGGATAACTACAAAGAAGGGAAAGAAGAAAGGCAAGAACGGTAAAACTGGGAAAAATAACACTATCTCTGCCAAGGAAATGGCCAAGAAGGAGGAAGCGGAGATAAGGAAAGCCGAGGACTTGTTGGCTCAACTGGTGGAGCAGACTGCAGAGCAGAGAAGGAAGCAGATCGAGGTGCAGTATGATAGGCAGATAGAGGATTTACGGAAGAGGCTGGCGACCGAGAAAGGGCTATCTGTGAATGCAAAGAAGGCTATCACTGCACAAATGGTTGCTTTGGAGCAGATAAAGGAGAAGAAACTAACGGAGTTTGATTTGACCGTTAAGGATGAGGCTATCAAACGGGAACAGGTCTATATTCAGAATATGCTTGCATCTGTCGAGAAAGGCTCAAAAGAAGAATATCAGCTAAAGATTAAGAATATCAAAGCAGCTTATCAGTTGGAACTTGATGAGGCTACTAAGCAAGTGATGAGTGAGAAGGAGAAGAATGACCTACTCGCATCTATCAATGCCAAATACTATGAGCAGGAGCAGCAGGCGTATAGGGACTACCATAACAAGCTACAGGAAGAGCAGACGAAGGCTATAGAGAACCGTTTCAAGGCTAAGATTTTAGAGACACAAATCAACTCTAACGGTACGGATGAGCTGGGTGTGTTGCGGTTACAGATGGAAGAGAAGCAAGCCCTACTGGAAGCAGCACAGCAGAAAGAAGGAGAGACGATAGAAGCCTTTAATCTTCGTAAGTTGCAATTAGCAGAGGACTATCGGCAGGCGAAGAAAGCTGTTAACGATAAAGAGGTTGAAATAGAGAGAGGAAAATATGAAGCTATTGCGGGAATGATAGGAGCTACTCAACAGGTAGCAGAGGCTTTCGGCGAGCAGAGTAAGGGAATGGCCAAGGCTTCAAAGGTTCTTGCTTTGGCTGAAATAGCAATAAATACTGGTGTTGCTCTGGCGCAAGGCATAAAGCAAGCCCAAAGCGTACCTTTCCCTGCGAATATAGCAGCTATTGCAACGACAGTGACTACTATCCTTGCAAATGTGGTTTCGGCTATCAAGACTGTTAAATCAGCCAAATTTGCCTCTGGTGGTCTGGTTACTGGTCCGGGAAGTGAGACGAGCGATAGCATACCAGCGCATCTCTCTAATGGAGAGAGTGTACTAACAGCACCAGCGACACGAATGTTTGCCCCTGCCCTATCAGCGTTTAATCAGATAGGTGGTGGCGTGCCTATCATAGGACAAGGCGGAAACTCACAGCAGATTGGCGAGGAGTTCTTAGCACGAGCTGTAGCAAGGGGTATGGCGATGATGCCGAGGCCAGTGGTTAGTGTAGAGGAGATAAACAGCACTGCTGGAAGAGTGGAGACGATAGAAAGGGTTGCAACGATTAAATAATAAAATTATGACACAATATGATTTGTTGAGGACAGCGGAAAGCCTGCTAACAATCCTTACTGCAAATGATATAGATGCAAGGGATGTGAAGTATTTAGATTTATATAAAGACTTCGTTCGATTGAAGGAAGAAGGGCACAAGGTAGGCTATGTGGTCTATTATTTGAGCCAACAATACGAATGTAGCGAGGCTACCGTTTACAGAGTGGTTAAGAGAATGACGCAAGATATTCGATAGTTTTCATACGATTTGTTTTAGTTACGAGGTGTTCTGTCTGTGAAGATAGGACACTTTTTTATTTTTCGCAGGGAATGAGAGTAAAGAATAAGAAAAGTAAAGACTCTTTTTATAAATATAAAGTAAATTTGTGGATAAAATATATACTATGGCAGTACTAAAGATTTATAATGACATTCAAACCGAGAATGAAAAGAACATTTGCAAGTTCTGGGGTGATGTCGAGGGTGTGTGCTTTAAAGATGTTGATGAGTTCTGCGAGAGCATCCCCGATGATGATAATGCTATAGATGTACGATTACATTGCGATGGTGGCTCTGTCGTTGAGGGATGGGGTATTTATGACCGATTGCGTGCTACTGGCAAGGTGATAACTTGCACGGTGGAAGGTAATGCAGCATCTATGGCTACGGTAATTTTGATGTCAGCCCCTAAAGAGAGGAGAAGGGCATATAAGAGTGCGCTAATATGTGTGCATAACCCGTGGGTGCCAGCTTATGCCCTGGGTGATACTCTTACAGCAGCAGAGCTGGAGAAGGCTGCATCGGATCTGAAAGAGACACAAAATAAAATGCTCGACTTGTATGTGGAGCGTTGCGAGTGTAACAGAGAAGAGATGCAAGCTCTGATGGATGAAGATAAGTATATCGGAGTTGATAGGGCTATGGAACTCGGCTTGATAGGAGAAATAATTGCCCCAGCTTCAGCCAAGAAGCAAGGGTTAGTGTTTAATAACAAAAATAATAAGAAAATGGCAAAAGAAAAAGATGAGAAGGTAGAGGTGAAAGCCTCTTTACTGGACCGTGCGCTGGCGAAGCTGGGTTTGAAAAACATTGACGAGCTGGCAAAGGGTATGGATTTATCCACGAGTGATGGTCAGACACTGACCGTAGAGAGAGAAGAAGGCGAGCCGCAGGTTGGAGATAAGGCAAGCCCTGATGGAACGTTCGTTATGCCTGACGGTAAGACTATCGTCGTGAAAGGTGGTGCTATTACTGACATTCAGACCTCTTCCAATGGAGGTGATGAAGGAGGTGAAGGCTCGGAGCTGGAACAACGTGTTGCGGAGCTGGAAAGCGAAGTGAAGGAGTTACAGAAGAAGCTGGAGACCTCGGAGAATGCTCGTAAGCAGGCAGAAGCTATGGCTAAGACGCAGGAAGAATTACGCATCCTCAATGCTGTAAAGATTGCAGGGGGCGAGAAAGCGTTGGCGAATATCTCTTCAAGCTACAAGCCTGCACCACGTAAACCAGAGGGAACGAACGCCTCTAAGAAAGCAGAGGAACAGGAGGTTGAGTCGCCTATGCGAAAAGAGATTGAAGCCCGTAGGAATGGGACTTACAAGAAAAAGAAGTAAACTAAGAAGGAGAAAAGAAAATGACAAAGTTTTTTGAAAACATTTCGGTAAACCCGAAGGATGTTACGGACCTTAAAGAGGTTATCCCTTTGAGTATTGACCAAGATGAGGAATTTCAGCGTTTCACTCACCTGATGAAGGTGAAGAATGGAGACCCAGTAGCCTTCCTCGGAGATATGGATGATGTGGGCATCAAAGGAAGCGGTTGCGACCCGACATATCAGGAGGTGGGTATCGCCAACTCACAGAAGCGCTGGACGCTGGGTGATTGGCAAATCCCAATCAAGATTTGCTACGAGAGTTTAAAGGGCACGATAGCCGAGTACACATTGAAGACTGGTACACCAGTCGGAGATTTGACGAGTACAGAGTTCATGACTTATATCATCCGCCCAGCTCTGGAGCGTCAGATGAAGAGAATGATTTGGCGTTTTGGTTGGTTTGGAGACACTGGGGCAAAGGATGTTGCAGGCGGTGGTACTCTTACCACTGGTACAAAGACAGAGCTTTTCACAACGTGTGATGGTCTGTTTAAGCGCATCTTCACTCAGTGTGCAAGCAAGTCAAACCAGCTTACTGCTATTGAAGCAAACAGCAAGACCACATTTGCAGAGCAGAAGAAGGCTATCCTCGGTAAGGGTGTAGCTACTGGCATTCTTGATAATCTGCTGATGGATGCAGACAGCCGTGTATCTGCTGATAGTGGTGCGGTGGTACTGCTTACAAAGGGTTTGGCTGATGCTCTGACCTACGACATCAAGAAGTGCTATACACAGATTATGCCGTGGGAGACTATTTTCGATGGTCTTGATGTGGCTACCTACAACGGTGTAACGTTGGCACGTGTGTCTATCTGGGACCGTATGATTATGGCATACGAGAACACCGGTACAATGCTCAACAAGCCATATCGTGCAGTGTATGCAAATATCAACCAGTTGCAGGTTGGTACTGATGCAGACGGTCTGATTTCAGACCTCGATATTTGGTTCGATAAGAAGGAGCGTAGAAACTATATCTACTCTACTGGTCGTATCGGTACACAGATTTTGGAGGATGATATGTTCCAAGCAGCTTACTAAGGAGGATTAAATTATGGCAGGAATATGTGATAGTATTATCAATAAGGGCATTGAGCAGAATTGTGAAAGTCCTATCGTAAAGGGTCTGGAGGCCGATGCGATTATCTGCAATCGTGCAGATGTAGATTTCTCCCAGTGTGTGTTTGATGAGACCTTCAAGAATATGTTGAAAACGTTAATCTTGAAGAGTGGAAAGAAGGGCTATCCTGTGGTACAACAGGGTAGCAAGCCTTTCACCGGCACAAAGATTTCATTAGCTACTGGAACGTATCGGAATACGTTCACTAACGAGATTGCTATTGCCGTGCTTGATAATGGTCCAGATGTGGCACAAAACATCATTGACGGACTTGCAAACGGCTCTTTCGTGCTCATTACTAAGAATGTGCATAAGGGAGAAGGTGGAAAGGCAGAGTATCAGGTCTATGGTTATTATCAGGGCTTGCGTGCTACGGCTATCGAGAGTGATAAGTATAGCGAAGATACGGACGGAGGTTGGCTTGTAACCTTACAGGAGACGAGCGCACCAAAGTCTGCTTTGTTCTACTACAACAAAGACTCTAAGACTACGGAAACGCAGTTTAAGAGCTTGCTAACAGAAGCCGGATAAATGGAACTGGCCGAAGTAAAAAAGACTATCGAGGATTTGAAAGGGCGCTTTGATGCCCCTTTCGGATCTTCTGATAAGACTACGATAGAAAACCTTTATTATGAGGTTATCGGTAAGACTTTCGTACCCACTTCGTGCCAACAGTGTTACCATGATGGGCTTATAGAGATTTATCATTACATAAAAAATAACGGTAAAATGGCAGAAAAACTTAATTATAGATTGAAGGCTGGAGCTATTATCAACTGCCCGGCGTTTATGAGTGGTAAGGTGTTCTCGAATGACAATCTTACTGATGATGTCGCAGAGAAGTTTCTGAAGCAGTTCCCTGACAATGTAGAGTTATTCCAGAAAGTGCCCAAGGCTAGCGGCGCAGGAAAAGGAAAAGTACCCAAGAAGGATGCCACCGGCGCAGGAACTGGTGAGGATAAGTAAAGATTAGAAAGAAGGGCGAAAGATGAATGTAAAGACTGCAAAAAAACCACAGAAGCGTGTAGATGTAAACTACGAACAGCGTTTTAAGATGCAACGCTATGGTAGCGATAACCTCTATCCACAAAATATCGTGGATATTACCAATGCGTCAGGCACAGCTAAGTTATGCCTATCCCGTTACGAGAAATTTGTAGAAGGCTACGGCTTCAATAACGAAGCTTTCTCAGAATGGAAAGTAAACAGAGACGGGGTAACGATGGATGACCTTCTGAAAAGCGTAGCAGGAGACCTCACCCGCTTTGGTGGTTTCGCTCTTCAAATTAATTACAATGTTCTGGGGCAGGTAACGGAGGTTAATTACCAGCCTTTTGAACAATGTAGGTTGGAAGAGACGGACGATGCTGGGGTGGTGTCTCATATCCTGACACATATCGATTGGAAAGGCGAAAAGACAAAGAACGGTCAACGGCAGATGGTGGAAGATAAGAATATCACCAGATTTCCTGTATTCGATCCAAATCCAATGGTCGTAATGAGACAGATAGAAAACTGCGGAGGTATTGATAATTATAAAGGGCAGATATTGTGGCTATCTATGGATGGTAAGTATCAATATCCAACACCTATTTATGACGCTGTCATAACGGAAATTTCGACCGATGAAGGGTTGGGAAATATTAAGTATCGGAATGTTCGTAACAACTTCCTTGTAGCCTGTATGCTGGTCACCAAGAAGGGGCTGCCTCGTGTAGATGAGAACGGTAAGGAGGTCGAGCAAAAGATGATTTCCGATGAAGATATGAAGCAGTTTCAAGGAGATACACGAGGTTCAAAAATAATGATGGTTGAGCTGGAGAATGACGAGGACGAGCCGAAGGTGGTTCAGTTCCCGGCACGAAACTTTGATAAGGAGTTTACGGTAACTGATGAAAGTGTGGTCGAGCGTATTTATTCACAGTTCCATCAGGAATTATTCTACTCTATCCGTATCGGTAAGCTGGGGTTCTCTGGTAATGTTATGCGTGATGCCTACGAGTATTATGCTGGTGAGGTTACTAATGAGCAAAGATTTATCGAGAGAGCATTTACGATGCTGTTTGCTAATTGGTGTGATAAGATGATACCGCAAGATTTCTCTATCAAGCCATTAAAATATATCTCTGCTGATAAAAATGATAAATATAATGGCGAATGAGCATTTAATAACGGTAGAGAGGTTCAAGGAACTTGCTCGGCCTACATCAAAGCATATTGACGATGGAGAAGTACAGACATTTATTCGTGAGTGTGAAGATATATATATTATTCCGGCTATTGGTTTGGCGCGTTTCAAGGCTTTACAAGAAGATGAGCAAGAGCCTAAAAATATAACGTTGCTTGACGGTGGAGAGTTCACGGATAAGGGGGGAGGGTTAAAGAAGTGTTCAGGCTTACGGTTAGCCCTTTCTTATTTCGTGTATGCTAAGATGGTAATGTCAGATGGAGGATTGCTCACCCGTACTGGTTTAATGCAGCATAACGATAGCTATGCGTCCAGAGAGGACGATAAAAACAGGGTGAGGATGTATAACGATGCTATGGAAGTAGCAGAGACCTATCTGGGCTCGTGCCTGGCATACTTGAAAAGTGTAAAAGGCTCGAGTGTAAAGCCAGTAAGAGGAACGAGATTAAGAATTCATGCTATAGGAGATTAAAAGATGACAAAAGTAGAAGACTTGCGCATACTTGCACAAACAATCAAGAATGAAACTAAAGTAGGTGGTAACACCGCTGAACGTGTAGGCAATGCCTTTGAAGGCATTGCAGATGCTCTGGAGGGCAATGAACAAAAAATTAATGATATTTCAAAAAATACCATTAACAAAAAATCTATAGAACAAACCGCAGGTGACAGCGAGACGAGTGTGATGTCACAGAAGGCAGTGACAGAGGCACTGAAAAAGGTGAATATAAAGACAAAAGACGGCAAGACGCTGCAGGATGTGTATGATAATATAATACATATCAAATCTGAAAAGAAGGAAGAAGCCCCATTAGTCTATGAGCTGATAAAAGATGTTATTTGGGATTATCAGTACAATCAGAGTTCTTTAAAGGGCTATACATCTGCTGTAATTGATATTCCTAATGATGCAGAAGTTATTTTATTAATGGCTGATTCTTATAACTGTTATACTGCATTTACTGATGACAACAGAAATGTTATAGGAAATAACATAAGAATATCTGCAACAGACGGATTAGTAAGATATGAAGTTCCCAAAGGAGCGACAAAGCTATATGTATCAAACATCATATATGCATCATATATCAAGAAGGTAGGTATTGCATTTACAGATGAAAAGTCTACATCAGACGGAAGCATGATTCCTACCAGTATAGTAACATCTGAAATTTCCAATATGCACAAAGGCTACCCGTTTGAATGGGCAGACATGGATAATTATTCTAATATCGGTTATTATACAGGGACAAATATATGGCACGAATCTACGCACGGTCATGCTATTAAAGTAATTTCTGGAGCCTATTATGAATTAAAGGCAAAGAAAGAATACGATTTTAAATTCATGGTTACGAGAAATCTTGCCAAAGGTGAATATGTACAGATGTGCAAAGGGCTGACCTTGCAAACCGTCCCCAAAGGAACAACCATAACAATTCATATTCCATCTGACGGAAAGTATTTATTTGTTGATAATGGAGCGTCCTATACCGATAGAAAAACAGAGAATCTTCCATCTATAAGATTGGTTGAATATACATCTTGTGAAGAATATAATATTCTTGACGTAACTGATAAAATGCCTGTTATTAAGTCCCAAAGTATTATAATCAATAATAATAATTGGGTGTGGAATTATGGAGGGGTTGCCATCAAGGTAAAGTCAGGGCGCAAGTATTTGATAAGGACAGATAGAACTTGTAGTTACAAATATGTGAAAAGCATTTTTGTAACTCAGTTTGAAAATAAAATACTATATGCAGATGTGGTAATCGCTTCTCCTAAATACGATGGCTCATTTGAGAAGAACGCTCCTCAGTATATAACAGTTCCTGAAAATGCAGAATACATCGTTTTTGATAACCCGAAAATAGAAAATATAAAGATTAGGCTTACAAGTTATGTGGATTATTTGGATTTTATGAAAGATATTGGCAGAGACTATTCTTCAGATAAGAAAATTCAATTACCATTCCCGTCTGTAATGCCGAAGGTGAACATAAATATTCAAGACACATCGAAAGAAAAAACAAAAAAAATAAACACTACAATAGAGTATCTCGATGCCAATGGAAACTATTTCATCAAGCCATGTACGGTCAAACTTCAAGGTAATACAACAGCTGCCTATGTGAAAAAAAGCCAAGCCGTAGAAATCACGGACGGGAGTAAGATCAGATTTGGTAATTGGATATTCCTTGATGAATTTCATTTGAAAGCATATTATAATGATGCACTCAAATGTTATAACAATGTAGGTTATGACATTGCAGAAGATGTGATAAGATATGTAGATTCAAGACCATGTCGGCTCAAAATGAAGAATACTACTATTAATAGTGGTGAGGCCGATGTGTCACTTGGATATAATAATGCCTTGTGTCACCCATCGTGTTTTCCCGTTATGTTGTACTTAGGTCAGGAATTTTATGGCATCTATTCTATTGCTATCAAGAAAGACAGAAATAACTACCTGATGAAGAAGAATAATAATCGTGAAATTCATTTAGATGGTACTGTGTTGTTTGGGGATACTCCTAATTGGACAAGCTTTGAAATAAGGAATCCAAAAAGCAGAAAGGGTGGTAAGGGATTATATCTTACTGATGGTACAACTCTTTATAACGGTGATGCTCCACAGGAAATAATTAGCAGTGATTCTGACGCATATGATGCGGTTAATGAAGACCATATATATACTGATAATGTAAAAAAGGCTATTGTCGATTTTATTCAATCTCCTTTAACATTGCAGAAAGTCGTATCAAAAAATACAGATATAGCTGCCATTAAAAAAGAGATAGAAAAACATTATGATGTAAATGCAATCATCACCCACCTTGTCACAAGTGACTTTATAGACAATTACGACGGTTATACAAAGAACGCAGAATGGCTTACGTACGATTCAAAGATATGGTCTCCATCATTCTACGACATGGATTCCCTGTTTGGCAGACACTATACAGGTTGGCAAGTGTTTCATAACCCTGATTATCATGCTTTCACATACGGTTCTGCCGTTACATGGAAGAAAGGAGATTTCAGAACACCGTATGGTATAGTGATGAAGTATTTTTTTGAAGAAATCAAAAGCACTTATAGAAGGCTCCGTAATGCCGGTATTCTTTCTGTAGATAATGTCATGAATAAAATCTATTATTATGTTGGAATGATAGGTGAAGAAGGGTATAAGGAAGAGTTAAAAAGATGGGCATTGTGCCCTGCATTCAGACCTGACAAGAATACCGCTGTAGAGGGAGATAAGTTCCCTGATGGCACAGTGTATCCTGATAAGACCACTTATCAAGATGGTACAATGACTAACAAGGGTATGTATGACACACCAGAGCGTATAAGGCTTTGGATGCAGGACCATGTTAGCTGGCTTGATATAGAATATCAATATACAGAGTAACTATAAAAAAAATGACAAATGGATAAAGGAATACGAAACACGCTTTTGGGTGTTTTGGGTACGGTTATAATTGCATTCGTTGGAGCGTGGGTGCAGTTAAACTCTCGTATCTCCATTTTGGAGGTGCAAGTGAATAACGACCACCTGCTCTATAATGAGAACAACAGAAAGGCTCAAGAAAATATGAAAGAGATTAAGGATAAGCTCGATGAGATAAACGTTAAGGTAACGCACCTTAACGATGTCAAAATGGACCGTCCAGATATACCGAAAGGAGGTGGTATTTGAAACGTTTAAAGACTTTATCAGGGAGGTGGAGGGCTACTACACCCCACTTCTTTAAGCGAATAATTTATATAGGTTCCATAGTTAGTGGTGTCGCCCTTGCTATACATGTAGCTCTGGTTGCTGGTGGTGCTGTCGAGCCTCAATGGTGGCAGGATGTATATCCTTATTTAATTGGAGTTCCAGCAGGTATGGCTGCGGTGGCGAAACTGACTAAGGAGGATAACGAACAAAAATAATAGAGTATGGCAAAATTAGATGTTTTAGCACCTTTCATATTTAGCTTTGAAGGTGTTTACGGTAATGACCCCATAGACCGAGGAGGGGCAACGAAGTATGGTGTAACGATAGCCACTTGGAAGAGGCAGGGCTATGACAAAGACCGAGACGGAGATATAGATGTCGAGGACTTGAAGCTCATAACCCTTGACGATGCCAAGATGATTATGCGCAAAAACTTCTGGAACAAGTGGCAGGCTGATGCTATTAAAGACCAGTCTATCGCTAATTGTTTGGTCGATTGGGTTTGGGCTTCAGGTGTGTATGGAATTAAGATACCACAGGCAAGGTTGGGTGTACTTGCTGATGGCATGGTAGGACCGAAGACTATTGCAGCCTTGAACAAGCAAGACCCGAAAGAGTTCTTTGCGTGGCTGAAAGAGAGGAGAAAGGTCTATTTAATGAAATTTGTGCAAAACCAACCAGCACAAAGAAAATTCCTGAAGGGATGGCTCAGGCGACTGGATGGCATTAAGTATGGTTTACTTGTTTATAACAATGGAAAGGAGGTGCGTTTCTGATGAAGAAGTTATTAGGAGTATTCTGTGTGACGCTGGCTGTGTGCCTATTGGCTGGCTGTAGGTCTACAAAAGTTGCACAGACGCAAATCGTACATGACAGCGTTTTTCAGACGCGAGATAGTATAGTTGTTAGGCTCATAAAGGATAGCGTCTCTGAACGAGAAAAAACGACTATACAGACGAAGCACGACACTATCAATGGGACAGACACTGTTTTCGTTATTCGCGAGAGAGTCATAGACCGATGGAGAGTGCGGGCAGACACTGTGCAAAAGGTGGTCTATATTAAGGCAGCACGAGATAGCATATATATCAAGCAGCCTGTGCAGAAGACAAAAGAGGAGAAGGAAAAATCACTATCAAAAAAAATCTTTATTGCCTCGTTAATAATCTGGATAATAGGTTTCGTGTACTTACGATTGAGAAAATAATATAGATGGTGTGGTACTGGCAAGGTATCGCACCATCTTATTTTAATCAGTTTTGGAGAATACGGCGTTCAATTCTTTTCTGTAGTAACTTGTATGCCTACGAGATTATCGAGTATTTGACGGAAAGCAACGTCGGCATGCTTTCTCATAATTTTTAAGTAGTTAAAAATCGGTCGGTTGTTCTTTACAGATTGACCGATACAATACTCTAATACTTCGAGGCTAATACCGAGGTCGAAACCATGCTGAACAAATGATTTTCGTGCTGTATAATAGCATACCTTTCGGTAATCTTGTATATCGATATCCTTTGCTAGGCTCTTTATTGAGCGAGTGACATAGGCGAGAAAATTCTTATAAGAGAATTTATAACCGAAATCAAGCCTGCCAGTATTACGATTCATCCATTTGCTTATTAGTTCCTTTGCCTCTGGCTGGAGAGTGAAAGAGATGCGTTTATCGGATAGTTTCATGTTACGGGACTTATGTCGAGTATATTCAAGAACAGATACACCCCGAAAATCTATCTCGAGAAGGTCTATAAGGTTGATGCCTCCGAGATAATAGGAGAGCATAAAGATGTCACGAGCGATCCTCTGTTTCTTTAATCGTGGTTGTGCGTCTCTGATAGCTCGCACATCTTCTACTGATATATCAAGCTCACGTTCTGGGTCTGCTGGTCGTTTCCAATACGTAAAGGGGTGTACGCTATAGGTAACGAGTTGCATTCTTATGGCACGATTAATGATTGTACGGGTCATTGAAAGGGTCATACTGATGTATGTTTGTGATACCCCTTTTCGTTTTAGCCAACGTTCGAACTCTGATATAGTAATAGTACTTATTTCGGAGAGAAATACATCACCGCCCGTAAATTCAAAGAAGAGTCTCAACGAGTTTTTAAGCATGCCAGCATAAGAGCCACGTCCATCCTCGATGAGTTCCTTCTGATATTGCTCTGATACCTGCTTAAATGTAACCGTTGAGGAATGAGTACGCATCGACTTGAGGAGGTCTCGAAGTTCCTTGCAGGTATAATCTTGGCTCAGTAGAAAATCAATGGGGATAGGCATATAGTTTTGCAATTCTGAATAAAAAGAACTTCTTGTCTGCCACTCCTCTTAGATTGGCTCGGGAAAGTTTAATTTTTGCATTGAACGAT
Organism: Prevotella corporis DSM 18810 = JCM 8529; assembly: GCF_000430525.1. Lineage (GTDB taxonomy): Bacteria > Bacteroidota > Bacteroidia > Bacteroidales > Bacteroidaceae > Prevotella > Prevotella corporis. Next base: position 219 of record NZ_AUME01000026.1, on the reverse strand, counting down.
TCTGCCATGGCATTCGAAGATCTGTTGTTATAGAAGTTCAATATCTCATCATAATGCTCGTAGAATGTGGCAGCAATCACATTGAATGAATGGAAGTCTGCCTCTTCAACTTTATTGTACCACCGTGCCATGGAGAGCCTGGCTGCATCCTTGATGGTGTTCTTGGCGAAGATTATGCGCAGTGAGTGGCACAGTCCGTATGCCTTTTGGATGTCCGGA
>NZ_AUME01000025.1 GCF_000430525.1 Prevotella corporis DSM 18810 = JCM 8529 | reverse complement strand
TTGCGAATGTGTAAGTTTCATTTTTTTCTTTTTTATGGTTTACAAATACAAAGATAAGAAAAAAGGAGCTTACACACTTTTATAGGACAGTACCTTATATTGAGAAAACAAAGATAACCAAAAGGGCTGATACCTCGTGAGATATGTCAGCCCTAATTTATTTTGTTTGAAAAAGTTTTACCGGACAGCAATAATTTTTTTCTTTTTTATAGTTTACAAATACAAAGATAAGAAAAAAGAAGCTTACACACTTTTATAAGACAGTACCAAAATCCTTGTCAAAGAGCGATAAAAATCAATACCTGAACCATCGCTTTTTGAAGGTTGCTTACTTTTGAAAAAGAAAGCTCGAAGTCCGATAATAAAGGGCTTCGAGCAAGATTATCATGTCCTTTTGAATCTTACAGGACAGCAATATTTTTATCTATATCTATTCTTTTGTTACAAAGTAAATAGAGAAATGGATTTACTCCTTGATATTTGGTTCTTCAAGTCCGAGGTGCTTCTTCTTGTCAACAACCTTCAAGATAAGACCGATGGCTAGCGCTATGATACCAAGGCTTGCCAACATGAGAAGCGGATTTGTATAGTCGTATTTAGTTGGGTCGGTTATACCTTTGTTAGAATTGTTGAGTACCTTGCCGATGAGCATTGGAAAGAGCCACAAACCTATATTCTGAATCCAGAAAATCAGTGCGTAGGCAGAACCGATGATTTTTGCATCCACCAACTTTGGAACACTTGGCCACAAAGATGCCGGAACCAATGAGAATGAAGCACCCAATACGAGGATAGTGAGGTAGGCTACCATAACGCCCCCTACTTGGCTCTCTTTGAACAATGGGAGAACGAAAGCAAATGTAAGATGGCATATAATCAGAAGAATCGAACCTAAGATAAGCATGGATGCAGCCTTACCCTTGTGGTCAACATAGTTGCCGAGGATAGGCGTGATACCTACTGCCAAGAGTGGGAATACTGCAAAGATGGATTCAGCTGATTGACGCATGTATCCCATATAGCAATAGGCGATAAGGCATACCACTGACGTTGTCATCATCATGTATTTAACAGTCTTGTTTTTCATGAAGTTGAAGCCAAATGCTGTCGCTGCGACAGCTAACATGATAAAGTATTGGATAAATGTCACGCTTGGGGAAGCCCAGAATGAGTCTGCAGGAATGTTATTGAACGTGAGGTTGCACTGAAGCATATTTACAGCGTACTTTTGGAATGGGAAGATTGCCGAATAATAGAGTACGCAAAGTAATGCAACGAGCCAGAAGCCCATGCTGGTAAGAATCTTTCCAAGGTCGCTGATTTTGAATGGATCGTCTTTCTCTTCAGCTTCGCCAGTTTGTGAGTCGAGCTTCTTGTCCATAAAGAAGTATACTACAAACATCATAAGGGCAATACAAATCAGTACAACACCGAATGCAACAGAACGAGAAACATCAATGTGACCACCTAATTTGGCAAAGAAGGGCGAGAAAATCATACAAGTTGCAACACCTAAACGTGCAAAGGCCATCTCTGAACCCATAGCCAATGCCATTTCGCGTCCTTTGAACCATTTTACGATTCCGCGAGAAACCATGATACCAGCCATCTCTGTTCCGCAACCGAAAATCATAAAGCCGATTGCGGCTACTTTAGCGGAAGCGGGCATACCCCCATAGAAGGGTGAAACGCCGAGTTCGTCAAAGCCTGGAATATAGTTTAGGTTTTCTGTAAACCAAGTTTCAAGACTTGAGCCGATGAATGCCTCACTGATGGCAAAATATTTGATCAAAGCACCGGTGAGCATTACACAGCCCGATAAAACTGCCGTGAAACGAACACCCATCTTGTCAAGGATGATACCAGCAAAGATGAGAAAGAATACGAATACATTGAGGAATGTTTCTGCACCTTGCATCGTTCCAAATGCGGTTGAGTCCCAGTGTCTTTGAGTCTCCATAAGGTCCTTGATAGGAGAGAGGATGTCCACAAAGATATAGGCACAAAACATTGCCAATGATAAAAGCAAGAGAGCTGTCCAGCGCATTGCTGCAGAGTCTCTTAGTGTTTTAATTTGGTCTGACATAATATTTTAAGTAAATTTATTCGTAATAAAATATTTATATAGAAGCATTTAGCCGCAAAGCGGCTAAATACATTCTTGTAATTATTTCTTTAGCCAACGATCAAGCCAATTGAAGAAAGTGCGTTGCCAAAGTATACCATTCTGTGGTTTCAAAACCCAGTGATTCTCATCAGGGAAGAGCAAGAGCTCTGCTGGAATGCCTTTCAATCTAGCTGCGTTAAATGCGCTCATACCTTGCGTTGCATTGATGCGGTAGTCTTTTTCACCATGTATGCAAAGGATGGGAGTATCCCATTTATCCACCATGTTGTGCGGACTATTCGCGTAGGTGCGTCTTGCAGCTTCTGTCTGGTCCTTATTCCAATAGGCGTCATCGTATTCCCAGTTGCTGAACCAACCTTCTTCTGTTTCTGTGTACATTGCATCGAGGTTGAAAGCGCCATCATGTGAGATAAAACACTTGAAGCGCTTATCATGGTGTCCAGCCAGATAATAGACTGAAAAGCCACCGAAGGATGCGCCAACAGCACCCATTCTATCCTTATCAACATAAGGAAGATTAGCAGCTGCATCGTCAATAGCGGAAAGATAGTCTTTCATGCACTGACCAGTCCAATCACGGCTAATCATCTCATTCCATTCACTTCCATATCCTGGGAGTCCCCGACGGTTCGGTGCAATGATAACATAGCCATGTGCTGCCATGATTTGGAAGTTCCAACGGAAACTCCAGAATTGTGACACTGGACTTTGTGGGCCACCTTCACAATATAATAAGGTAGGATATTTCTTGTTAGGATCGAAATGCGGTGGAGTGATGACCCATACTTGCATGTCCTTTCCATCGGTGGTTTTTACCCAACGGTCGTGAACTTCGCCTAAAGCAAGCTGATCATAGATATGTTTATTCTCGAAGCTGAGCTGTGTTTGTGTGCTAGCTTTTTCTTTCTTTGCAGGAGTGATAGCGAATATTTCGTTTGCCTGCGACATACTCTGGCGCAATGCAAGAAGTTTTTTTCCTGAATTGCCCAACAAGTCAATAGAGACGTAGTTGTGCTGACCTTCAGTAAGCTGCTTTACTTCGCCTTTTAAATTAGTCTGATAGGCATTGATGGTAGCATGCCAGCATCCGACGAAGTATAAGTCCTTGGAGTTTGGTGCCCAAACGAAGTTATCTACATTCGAATCGAATTTTTCTGTAACGTATGTTTTCTTGCCAGTAGCAAACTCATAAACGCAAAGGCGATTTCTGTCACTCTCATAGCCATCGTTCTTCATACTTTGCCAAGCTATGTATTTTCCATCAGGAGAGAAGCTTGGATTGACATCATAGCCGACGTTCATATCTCTTTCTTGATGATTGACTGCCTGGTTGCGCAGGCTCTTAGTACAATCAGTTTCAGGATTTACATAACCTTCAGGCTTGCAAAGATTCTTTGTTGTCTTTGATGCTAGGTCGTACAAGAATATATCAGAGTCTGTTGAGGTTGCATATTTCACACCTTCTTTCTTCCTGCAAGTATATGCAATCTTCTTGGAATCATTGCTCCAAGCAAATTGCTCTGATCCCCCGAATGGCGCCAATGGGCTTTCAAAAGGTTCACCTTCGAGAATATCGTATCCCTCTCCGATACCTTGTGTTGTAACATCTGCCAAATAAGGATGTGCGATGGTCTGTACATAGTGATCCCAGTGTCGGTAGTTCATGTCTGTAATGACAAGACCAGTTGTCTTTGGCAGGTCGGCAGGTTTCTTATTGATAGTCCCATAATAAGGGGTGCTCTTGATCAGAATAACCTTGCTTCTGTCAGGCGAAAAGAGGAAACCTTCAATTTCTGTTTCAGAGTTGGTCAGTTTCTTTCTTGCTGAACCATCGCTCTTCATTGTCCAAATCTGTCCTTCTGAAAGAAAGGCAATGGTTGTATTATCCAACCATGCTGCGCTACTTTCGCTTGTAGCCGACGAAGTGAGTTGGCGTACGTTTTGTCCGTTGGCATCCATCATGCAAAGAACTTGGTGTCCCTTGTCCTCTTTCACGCTGTAGTAACCAACTTGATAGACGATTTTGCTACCGTCAGGTGAAGCCTGAGCATGTGCTATTCTACCCATTGCCCACAGTGTTTCGGGAGTCATAACATCACTGTTTAGAGTAATATTATTCTTTCCGATGTTAACATCTTGGGCATTTGCAATTCCACTGTTCATAAGTAATGATGCTGCAATTGCGATTGAAATGCTTTTGTTCATAGTTATTGTCTTTTTTTTCGGTTTAGGTCTTCTTGTTTTCTTTTCAGATCTTCCTGTTGCCTCTTCTGCATCTCTTGTAGTGCTTGCATACGTGCGGCCAATCCTGTTAGTTTTTTAGGATTCTTCTTGTTTTCTATTCTCCGTGCCTCAAGGAGCGACAGAAGTTTTTCGTCGTCTGTAGTCTTACGAAGCGTCCACATGATAGCTGCTGAGAAGAACAATGATATGAAATAATAAAAATTCAAACCCGAAGAGTAGTCATTGAACATGAAGAAGAAGAAAAGAGGCATGAGATACATCATCCATTGCATCATCTTCATTTGTTCTGCTTGTTGCCCAACCATTTGATCCTTTTGCTGTTGCATGGTAAACCATGAATAAAGAATATTTGCAGAACAGAACAGGATACAGGTCAAGGAGATATGGTCTCCAATCATCCAAAGGTTTTTACCCCATGTTATAATTGGGTCGTATGTGCTTAAATCATTCATCCATAGGAACTTCTCTCCTCGAAGCTGGATGGCATTAGGTACAAAATTGAACATGGCAATCCAGATGGGCATCTGAATCAACATTGGTAAACATCCCGATAAGGGACTTACCCCATATTCTGAATACATCTGCATCATCGCTTGCTGCTTTTGCATTTGATCTTCAGGTTTGTTATATTGTTTCGTAGCTTCGTCGAGTTTTGGTTTGAGGACACGCATCTTGGCCGAACTCATATAACTCTTCTTGACCATTGGGAAGGTTATAACTTTCAGCAATAACGTTATGAGAATGAGCACAACTCCCATTGGGAATATTTTGCTCAACCAATCAAAGACGTATATAGTGAACCATCTGTTGATGATTCTGAACAACGGCCATCCAAGATATACAAGGCGTTGCATTTCTAAATCTTTACCGAATGTTCTTTCCGATTTAATATTATTTAGTAAACGGAAATCATTCGGTCCGAAATAGAACTTAAATTCTGAGGCATTCTTTCCCGATGGGTCAAACGCTGTAGCCATATTGGCATGGTATTGTTTCAAATAGTGAGAGCCTTTCTCCATAGGGACACTTTTTAGTTTTGCCCCTGTTGAGAAACCGTCTTTTGAAATAATCACCGCAGAGAAGAACTGATTTTTGAATGCAATCCAATCAAGAGGCTTTTCTGTTACTTCTTCTTTTTCAGTAGTTTCACTCAGATAGTCTGTGCTACCATCTTGCTCTTTGTAGGTTAATGTTGCATACCGGTTCTCAAATGTGAAACCTCTTTCCTGTTGTTTACATTTGTCATTCCATTCAACGAGTAATTGGTTCTCTCCGGGCTTAAACATCCCAGCCATACCAGAAGTCTGAAGGCTGAGTTGCAACATATAATCTTTTTCAAGCTTATAGTTTAGTGTGATAGATTTTCCATCGCCTGCACTGGCTGTAAGGGTAAGTGTGGAATCCGAAATATTTGAAGGAGTGAAATATAAGTTTTTCGTCTCAATATTATCTTCCTTAGCTGATAGCATGAAGTTTAAGTTCTGGTCGTCTCCTGAGAAAAGAGTAACGTTTTTATCATCCTTAGAACCGTCTCTTACAGCTATATTATGCCCGATGTAATTCTTTATAACAGCCTTTTTGACAATGCCCCCCTTAGTGTTGAGTGTAAGCTCAACCTTGTCGTTTTTCAGGATGATATCCTTTGCATTGCCGTTCAGCGCTGAATAGAACAAAGCAGTAGAGTCTGTCTTATGCTCAGCCAACATACCAGCTTTCATCTTTGCATTGTTCTTGTCGGCCTGTGCTTTTTTTGCAATAGAGTCTTTCCTAAGTTCTATGCGTTGTTTTTCCAATTCTTCAGCTGATGGTTGTTGCCACCATGCGAAACCAAAAAGTACAAGGGCTATCAGTACAAACCCAACGATAGTATTCTTATCCATTATTTTTTCTTATTTTCAATTGCAGTCTTTATAAAATCGAGAAAGAGTGGGTGAGGTTTTAGCACTGTTGATTGGTATTCAGGATGGAACTGTGTTCCAATATACCATTTCAATGATGGAATTTCAACAATCTCTATGAGGCCACTTTCCGGATTACGACCAACGCACATCATTCCGTTCTTTTCGTATTCCTTTTCATATTCATTATTGAACTCATATCTATGTCTATGGCGTTCCTGAATGAATTCCTGATTATAGATATTGAACGTGCGTGAATTTTGTTTTATAGCGCATTCGTAAGCACCCAATCTCATGGTTCCGCCCATATTGGTGATGTTTTTCTGCTCCTCCATAATGTCTATAACGTTGTGGGTGGTCTTTTCATCAATTTCTCGAGAATTGGCATCGGTGTATCCAAGAACATTGCGGGCAAATTCTATCACCATCATTTGCATACCCAAGCATATCCCAAAAGTGGGGATATTGTTGGTACGGGTGTAATGAGCTGCAATAATCTTCCCTTCAATTCCTCTCTGTCCAAATCCAGGGCAAATGACGATTCCATCAAGTCCGGCAAGCTTTTCTGCAATATTCTTTTCAGTAAGATTCTCTGAATTGATAAACTTGATGATGGTCTTATGATCATTGTAGGTACCGGCTTGGAGAAGTCCTTCCCTGATACTTTTATAAGCATCTTGCAAATCATATTTTCCAACTAATCCAATGGTGACTTCCTGTGTTGCCTTGCGCTGGCGTTCCAGGAAAGCTTTCCATGGTCCAAGTTCGGGAGTTGGTTTTACTTCCTCTCCACATTTGCGAAGTATTGCTGCGTCGAGTCCTTGGTTCTGCATGTTTACAGGAACTTCATATATGCTTGGGAGATTCTCGCTCTGTACGACACAGTCCAAATCAACATTGCAGAATGCTGCGACTTTCTTTCTTATGTCGTCGCCTATATGCTTGTCAGTTCTCAGAACCAAAATATCAGGCTGTATGCCGACACTCTGAAGCTCTTTGACACTATGTTGAGTTGGCTTAGTCTTCAACTCTCCAGCTGCCTGAAGGTAAGGAATGTAGGTCAAATGAATGTTGATGGCTCTTTTTCCCAATTCCCATTTCATCTGACGTATAGCCTCCAGATAGGGTGCAGACTCAATATCGCCTATTGTTCCTCCAATTTCGGTGATAACAAAATCATAATGAAATTTCTGCCCTAACAGCTTGATGTTCCTCTTAATTTCATCTGTAACATGAGGTACAACTTGTATGGTCTTTCCGAGATAATCTCCACGGCGCTCCTTGTCAATGACACTTTTGTAGATTCGTCCAGTTGTCATTGAGTTGGATTTGGTTGTCTGTATGCCCGTAAATCTTTCGTAGTGCCCCAGGTCGAGGTCGGTCTCCATTCCGTCAGCCGTAACATAGCACTCCCCATGTTCGTAGGGATTCAGTGTTCCAGGATCAATATTGATGTATGGATCAAATTTCTGGATAGTTATATTGTAACCTCTCGCTTGAAGAAGTTTGCCTATTGAGGATGATATGATACCTTTGCCAAGCGAGGAAACCACACCACCAGTCACGAAGATATACTTTGTTTCAGTCACGATGATAGTTTTTATATAAATTTGTATTAGACGATTTTTACATCCTAATAGAGTGCAAAGTTAGTAAAAAACTATGAATATGGACTATTATTATTTTGTTTTTTCTGTCTAAAAAACTAAAAATCTTAACAATAGATAAAATTATATCGAATTGCCTTGTATCATGGCAGACGTAATTCCTACTAATATAACAAAAGTGTTGGCAAAAATAATTATCTATATTCTATTTACAATGATGTTTTGTGGTGTAATGGGTGAGCTTTTGCATTACAATAGCTTACCTTTTAGCCTTTTAAAGCTTATCTTTGGGAATGCTATTGTTATTTGATTGATTATCAGTTATTTACTGTAATATTGTGTTCCGTTGCCAAATTGTAGAGAAATGTCAAGTATGACATTCAAAACTTAATTTATTTGGACATATTACCGATAACGTCACATTGGATACAGGATTGATGATTTTATGGTAAGAATGTGAAATGTTGTGACATAGACCGTTTTTTTGATTATATACTCTTGAGTTTTGGCTGCGATTATTGGTTTTTAGAGTGTAAATAGTTCTTTTTCATTTTTTTTGTGTAAGTTTGTACTCATAAAAAATAGAGTAAATGATACGTAAGGTCTTTTTGATTTTAATTCTTTTCAGTTTTTCATTTTTTTCCTATGCTCAGTTGGGAAATAACATCAATTACAGTTCATATATTTCGAATGAAAGCTCATTGGTAAAATCATACACTGATTCACTTTTGCTGTTGCGGAAACGAATATTAAATGATTCGACGGGTAAATACAAGCACTTTAAGAAGGATATTTCTGAGGAGGCCCGACTTTTTTTGCCAACAACCTATTATAGGGATATTGTCCACAATGCCTTTGCAATTGATTCCAATGATGAAATTGACAATAATCTCTTGGCGATTTATTTACAGAACCCTTATTTAGTAGGTACTACCGACCGCAATTTAAAGGCTCAAAAAGAATCGCAGGTTGATGTGGAAGAGCCCATACGTCAAGATGTAGAAATTGTGGATAAGGTGGCTCCAAACCCCGTTGAATCTAAAGTTGCTCCAGTTGAAGTTATGGTTATGCAGCCTAATTTCTGGACTTACAAGGGTGATTATTCATTGCAAATATTACAAAATTATGTATCTGGAAATTGGTATAAAGGTGGTGAGAGCAACTACTCTGCACTTGCTGCACTACTGATGGAGGCAAATTATAATAATAAACAGAAAATCAAATGGGAGAATAGATTAGAGTTGAAGTTCGGAATGCAGCGCACAAAATCAGATTCACTTCACAGTTTCAAGACTACAGAGGACCTGATTCGATTGACATCTAAGTTTGGGTTACAGGCGACTAAGAAATGGTACTACGCTGTTCAGTTGATTGCTTACTCTCAATTCACTCATTCCTATCGTTCCAATGATCCAGTTCTATATGCTGATTTTCTTGCCCCTTTGAATGTAAACCTGTCTCTTGGTATGGACTACAGTGTGGATTGGCTTAATCATAAGTTAAAGGGCAATATTCATCTTGCTCCTTTGGCCTATAATATGAAATACACACGTCTGAAAGACTTGGCCAGACGTTTGGGAATTGATGAGCATAGGCATGTAAAGCATGATTATGGTTCTGAATTTACTGTCGATCTGGAATGGAAATTGATGGAGGCATTGACATGGAAAACCAGATTGTATGGTTATACAACGTACAAACGCGCAGAATTGGAATGGGAAAACACCTTTACATTGAGGTTTAATAAATATATAAGTGCAAAATTTTTTCTTTATCCACGATTCGATGATGGTGTGACACGTGACGGACATCATGCCTATTGGCAGTTGAAGGAATTTGCATCAATAGGTTTTCAATATAGTTTCTAATTATTATGCGAAAGAGATCATTTATTGCGGTTGACTTGCTGATAGCAATCAGCACACGGGCTCAGAATGCTGATGTGAATTTGTTTTGATGTGGTTAAAGTTTTGACGTAAGGTGTGTCGTCGGACGTTATTATTGATAAAGGCTATTCCTTTTCGAGGGAGGCAAAAGAGGCATCGAACGATGTTTATTACACGAAAGGAGATGTGGAATAGGGGAGAAACCTGTTGTGGAAATATTCTTCAGGTTCAGGCTTTTTGGTTGTAGTGAGTTATGCAAAAGGCACTCCTGTAAGGATAAGTGTGATCTATTCCAATGTTAAGAGCTTACAGACGGTGGCCGATGAAGTGAATTATAGTAAAGTTCAAACAAAGGGAATGACAGAGAATGCTGAATTCGAAAAGTTCAATTTCGAGACAGATGAGTTAATGATATGTATTGCGGTCTCCAAAACTACTGGTACGATGTCAGAATAATTCGTTGAAAAGAAATTACATTGCCAATCATGTTAGTGCCTTTTCTTCTCAGGTTTTAATTTTTCCCTCTTGGATTTTACTAAGTCCGCATTCATGTGGGTCACAATGATTTGTGTGCTCCCTTTGCTGAATGTTACTTGGTATTGGCCGTTATGTTTGTCTTTGCATTCATAGATATATGCAAATTTATTGATGGTCCAGCATGTGTCTTTTTTTGCCGCGCTGTCAACAAGGGCATAAAAAATCTTCGTTGGTATGGTGTCGAGTACGAGTGTTGCTTTGAAGTTTCCGCCTGATACGGTTTCTTCATCAGCTGCGAGGCTCATAGAGTCAGGGATAATTGGTTCTTCTTTATGAATTCTGTATTTTGGGAAGGCAATCTTTGTAATTTGTCTAAGATCAATTGGGACGATTGTGTCATTTTCTATAGGTGCAAAAGCTTTAGCTGCAACAGTGTCTCCTGAAGGAGCATGGCGAATATTTCCATTGTCGCATGCCGTGAATACTGCTGTCATACAAAAGAACACGGCTACATTAAAGGTCGGATATAAAAAATTACGCATAGTCTGATAGAATATTAGGGGTTGCTATTTTCTGAATTTTGCGATAGAAGTTTGGCTATTCTATTTTTGGGCTTTGGGTTTTCCGGGCAGAGTTCAAGTGCTTTTTTGTAGTTATTTATTGCAGCTTGGTTCATTCCCTCCCTTTCGCATTCTTTTCCCATGATAACGTATTCCATTGAAAGTTTTTTCAGGAACTCGTTTTGTTTATTGAATTTTTCCTTGATGTTTTTATTCTCCTCCTTCAATTGGTTGATGATGTGCAACTTGCGCCTTAACAGTCGCTTAGGGACGGGCTTCTCAATGTCATATCTACTGTGAATAGCCAGGAAGAAGTTATCGAGAAACGACTCAAAATCTCCTTTGTCAAAGGCCTTGGCTGCATCATAATATTCCTTGTCGGCTTTACTTTGACTGAGTGCCTCTTGTATGATGCTTTCGTTGTTGAAGTGTTTAGCAAAATTAGCCACTTCCGATTTTACGAATATATCTTTTCTTTTAATTGGCTCGCGCAAGGTGATGCCTTCTAATCTCGTACATCTTGAGAGGGCTACATAGGCCTGCCCACCAGCGAATACTCCTCCAGAAAAATCAATTACGACATTTTTGAAAGTCAATCCCTGGCTTTTATGTACGGTAATGGCCCATGCCAATTTAATAGGGAACTGTACAAAGGTTCCAATCAGCTCCTCCTCGATTTTTTGTTCTTGCTCATTGAAATGATAGCGAATGTTTTCCCACATCTCCCTTTGAACCTGAAGGCTCTCTCCGTCTTCTGTGTGGATATACAGGAGTCCTCCATCTTCGTCAATACCAATAATGACTCCAATGGTACCATTGACCCATTGTTTTTCGGAATCGTTTTTTATAAACATTATTTGTGCCCCCACCTTTAATGATAGCTCCATTGATGTGGGAAGACTGCTTTCGGGAAATTCGCCTGTAATGTTTCCGTTAAAGGTTACGGCTTCATCGGGTAACTTATCTAATTCTTGCGCATTAATCCAATCTACAGTATCTCGCCTTGTGGATAAGGTGATTGACATTTTATCGTTGGTATCGTTCTCTTGGTCGGTTTCCTGTACATGTTGGTTAAGAAGCGATAAGTCAGATTCGGACGTATTGTTGGTTCGAATCCTGTCAAGTATAGAGATGAATGTTGGATCTGTTTGGCGATATACTTTTGAAAGTTCGATGCTGACCAAGGGAAATTGCTGAAACACCTTTGCATCGAAGAAATAGTTACTTGGGTAGAAATTTTGTAGCAACTTTCTGTCTTCTGCTTTTAAGACAGGCTCCAATTGATAGACATCGCCAACGAAGAGCATTTGCTTGCCTCCAAATGCTTCTTTCATGTTGCGATTGTAAATGCGGAGGATCTTATCGATAAAATCAATCATGTCGGCCCTAACCATGCTAATTTCATCAATAATGATAAGTTCAACTTCTCTGATGAGTTTAGATTTTTCACCATTGTACTTCAGTGTCTGCCTGATATGTCTTACTGAATATTGCTGGTCGTTTGGTAGCAGCGGATGAAATGGAAGCTTGAAAAAGCTGTGTAGGGTCGTTCCACCGGCATTGATTGCTGCAATGCCAGTAGGTGCTAAAATGATATGTTTCTTTTTTGTTGTAGAGGCAATGTATTTAAGGAAGGTTGATTTCCCTGTTCCAGCTTTTCCAGTCAAAAAAAGAGAATTGTGTGTGAATTGGACAATTTGGAGGGCTTTTTTGAAACCTTCATTGTCCAATTCTATTTTATTAATGTCAATTTTCTCTTTTGGCATTATATTTTAATTCTCTATTGGCTCTATCTTGGGGCGGTTTATAGGTGGAGTCTGGTGTTTGGGAACAGACGGAATAGTTTTGCGAGCCTCTTCGTCCGATGCGATGCCCGTATTCTCTTTTTCTTCCATCCCGTCAGGGCTCTCCTCTTCATCTTCTTGATCTCGTTCTTTCCGTTGCTCTCTGTAGTAGAGTTCCAAACTGTCTGGCTCTTGCCTTTGAGGTTTCACTTCTTGGCAGTTATACATCTCGAGGTCAATATTTTCATCAGGATTAGACTCCCATTTAGCGTGGTATTTCCTGAATTTATTGTCACGCATGATGGAATAGATGAAGTTTCCACATATTGGTAATGCTGTCTTTGATCCTTGCCCTAATGCTCCTGTGCGGAAATGAATGCTTCGGTATTCTCCACCTACCCAGGCACCGACCACCAACTTCGGACTGACAGCCATGAACCAAGCGTCAGAATGGTTGTTAGTTGTCCCCGTTTTACCTCCCCAGTCAGTATCGTTGAATATATATTGCCTCAAGCTCCTACTTGTTCCTTTGCTTTCTGTAACACCAGCTTTAAGCAGGTTTTGCATGAAAAATGCGCTCTTATATTGTAACACTTGCTTGGTGTCTTTTGGGGCAACATAAACCTCATTGCCATCTTGGTCCAGAATTTTAGTAACAATTACTGGTTCGTGATATTCACCATCATTTGCAACAGTACAATAGGCATTTGCCATTTCCAACAAGTTGACATCGCTTGACCCTAATGCTAATGAAGGTTCATCCTCAAGTGGACTTTTTATACCCATGTCTTGGGCGGTTCTGATGATGTTCTTTATTCCCATTTCCTGTCCAAGTCGAACAGCAACAGAATTTATACTCTGTGCAAATGCACTTTTTAGGGGAATAGAATCTCCCGAAAATCTGCCACTTGCATTGTTTGGCGTCCATGTCTTGACAAGTCCGGTCTTTTTGTCTGGTACTTGCATGGTTATATATTCGTCACGCCGCTTGTCGCAAGGTGTTAATCCTTGATTCATGGCCTCTGCATAAACAAAAAGTTTGAATGTGGAGCCTGGTTGTCGTTGAGCTGTTACCTTGTCATACTTCCAAGTTTTGAAATCTACATCTCCAACCCACGCTCTAACAGCACCAGTCTGAGGTTCCATCGCAATCATTGAACAGTGCATGAATTTTACCATGTATCTGATTGAATCTAGTGAGGACATCTCTTTGATAATGTGTCCCTTCTCATAGTCAAACAGTTTTACGGGATGTGGCTTATTTAAATAATACAAAACACTATCAGGCTGATTGGGATATTTTTCCAACAGTTTCTTGTAGAACGGTTGTTTCTCCGCAATGCCTTCAATGAATCCAGGTACTAATTGTCCATTTTCATCTCGCCAAGGGTCCTCTCCTCTCCAATGATTGTTGAAGTCTTGTTGAATCTTTCGCATCTGTTTGGTGGCAGCCTCTTCCGCATATTTCTGCATTCGGGAATCGATTGTAGTATAAATTTTGAGACCGCTACTATAGAGGTCGTATCCATTATCACTTGCCCAATCTTTTAGGTAGCTCGCAATATATTCTCTGAAATATTGAGCCTGTCCATCATAGTTTTCCTCCACATGGACGTCAAGTTTTGTTCGTATCTGCGATATAGAATCATACTCAGCCTTTGATAACATATTGTGTGTCATCATATTGTATAGAACAGTATTCCTTCTCCCAAATGCATTTTTTGGATTTGAAATAGGATTATAATAAGTTGTAGCCTTCAACATTCCAACTAATGTGGCAACCTGGTCGATTGATAATTTCGCAGGGGTAGTATTGTAATATGTCTTGGCAGCTGTTTTTATTCCATAAGCATTGTTACCGAAATCAACGGTATTCGCATACATTGTCAGAATTTCTTTTTTAGAATAGATTAACTCAAGTTTGAGTGAGATTATCCATTCTTTGCTCTTCATTATTAGCATTCTTATTCCTGGGATTTTACCCAATAGACCTGTGGAATATTGCGTGCGCACTCTGAACATGTTTTTTGCAAGCTGCTGTGTAATTGTAGATGCTCCACGTGCTCCATCCTTTGTGACCGCATCTTTCAATGCTCCTCCCAACCCAAGGAAGTCAACTCCGTGATGACTATAAAACCTTTCATCTTCTGTGCTTATCAGCGCTTTCCAGAAGAAAGGAGTGACATCTTTATATTGAACCGGTGAACGGTTCTCCTTAAAGAATTTACCAATTAATATGGAATCTGAACTATACAGTTCGGATGCTGCAATAGTTTGAGGCGTTTTTATTTCTATAAATCCTGGTGATTTGCCAAAAAGCCAAAGAAAGTTTATATCAACCATCCCAAAATACAAAAAGATGGAAACTATTAACGAAACTATAGACAGTGCAGTTTTTGTGTACCATGGTCTGCCTTTATACAAGTTTATATACCAAGGAAAAAAATTGCGTATTCCCTTGATTATTTCTTTTATGAATTTAAAAAAAACTTTCATTGTATCAATAAAATATGCTAATTAAAATCTAAAACCCCTATATATATAAAACGCAAAAGTACTTAATTAGGTATTAAGGTAATTGCATTAATAATATAATTTAATATTTCTTCAACATTACTTGGATCAAACCACCGAAGTGAATTATCCTTTTTGAACCATGTTAATTGTTTTCTTGCATATTTTCGTGTATTACTTTGAATTTTATATATTGCCTCATCTAATGTCGTAAGTCCATCCAAATATTCGAAAATCTCTTTGTATCCAACAGTGTTGAGTGAATTAAGGTGTTTGAATGGATAAACTTTCATGGCCTCATCTATCAAACCATTTTGTATCATTTCTATTGTTCTTTGATTGATTCGGTTGTAAAGTTCCCCCCTTGTTCTGTTCAAGCCTATCTTAACAATTTTGAAGGGGCGTTCTTTGTTTTTTTTCAGCCGGAATGAAGTATAAGTTTTTCCTGATTGATGACAAATTTCCAAAGCATGGATTACTCTTCTTGGATTTTTTCTATCAACTATTTCCCAGTGTTTATGATCAATCTGTTTTAGTTCGTCACAAAGTGATTCCAAACCCTCTGTCTCAAATCGTTCCATCAGCTTATTTCGTATTTTGTCATCTATTGTCGGCATCTCATCTATCCCATTGCAAACGGCATCGATATACATCATGGAGCCTCCACTTAATATAAATGAGGATTCAGGGCTATTCGACATGATGTCCAATACTTCTTTCTCGAATAAACTTGCCGAAAAATAGTCTGTGATGTGATGGGTGCCTACAAAATAGTGACTTACTCTTTCCAATTGTTCTGCCGATGGAGCAGCTGTGCCTATAGGCAGTTCTTTGTAGATTTGTCTTGAATCGGCATTGATAATAGGAACTCCGAGACGCTCTGCTATATGTAATACCAATTCTGTCTTTCCAACTCCCGTAGGACCTGTTATTACGATTAAAGTCTGGGTTTTCAAAAGTGCAACTATTTAATAATACCGCGTTTTGAAGCCCTGACAAAGTCGATTATATGTTGTATCTCTTCAGTGATTTCCAAAGTTTCTATTATCTTTTGTATATTTTCCTCTCGTGTTCCTTCACCGTAAAGGATCCGATAGGCATTGTGTATGTGATCAATTTGTTCGTTGGTAAATCCCCTTCTGCGAAGCCCAATGATATTGATGCCAGCATATCTTATAGGCTCTTTCCCTGCTATTATATATGGTGGGATGTCTTGAGAAAAGCGACTTCCGCCCTGAATCATCACATTTCTGCCAATATTACAAAACTGATGGCAGAGAACCTCTGCAGAAATGATAGCAAAATCCTCTACTGTGACCTCACCTGCAAATTTAGTTGAATTGCCGATAATAGTGTTTGAACCTATTATGCAATCATGCGCAATGTGCATATTTTCCATGAGGAGATTATTATTGCCAACAATTGTCGTTCCTTTTGAGGCTGTTCCTCTGGAGATGGTTACGTTCTCACGTATAGAATTATTATTGCCCAATTCACAAATAGTATCTTCACCTTGGAACTTTAAATCTTGTGGTTTGGTAGATATGCTTGCCCCTGGGAAAATTTCGTTGTTGTTGCCGATCCTTGCACCATAATTAATGGTTACACTATTTTGAAGTACATTGTTATCACCCATAACTGTATTTTCGTCAATATAGCAGAAAGGGCCAATTATATTATTTTCTCCAAGTTTGGCATTTGGATGAACAAATGCCATTGGGCTAATCTTATTCATTTCGTGGTATATTTTATTTATTCTTGATTATCTGCGCAGTGAAAGAGGCTTCAGCTACTACGTGGTCGCCAACAAACATATAACCTTTCATCGAACTTATTCCATGTCTAACAGGGTTTAGTAACTCAACTCTAAAAAGCAATGTGTCCCCAGGTACAACCTTTTGCCGGAATTTCACATTGTCAATCTTTAGGAAATAGGTTGACCAATGTTCTGGTTCCTCCACCTGTGAGAGCACGAGAAGGCCACCACATTGTGCCATAGCCTCAATCTGAAGTACACCTGGCATGACTGGTTCTTGGGGAAAATGACCTTGAAAAAAAGCTTCATTACTTGTTACATTCTTCACTCCAACGATACTAGTTGATCCCATTGCAATGACTTTATCAACCAACTGCATTGGATAACGATGTGGAAGTAATTCTCTGATTCGAATGTTATCCATCAACGGCTCATCATTCGGATCGTAAATTGGAGCTTGGATTTCGTGTTTGCGGATTTCTTTCCGTAAGAGCCTTGAAAACTTATTATTGACAGTATGTCCAGGCCTTGTTGCAACGATTCGTCCCTTAATCGGTTTTCCAATTAATGCAACATCACCAATGATATCTAATAATTTATGACGTGTACATTCGTTATCCCACATCAATGGTTTGTGTTGAATGTAGCCAATTGAACTTGCATCGATATGTGGAACTTTTAGAAGGTCAGCCAGTTGGTCCAAAGTGTTTTGATCAACCTGTTTCTCATAAATTACTATTGCATTGTCCAAGTCACCACCTTTGATGAGGTTGGCTTGAAGCAATGGCATTATATCTCTTACAAACACAAATGTTCTTGCAGGCGCAATCTCATCGGCAAATTTATCAATAACGTCCAATGTAGCAAATTGACTGCTGATGAATTTTGAGTTGAAAGAGCACATTGCTGTTATAGAAAATTGCTCATCTGGGAGAATCGTTATAATAGAGTTACCATCCTTGTACTCTATTTTCTTGCGGATTATATAATAATCTTTTGGTGCGCTCTGATCAACAATACCTACTTCCTTAATTTTTTCTACATACAATGCAGCAGAGCCATCAAGAATAGGAAACTCTGGACCGTTAATCTGAATGAGACAGTTATCTATTCCCATTGAATAAAGGGCAGCCATACCATGCTCAATGGTACTAACACGTACATCCCCTTTTGCTATGACTGTACCCCTTTGAGTGTCGACAACGTTTTCTGCTACTGCATCTATAATAGGCTGATCGTCTAAATCAATACGTTGGATTTTATAACCAGTATTGTCAGGTGCAGGATTAAACGTTACAGTCAAACTTACTCCTGTATGTAATCCTTTTCCAAAGAGAGAGAAACTTCCCTTGAGAGTCTTCTGCTTCGTAGTTTCCATTATTTATTATCTGTTCTTTTTCAATTCTTCGATTTCATTTTGCAATGCATTCAATTGCTTGTACATCTCTGGTAATCTCTGGAATAATGCTTGAGACCTGAAGTATGATTTAGGTTTCATAGGTAATGTACCAATAAGCGATTGGTTGCTTTCAAGACTACTTGGAACACCAGACTGGGCACCGAGGAAAACTTTGTCTCCAATTTTGATGTGGCCAGAAATACCAACTTGTCCGCCGAACATACACCATTGCCCAACTTTGGTTGAACCCGCTATGCCTACTTGGGCACTCATAACAGTATTCTCACCTATATCGTTGTTATGTGCAATTTGGACAAGGTTATCTAATTTTACCCCCTTACGAAGGAATGTACTACCCATTGTTGAACGGTCAATGCAAGTATTGGCACCGATTTCCACGTTGTCTTCAATTGTGACTATTCCTATTTGAGGAATTTTATCATATTCATGGGTCTGCTGATTAGGAGCAAACCCAAATCCGTCCGCTCCAACAACTGCTCCTGAATGGATGATAATATTATTTCCTAATTTACAGTCATGATAGATACTTACATTAGGATAAATAATACAATTATCTCCCAAAGTACAGTTATCCATGATAGTCGCATGAGGATAAATCTGTGAATTGTCGCCTATTACAACATTGTCGCCAATGTAAGCAAATGCACCAATATATACATTTTTACCAAGCGTTGCCTTTGAAGAAATAAAAGCTAAAGAATCAATACCTTGCTTCTTAGGCTTCATATTTTCGTATAACTGGAGTAATTTAGCAACGCAATCTCTGGCGTTTTTCACGCGAATCAGTGTTGCTTTCGTTGGTTTATCAATATTAATACTTTCATCTACTAATACAATAGAACATTCCGTATCGTATAAGTAGTGTGTGTATTTGGGATTAGCCAAGAAGGAGATAGAACCCTTTTCACCTTCTTCGATTTTTGAAAAGTTATTGATGCTTATATTCTCATCACCAGCTTCAATGCGACCTTGTACGAATTGTGCTATTTGCTTTGCAGTAAATTCCATTCTTATAGTTGTACTTAATTTTGCAAAGATAACAAACTTTTGTCATATTCGATGATAACAAAAATAATATTTACGAATTTTTTTAGATAAGAGGTCGATGTTTAGAATTTCCGATGCATCAGTTATATCTTTCAGTTTACCATCTTTTGAGAGAATACTTATGTGGTCATCGTTGATGTCATACATGTCTTTTTGTATAATATCATTTCCAATTAAATATTTTGTGTCATTATATTCAACATTGAGCTTTTGGCAAAGTATATTTTTATGGTATTCAACCACATCGTTAGAAATGGGCTCTTCGTGTATTTCAACTTTGAAAAGATGACGGTTGATAAAGTCAGAAGACAGAATTGAGAGTATTTTGTCATCACTGTTTTGCCAAACCTTTATAGCACTCCATAAGTCGCTGTCATCTAATAATGTATATTTTTTAAATGCTTCTGGATTATTTAAAAAGAAATTGGCATCGACATTATTTTGAAGAAAGAAATTGAGTGCAGGTGATGCAAAAAGTTTTTTGCCATTTCTTACTAGTTCTTTGGCTCTCAGCAATGTATTAACAAGAATTTTTTCATATCCGACAGCTGTCTTATGCAAATAGACTTGCCAGTACATCAGTCTCCTTGAGGTCAGATAATTTTCTATTGAGTAAATGCCTTTTGAATCAACTACTAAAGAGTCATCTACTACATTCAACATCTTTATTATTCTTGCAGAACCGATATTTCCCTCGGTAACTCCTGAAAAGAAACTGTCTCTACGCAGATAATCCAGCCGGTCCATGTCTAATTGGCTGCTGATGAGTTGATGTAAGAAACGTTTAGGATACTCATCCTTGAATATTTTGATGGCGAGCCCTAATTCGCCATTCATTTCCTGATTGATCTGATTCATCATCATAAGGGAAATTTCTTCATGTGAAATCCCTTGTATCAGGGTGTTCTCAAGGACATGGGAGAATGGACCATGACCAATATCGTGCATTAGAATTGCAGCTTGGATAGCTTCAGCCTCACTGTCAAATATAAAAATTCCTTTATGTTGGAGCGATAATATAGCTTCGCTCATCAAATGGAATGCACCAATAGAATGTTGAAATCGTGTATGTTGAGCGCCTGGATAGACAACAGATGCAAGCCCCATCTGTTTTATTCGGCCCAGACGTTGCATGTAAGGATGCTTGACAATGTCAAGGAGAATGCCCTTCGGTATGCGGATAAAACCAAAGACCGGATCGCTTATTATTTTGTTGTCGTTCATTCTTTTACTCTTCTGTACACTTTAATTAAAGGAAAACTTTATCTATATATTGATATTTCAGATAATAATCACAGTTTTGCAAGTTCTTGTTCCATTTCTTTTTGAAGTTCCTTTGCCTTGATACTTGCCTTTTCTGCAAAGTCTTTATCCTTACTGGCATAAATTATACCTCTCGAAGAATTAACAAGGAGTCCACATTCTTTGATCATACCATATCTGCAAACTTCTTGTAGGCTACCTCCTTGTGCTCCAATACCAGGGACTAAGAGGAAATTTTCTGGAGCCAACTTGCGGATGTCCTCAAACATGCGACCTTGTGTTGCCCCCACAACATACATTAGATTGTTTGTTGTACTCCATTCTTGAGATTTGGTTATTACACGTTCAAAAAGACGAGAGCCGTCCTTGTCTTCAAACAATTGGAAATCTGAACTGCCCTTATTGCTGGTCAATGCCAAGAGTATAACCCATTTGCCATCATATTCAAGAAATGGTTTGATGGAGTCTTCTCCCATGTATGGAGCAACTGTGACTGCGTCAAGGTCGTATTCCTTGAAAAAGGTGTGTGCATACATTTTTGAGGTGTTTCCTATATCCCCGCGTTTTGCATCTGCAATGATGAAATGATTGGGATAGTTATTTTTCAAATATTTGATAGTCTTTTCAAAGGCACTGATTCCTTTTAAGCCATAGCACTCATAAAATGCTAAATTGGGTTTATAGGCCACACAATATTGAGCAGTTGCGTCAATGATAGCTTTGTTAAAGCTAAATATTGGGTTATCGTCATGTAGAATAAATTCTGGGACCTTGGTGAGGTCTGTGTCAAGACCAACACATAAGAATGTCTTTTTGGCAAAGATTTGTTCGACTAATTGTTTTCTATTCATAATTTAAAATTATCTCTCACCTTTAGAAAAGATGAGAGAGTTTAATGTTTTATAGTTCTGATTCTTTAAGTTTCTCTGCATTCTCAGCAACAGTGAGTGCGTCAATAATTTCTTGGATATTACCATTCATGAAACCTTGCAAATCATGGGTCGTATATCCAATTCTGTGATCCGTCACTCTGCCTTGTGGATAGTTGTATGTTCTGATTTTAGCCGATCTGTCTCCAGTCGAAACAAGGCTCTTACGACGATTTGCAATATCATCTACATACTTTTGATGCTCTCTATCATAAATAAAAGTGCGCAAGCGTGAAAGTGCACGTTCCTTATTCTTTGGTTGATCTCGTGTTTCAGTACATTCAATGAGAATTTCTTCCACCTCTCCTGTATTTGGATTTTTCCATGGGTAGCGTAACCGCACTCCTGATTCTACCTTGTTGACATTTTGCCCACCAGCACCACTTGAACGGAATGTATCCCACTTAATATCCCCCTCATTGATGTTCACCTCAAATTTGTCCGCTTCTGGTAATACGGCAACTGTAGCTGCTGATGTATGCATCCTACCCTGGGTTTCCGTAGCTGGGACGCGTTGAACCCGATGAACTCCTGATTCGTATTTCAGCACACCGTAAACACCTTCTCCCGATATGGCAAAGTCGATTTCTTTAAAACCTCCAACTGCACCTTCTGACACCGATGTCACTGATAAGGTCCATCCTTTCTTATCGCAGAACTTTTTGTACATGCTGAAAAGGTCTCCCGCAAAGAGAGCAGCCTCATCGCCACCAGTTCCTGCTCTCACCTCCATCTGAACATTCTTATCATCTTCTGGATCTTTTGGAACAAGTAGAAGCTTTATTTCTTCTTCCAAACTTGGTTGTAGCTCTTCGTTCTCGCTTAATTCCAACCGTGCCATTTCTTTCATGTCAGGATCGCTCTCGTTCGCCAGAATATCCTTAGCTTCCTTGATAGTTGTGATGCAATTTATATATCGTTTTCGCGCACCCATTATGTCTCCAAGGTCTTTGTATTCCTTTGTGAGTTTAACGTATCTGGGCTGGTCTGCAATGACGTCAGGATCGGTGATGAGTGTTGAAACCTCTTTAAATCTGGCTTCGAGACCATCTAATTTCTCTAATATGTTGTTTTCTGCCATGTGCTATTATAATTTTATTTAATTATTATCTTCAACTGCTATCGGAATTTTATGTTTGTTGCAATATTCTATAATTTCTTGTTCTGTTTTGGGAAATTTGTCGCAAAAGTATTGTAAAGAGATCTTTGAGGATTCAAAATGTTTCTCGTCTGCTGTTAAAGTTGCTTCTACGTGTTTTATAAATTCTTTGAAATCCAGATTTATTTCACACAACTTGTCTATTGTGCTAAAATCGAGATTCTTATCTTTTGCCTGGAACCAAATTTGACTTTCATGAGGTTCGGCTTTTAATAAAATAAAACCAATTCCAAAAGAATTGTTTAGACGTTCTAATTCTTTTTTTAAGCTTTCATTTATTTCAAACGCAACTAAATATCCATAATTTGCCCAACTAGAATTTGATACAGCTTGAAAAAAACATTTTTTTAAGTCATAGTCATTATCAATTCTTTTCTTCAACTCATACGAATAGAGTTTTAAAGATGTAGTCTTAGATAAAGCCTTAAAGAGTGAATTTGAGACTTTGTTTTTTCTTTCAATGAATTGTGCGCCTACAATATCTGGATGTACCCACTTTTGATGTTCTTCACCCTTTTTAGACTTTTCGTGGTATATAGTTTTGGGTAAAATTCCTAAGTAATCAAGATATTTGCATAAAATGGGGTGCAAATCTCTTTCGTTATAGGAAGCAGAATTTATTTTATTCGACGACGGTTTTATAGGTTTGTTCTCAATATAACTTTCGTATTTGGACAAATAATAGCAGTAGTAATTATCTTCATTCAAAAAACGTTTTATGCGTATGTCGTTTTCCTTTGCCATTGTACTCAAAGTTCCACTAACCGTATCGCAAGGAGTTTTTGCCTCTTTGTTAAAAGTAAAAATCCCTTTATCAATTATATTTTGATAAACTTCTCTATATCTGGCTCCACAAGGAAAATCCTCGAGACTTTTTAGTATTGCTTCTTTTATAGTCATTATTTGTATTCGAATTTACCGTAGTCAGATTCAATGATCAAACTCTTGCTTCCTTCTTCAACGTGTCCAATTACCCGTGCCTCAATATTGAATGATTTGCTTATTTCTATGATTTGCTCTGCAAATTCGGGCTGAACATAAATTTCCATTCGGTGTCCCATGTTGAATACCTGATACATCTCCTTCCAATCCGTTCCACTGCATTCTTTTATGGCATGGAATAAAGGAGGTATCGGGAACATGTTGTCTTTGATGACTTTGCAATTATTATTGACAAAGTGCAATACTTTTGTCTGCGCACCACCAGTACAATGAACCATACCGTGAATATTTTTTCTCAATTTATCAAGTATGCATTTGATAACAGGAGCATAGGTGCGGGTAGGAGATAGGACTAACTCTCCAGCATTGACAGGGCTATTAGCGACTTCGTCTGTCAATTTATATTTGCCGCTATAGACAAGCTCTTCTGGTACAGCATGGTCATAGCTTTCTGGGTATTTATTGGCCAAATATTTCGCAAAGACGTCATGTCTGGCGCTTGTCAAGCCATTGCTTCCCATGCCTCCATTGTAATTCTTTTCGTAGGTTGCTTGTCCTGTAGAGCTTAATCCCACAATGACATCTCCCGGACGAATATTGGCATTGTCGATTACGTCTGACCGTTTCATACGGCAAGTAACTGTCGAATCAACAATAATGGTTCGAACTAAGTCGCCGACATCAGCTGTTTCTCCTCCAGTAGGATAGATTCCGATGCCCATTTCTCTCATTTCTGCCAGCAATTCATCTGTGCCATTGATGATGGCGGAGATCACATCGCCTGGAACAAGCATTTTATTTCTGCCTATTGTTGAAGACACTAAAATATTGTCAACAGCACCAACGCACAAAAGGTCGTCGGTATTCATGACGATGGCGTCTTGGGCAATTCCGCGCCATACGTTCAAGTCGCCAGTCTCTTTCCAATAGAGATAAGCCAATGAAGATTTTGTTCCTGCGCCATCAGCATGCATGATGTTGCAATATTCTGGATCACCTCCAAGGATATCTGGAATAATTTTGCAAAATGCCTGTGGGAAAATTCCCTTGTCTATGTTCTTAATTGCATTATGCACGTCTTCTTTAGCTGCACTGACTCCGCGCATTGCGTACCTGTTGTCCATAATATTTGATAATTTTATTTCTTGATTTCTATTATTCTTTACCATTCCAAAAGTCCCACGTTGCAAAGGCTTGAAGAAGTAACATTTCCAAACCATTTTTAACTGTCGCTCCATTAAGTCTTCCTCTCCGCATAAAAAGAGTTTCGTCAGGATTGTATATTAAGTCGTACAATAGAGTATGGCTGTCCATAGACTCGTAGGGGAGTTCTGGGCATTCTTCAACTTTAGGATACATTCCCAGCGGGGTGCAGTTTACGATGACATTATACTCTTTTATTACTTTGGGAGATAAATCATAATAGGTTAACCCTTCCAAACTTTTCCTGCGTGAAACATATCGTGGCTCCAAACCAAGTGATTTCAGGCCGAAATAAACAGCCTTTGCTGCTCCTCCTGTCCCCAACACCAGTGCTTTCTTGTGATAGCGCTCTAAAAGAGGCTCTATACTCTTAGTAAAGCCGATAACATCACTGTTGAAGCCTTTCAGAATGGTTTTGGATGCTTTATGTTCAACTTTGATGACATTTACCGCACCTATGGCCTTTGCTTCTGGACTGACATAATCCAAATACTTCAAAACCTGTTCCTTATATGGAATAGTGACATTGAGTCCCCTTAATTCTGGTGTTGAATTAATAATCTCCAATAGGTTGTCAAGCTTTGGAATTTCATAATTAATGTACTGGGCATTAATACCTTCATTTTCAAATTTTTCATTGAAGTATCCAATAGAGAATGAATGTCCCAATGGATAACCAATCAGTCCGTATTTATCCATAAGAAAATATATTTACTTTTCTGCTATATACATAGTGCAGATTCCAAAAGTGAGGCGTGTAAATGATGCTTTTGAAAATCCAGCTTCTTTGAAGATTTTCATCATTGTCTCGCCTTGTGGGAATGCGGCAATAGTCTTGTTCAAATAGTCATAGGCACTTCTGTCTTTCGAAATGATTCGACCGTATAACGGAAGAACGATTTTTGAGTAGATTTTGAAGAGGTGATTCATGGGAAAACTTATAGGAGTCGTTAATTCGATGATACACAAATGTCCGCCAACTTTCAAGACCCTGTGCATTTCTTCTAAGCCTCTATCCAAATCCTGGAAGTTGCGAATACCAAAAGCCGCAGTAACAGCATCAAACGTATTTGATGGAAATGATAAATTAAGACAGTCCTCTTTTTGGAAAGAGATGATTTTCTCAAGACCTTCCTCTTTAACTTTCTTTTCCCCAATTTCCATCATTCCCGTTGAGATGTCAGCACCTATTATAGCTTTTGGTTTCAACATCTTTGCCGACTGTATTGCAAAATCGCCCGTTCCTGTGGCAATATCCAATATACTTTGAGGCTGATAGGGAAGCAACTGTTTGATAGCTTTCTTCCTCCATCTTTTATCAATTTCCCATGATAATCTATGATTTAGCGTGTCATAGGTTGGGGCAATGTTATCAAACATTTCCTCAACCAATTTTCCTTTATCGCCTTGCTTGTTGTAAGGATTTATCTTTTCTTGTTTATACACGCTGTCAAATGGTTATTGGCTTTGCTACACCCTAATACAATCTCAATCATACAATTTTGTAGTTGCAGTATTTCAGAATGAATGGCAAAGCCAAGTGCTCAACTTTATTTTCTTGAAAGAAGGTAAGCTTTTACGTTCTTTTCTATCCGCTTTTCAATATCTTCATTATTGGCCTTGCTGAATTTCTCGCCAGTAATATGCTCGTACAATTCGATGTATCTGTCGCTTACGCTTTCCGCATACTCGTCTGTAATTTCTGGCATTACCTGTCCGGGTTCATTCATGAAGTTATGATCAATGAGCCATTGGCGAACAAATTCTTTTGACAATTGCTTCTGTGGCTCACCTTTGGCAAACTTCTCTTCATAACCGTCTGCATAGAAATAACGGCTTGAGTCAGGAGTGTGAATTTCATCGATAAGATAGCATTGCCCGTTACGTTTTCCAAATTCATATTTCGTATCGACAAGAATAAGTCCTTGCTTGGCTGCAATTTCCTGTCCACGGGCGAAGAGTTTACGGGTCCAGTCCTCAATGATGTTATAATCTTCTTCAGAAACGATGCCTTGTTTGATAATTTCCTCTTTTGAAATGTTCAAGTCATGGCCTTCGTCTGCTTTAGTTGTTGGAGTTATGATAGGCTCTGGGAATCGTTGATTTTCTTTCATTCCATCAGGTAATTTTACCCCACAAATCTCGCGGCATCCTTTTTTATATTCTCTCCAAGCAGAGCCAGTTAGAATTGAGCGAATAATCATTTCAACACGAAAGCCTTCGCACTTCAACCCCACTGTTACCATTGGGTCTGGTGTTGCCAACTTCCAGTTAGGGCAGATGTCAGTTGTTAAGTCTAAGAATTTTGCAGCAATTTGATTTAAAACTTGGCCTTTGAATGGGATTCCTTTTGGCAATACGACATCAAAAGCCGAAATACGATCGGTAGCCACCATTACAATGAGGTCGTCGTCAATGTCATAAACATCACGTACCTTACCATGGTAAACACTTTTTTGTCCATCAAAGTGGAAATTGGTTTTTGTTAATGCGTTCATTTTGTTAAATTTATAGAGTCGTTCTTTTCCGATTTTTTCTTGTCAAAAGCCTCATAAGCCGTCACGATTTTCGTAACTAACTTATGTCTCACGATATCTTTCTGATTTAAATTGATAACAGAAATGCCTTCAGTGGTGGAAAGAATGCTCAAAGCTTCCTTCAGACCACTTATTTGATTATGAGGCAAATCTATCTGAGTCATGTCACCAGTTATAATCATCTTTGAATTCCATCCCAGACGAGTAAGGAACATTCTTATTTGGGCAGGTGTTGTGTTTTGTGCTTCGTCCAATATTACAATGGCGTCGTTTAACGTCCTACCTCTCATAAAGGCAAGTGGAGCTATCTGAATCACATGCTTCTCCATCATGTCTTGTAGTTTGACAGCTGGTATCATGTCTTCGAGCGCATCGTACAATGGCTGAAGGTATGGGTCGATCTTTTCTTTCATGTCTCCAGGAAGGAATCCCAATTTTTCACCAGCCTCAACCGCTGGGCGTGAAAGAATAATGCGTTTGACTGTCTTTTCCTTGAGCGCTTTGACGGCCAGGGCTATGCTAAGATAGGTTTTTCCAGTTCCTGCCGGGCCTACAGCAAATACCATGTCGTTCGAGTTGAAGGCATCAATTAATTCTTGCTGATTCTTGGAACGGCTTTTTATGGGCTTCCCTGAAATAGAATAAACCAAAACACCCTTTACAGCTTCAGCCTTTAACTGTCTGCCATTGATGATGTCAAGTATATCTTCCTCTGCTATTGTGTTGTACTTCACAATATGCCTTTGCATTTTTTCGATATGTTCCTCAATTTTAGCTATTTCTGCCTCATCTCCGAGTACCTTGATGATATTGTCTCTTGCAACAATCCTTAGCTTTGGATAAAGCGACTTTATCATCTGGAGATGGGAATTGCCAATCCCATAGAACACTACGGGATCAATATCTTCAAGAATAATATGCTTTTCTATCAACTTTTATATATATTTATAAAGCGCAAAGTTAATATAAAATAGCGAATCGCACAAATAATTCTTAATTCATAATTCATAATTCTCATTTTATTATTACCTTTGCGGAGATGAAAACCAAGCTTAAAATAACGAAAAATCGCTTTTTGATAGTGTTCATTATTGGAACAATGGTATTAGCTCTCGTGCGCATCATTTTTCCTTCGATAGTAAAAAAAAAATATAACGATCAAATAGCAGAAAATGAAGATTCTATCAATATTCAGATAATTCCACAGTTCAACAAGCAAAATGCAGAGTCGGTAAATATTTATCGGCAGTCCAATGTTTTGTCGAGACAATCCTCTTTGTTTTTCGACGCTGACCACAAAATTAGAGAAAATAAAATCCTAGGCGTTGTAAGCTATGAAAAAAGTTTTCCTGATTCTCAAAATGTTCAGTTGCCCTCTGCGTTGCGCTATGGAGTAAAGCCAGTTATGAATAGGATTGATGCTGAAAACAGGAAAAAGGAGCTAGTTTATATGGCAGCCAGTCCGTATTATGATGTGAAGAAATTATCAAATAGTATTCCTTATCTTGTGCCAAGAGCAGCTATTCTTCTTCAGGACATCGGACGAAATTTCATGGATAGTTTGCAGATTAAGAAGATTCCCCTAAACAAATTTTTAGTGACGAGCGTCCTTCGCACAAAAGAAGATGTCGAGAAACTGAGACGCCATAATGGTAATGCTACCGAAAATAGTTGTCATCTGCATGGGACAACATTTGACATTGCCTACAATAAGTACAGTTCCATTACGCGTACAGTTCGCGATGATACCTTGAAATGGGTGTTGAGCGAAGTGCTTAATGATTTGCGTAGGCAGGAGCGCTGCTATATTAAATATGAGAAACATCAAGGCTGTTTTCATGTTACTGTGAGATAATCAAGTTGGAATATGGTATTCAATAGAGTTGTATTCCTGCATTAGCCCATCTTTGCTGTTTTGAAATTCTCCTCTTTGAATCCTATGAGAAAGTATCTTTTGTAAGAAAATTCATAGGGAACGTTGAGTCGTTATGGTACCGCATGATGATTGGTTACCTTTGGAGTACCCGAAGCTCATCTTTTACTTCCTCATACGTGACCTTTTGCAAAGTGTGTTGTAAGACTTTGTTATTATGCTGTTCGGTAAATCTTTTTTATCTTATATGGATTGGAGTTAAAATTTTAATCAGATACTACCCATTGACACAGGGTATCATAGTTGAGAAAATAGCAAACGACCGTATGCGATAGATCCGTTATGACAAAAACGCAAATTTGAGAATAGGGGATGTGCGCAGTATTAAGTCAGATCGAAGCAATATTCTATAAATTAATAAGACGGCAACCTATATGTGATAGGCAACTTTATCATAGTCCTTAAATATGTATTCAATATTTTTGGTATCCATTTTCTTTTCCTCACAGTATTTGATGCCTTTTAGATAAGCGCGTACAGCTTGCTTTCTCTTTCCTTGTAAATCATAACAAAAGCCGAGATTACGCCAAAAGAACGGAATAATAAAGTTTTTTAGTTCCAAAGGAACGTCTCCCAGATATTTCATGGTTTTATCTGAAAATGCAATGGCGGTCTTATAATTTTTCGTACAAAGATGATACCATGCCTGATTGAAATACAGCAAAACAGAGTTCTTTGCAGAAGATTGTTCCCATTTCTTGATGATTTTCTCTGCCTTTTTCAGAGCTTCAGCATGGATACTGTACGGATTTTCGTCCATGTTCGGACCATGCAAGAAAGGAATTAAGGCAGACCAATACATTATTTCTTTGTTCGTATAATATTCATCAGAGAGTCCCAGTTCCAAGTACTGCTCCATTTCCTGCGTCATCGCTTCATTGCCCAAAGGCATAAAGTCAGCCAATTGCCTTAAACGAACACCTTTTCGGTCTGACAACGCATTATCAAAATAATATTTGTGTTCGGCTCCAGTCAGAATTATTACTCGTTTCCCTTGATTGCTATCTATAGCAGTATTTATCATTTCCATCATCTTTTCATTGCGTTGTTCGGAATACAAATTCATACATCCATCGCCAAAGACTGTGATAAGTCCGCCATACATATTTTTCACATAAGAATTATAATCCTTTCCATTAAAAAAACGATATCCCATTGTATTTTCTTTGAAAACTTGCTCTATTGTACCATAAACCTTCTCAAATCTACGCATTACGGAGTCTGAAAGCGAAAGCGAATCCAACATTTTCTGTTTGATTTCATAATCTTCGGTTTTCATATACTCTTTGCGTTCGGCTCTCGGATTACCTTCAGACCACCAATCAATCGGATAAACTTTTGCACCGTGTTCTAATCCGTAAATGGCACCCAGTGTCATTTCCTTCAAATATGGTTTTGTTCTAAAATAGGATGGCGGTATCTCCAAGCAGATAACATCTGGCTGGTATTTTTTTAATATTCTGTAAAGGTCGGCATAAGTATAGTTAGGATTGCTTCCATGTTGATGGTGAATAGTCCCGACACAGAGGACCATTGTTTCAGCTTTCGGAATTTGTTTTAGAGGTTTTGACACCATTTGGGAAGATGCCATACAAGATATTCCAACGAAAATAAATAAAAAGAGTGATTTCAAGAGATCATTTTTCATGATTACCTGTTTTTTAATAAAGATATCCATCGTTTCGCAAACTTAGTAAAAAATCAATACCAACAATGGACTTTGCTGATACTTTATGCTGCTTTTATATTTTATTAAACAAACATGGTCAGTGGATGTAATATGTATGGAAATCGTACAATAAAAGACTTGCGACCTAATGGACCAATTGGCGCATAATTAAATGGAAATAGTTCATCTGTGTGATAATGTTTTTGATGTATTAGTATTTCTTAAAATAATAAGTTTCTATTCCTGGGAAATTTTGTGGGAATAGAAACTTATTAATTATTTAGTCTATCTTAAATTGCGCCCATGACAGTTTTTGAATTTTTTACCACTTCCACATGGACATGGGTCGTTTGGACGTGGTTTCTTCTCAGCACGATAAGGAGTCCTGTTCGGCTGGTCTGCGTTCTCTCTGGTGTCATGGTGGGCGGCAGCCTGTTGGTTCTCATCGATCAATTCTTCTTTCTGCTCATTGTAACGTTGAGATCTTTGCTCAGGCGCAGCTTCCTGAACTTGTTGTTCTTGCTGCATTTCAGGTATCTGACCACGCATGAGAACACTGCTGGTGCGGTTGTTTAAATCGTTAATCATGTTATCCCAGAGTTTCACACTCTCAAGTTTGAAGATGAGCAGCGGGTCCTTTTGCTCGTATGAGGCGTTTTGAACAGAGTGACGCAACTCGTCAAGTTGGCGGAGATTTTCTTTCCAGTCATCATCGATGAGGTGGAGTAGAATAACCTTCTCGAACTGTTTGACGACAGATTTCGCTTCAGTATCGTATGCTTCTTTCAAGTCGCAAGGAATGTTATAAACCCGCTTACCGTCAGTGATTGGCACCATGATTCGCTCATACATAGCACCTTGGTTTTCATATACATCCTTGATTATTGGCCATGCGACGGTCTGAATACGTTCTGTTTTTCGCTCAAAAGTCTCAATTGCCATTTGGAAACTGCGTTCTGAAAGTTCAGTATGGGCAACACTGTTAAATTCTTCCTCGCTGAATGGGCATTCCATTGCGAGGACCTTCAGGAAATCCTCTTTACATCCTTCGTAATCATTGTTTTCAACAATATTGACACAACGATCCCAAATGACATTGGAAATATCCATACCGATGCGTTCACCCATTAATGCGTGACGGCGTTTTTCATAAATAACCGTACGTTGTTTGTTCATCACATCATCATATTCAAGCAATCTTTTACGAATACCAAAGTTATTCTCCTCAACCTTTTTCTGTGCACGCTCAATGCTACTTGAAATCATAGAACTTTCAATGCGCTCTCCCTCCTCAAATCCGAGACGATCCATTACTTTGGCAATTCGTTCTGAACCAAAGAGACGCATCAGCTTGTCCTCTAATGACACATAGAATACAGATGAACCCGGGTCTCCCTGACGACCAGCACGACCACGCAACTGGCGGTCAACACGGCGACTTTCATGGCGCTCAGTTCCAATGATTGCTAAACCACCAGCCTCTTTAACCTCTTGTGATAATTTGATATCAGTTCCACGACCAGCCATATTGGTGGCGATGGTGACAGCTCCAAGGCCATTTACTGAGCGTCCAGCTTCAGCAACAATCTGAGCTTCTTTCAAATGCTGCTTGGCATTAAGTACCTGATGTGGTATTTTGCGCATGTTGAGCATCTTGCTAAGTAATTCACTGATTTCAACAGAAGTTGTACCCACCAGGCATGGACGACCACTATTGCGCATAGACTCAATCTCTTCGATAACAGCTGAGTATTTTTCTCTTGCAGTCTTGTAAACACGGTCTTCCATGTCGTGTCGCTGTATAGGTCTGTTTGTCGGAATCTCAACAACATCCAATTTGTATATGTCCCAGAACTCACCAGCTTCTGTCGATGCAGTACCCGTCATTCCGGCAAGTTTGTGATACATACGGAAGTAATTCTGTAAAGTGATAGTTGCAAAAGTTTGTGTAGCTGCTTCAACCTTTACGTGTTCCTTTGCCTCAACAGCCTGATGTAATCCGTCGCTCCAACGGCGGCCTTCCATGATGCGACCTGTTTGTTCATCGACAATTTTAACCTCACCGTTTAAGACAACATATTCGTCGTCTTTATTAAACATGGTGTAAGCCTTGAGTAATTGCTGTAATGTATGAACTCTTTCACTTTGGACACCATAATTTGCCATCATAGTATCCTTCTTGTCGATATATTCTTGCTCGTCGATCTTCTTATCGTTCTTTTCCTTCTCAAGCAATGATAGTTCGGTTGTTATATCTGGCAACACGAACAATTTGTCATCATTAACTTGCTTAGCCAACCAGGCGGCACCTTTGTCTGTTAAATCGCTGGAGTTTAGTTTTTCGTCGGTAACAAAATAGAGGGGTTCAACAGCCTTCGGCATTTCACGGTTGTTGTTGGCCATATAGAATTCCTCCGTTTTCAACATGCCTGACTTGATTCCTTCTTCTGAAAGAAACTTAATGAGAGCTTTGTTTTTCGGAAGTGCTTTGTGAGAACGATAAAGAGCTAAAAAGCCTTCTTCGAGCATTGCTTGGCGGGCTTTGTCGTCTTTGATGTTAGCTGCCTCAACAATTTTGTGGCGGGCCTCGGAGAGTAATTCTGTTGCTTGCTTGCGCTGAACCTCAAAGAGTTTCTCTACTAAGGGCTGGTATTCCTCGAACATTTGGTCATCTCCCTTGGGTACTGGCCCACTGATAATAAGAGGTGTACGTGCATCGTCAATCAAAACTGAGTCAACCTCATCAACGATAGCGTAATTATGTTGACGTTGCACAAGGTCTGCCGGAGAAACGGCCATGTTGTCGCGAAGGTAGTCGAAACCGAATTCATTGTTTGTGCCAAAAGTGATGTCAGCTTGATAGGCTTTACGGCGTTCTTCTGAGTTTGGTTGGTGTTTATCAATGCAATCAACTGATAATCCGTTAAACTCATAAAGTGGCCCCATCCATTCCGAGTCGCGTTTTGCCAAATAGTCGTTCACTGTTACCACATGTACGCCGTTCCCGGTCAGAGCATTGAGGAATACCGGTAGTGTGGCCACAAGTGTTTTTCCTTCTCCTGTTGCCATTTCTGCAATCTTGCCTTGATGCAGAACCACACCTCCAAAAAGCTGTACGTCATAATGTATCATCTCCCATTTCAGGTCGTTGCCTCCAGCAGTCCAATGGTTGTGATAGATGGCTTTGTCACCGTCTATTGTGATAAAGTCCTTATGCGGATCGGCGGCTAATTCACGGTCAAAGTCGGTAGCTGTAACAATCGTTTCCTCGTTCTCTGCAAATCTGCGTGCGGTGTCTTTGATGATGGAAAAAGCAACGGGCATTACTTCGTTCAATGCTTCCTCGTACTTATCGAGTGCGACTTTGTCAAGTTTATCAATCTTATCAAAAATCTCCTCGCGCTCATCGATAGGTGTTTCTTCAATAGTTTCGCGAAGTTTGGCAATCTTATCAAGTTCTTCCTTTCCTGCATCTTGTACGAATTTTTGAATTTCTTTGGTTTTCGCACGAAGTTCATCGTTGGAAAGAGCTTGAATTTCTGGATATGTAGCTTTCACCTTCTCAACGAAAGGCTGAATCTGTTTCATATCACGGGTAGATTTGTCACCAAATAGTGACTTTAAGATTTTATTTAAATTCATTTTGTTGTTTCGTTATTTGGAAGAGGGATCTTTCTTCTCATTAATATAAATATTTACTACTTAATAATATGTTGGTTCGTTAATAACAAATCAATTCATGTTTGGGGCACGAATGATAATAGTTCCATTATTCGATGGATTCTGTAAATATATGTGTGTTTGTTTATTATAGTTTGTGAGAATATCATTAAAAGATTTGGAAGTGTTATCCTCGCAAACAAGGAGATTGGCCTTACTATATGTTGGTGTTTTTTTCTTCTCTTTTTGAATATTCTTGAAAGCTTCAATAATTGGTAGAAGTTCGGTCTCTATACCACATTGCTCTACATGATGATATATTTCCTCCAAAGAGCAATTCTCCAACGCAGCTTTAAGCGCAGATTTATAAGTCTGTGCTTCAACGCCAGTTGCTGCTAACACTACAAATAGTGCGGTAATGTATTTGTTCATTAATAATGTTCTTTATCGGAGAACTTTTACTCCTTTATGATGCATAATGCAGTTTAAAAGCAAAAACAATGCCACAATTACAACGGGGAATGGTATTCTTTGAAAGAAACAGCCTGTTAATCCTAAGATGATAAATATTCCCCAGAAAGTCCACCACCAGTCCTTGAGTCCTTGCTTTGTTTTCTTTATTGAAGGGATGAGGAAAACGAGGCAAAGTGGATTGAAGATAAAGATGATAAAATTCAAGTTCACGCAAGGGTGTTTAGAAAATATCATTGCAAAAAGAATCATTCCAATTATTCCAGATACAATCATCTGAAACAAATCCCATATCCACCATAGAGAGCCATTTGTATTCCACCTTAATATCAGCGCTATAGCTGCAATAATAGCAAAAATAATGGAAACCTGAATGGGGGAGATTGGAAACCCTTCTGTCCCCGTATTATAATTGTCCGCTTTTAGGAGTTGGATAGTTGTTTTTACTAAAGGCTTTCCATTATTTTTCGAATAATTGAAGAATTTTCTTAAATTATCGGGAAGGAAGTTGGCCTTTGAATGAGTATCAAATGGTTCATCCGCTTCTAGACCAAGTAACAAGTCTTCTCCAAATTGAGCCCACTTATAATTACTGTTCCATTTGTGGATACATTCCCTGTATGTATTTTCCGAACAGTACCCCTTACTTTCGGTTGTAATTTTCCTATTTATGTGATCAAGTAGCATCCTTTCAGCTCTTGTCGTGCAATTATCGTAAAAATAATTATAACGGTAAACAAGGTTTTCGGGCTTTAAGTTTTCTTTTAAAGCCATGAAAATCTTATATTTCTCTTCTTTAGTAAGTTTTAGTTTTTGTTCAATAACTCCTCGTCCTTCGTATTTATATTGTTCAAGGAATGCTCCCATTGGCTCAATGCCAACACGGTAATCCGTCAGTCCAAAGATAAAACGGAGAATAAAGTAGGGTTGGCTTGGAGAGAATAGTCCATAATTAATAGCCAGGTCGTTACCATTTTGATAGTCGTTGTATCTTATGGCGGTATGACCATAGTGAGACCAAATTTCTTTTCCAGGAGAGCAAGTGAGCAAAGATATTTCAACAGAGTCGGAATAGGTGACAGTTTGCGCGTTTGCACTCAGCTGGAAAGCTGATAGCAAAATGCTAAATACAATATATAAATAATCTTTCTTCATTTGCGTCGCAAAGGTAGTTAAAAAGAATGACATCGCAAAGAAAGCTTATTAAAAAACAAAATAGTATATACTTTTTCAAATATGTCGATTTTTTTTCATAACTTTGCGCAGTTTATTTTTGAAATTAACAAACTGATGAAAAAGATATTTGCAGCTGCTATTTTGCTGACCATCTCCCTAAATTCATTGGCGCAAAGCGGAACCAACTCTCCCTACAGCCAATTTGGTCTTGGAACACTTGCTCCTCAATCAACTGGTTTTAACAGAGGAATGAATGGATTAGCATATGGTTTTCATGAACATAATCAAATTAACCATCAAAACCCAGCTTCTTACTCATCGTTGGACTCCTTGACATTTATCTTTGATGCTGGAGTCAGTTTGCAAATGACTAACTTTGAAGAGAATAGTCATAGGAAGAATGCCAATAATGGTAATCTTGAATATGTGGTTGCTGCTTTTAGGGCTTTTAAACATGTTGGTGTTAGTTTCGGCTTAATCCCCTATAGCAACGTCGGTTATAACTATAGCAACACTGAAAATGTCAATGCTTTCCAAAACCCTTCTTCCCCCAATGCAACTTACTCAAATACTTTTTCTGGTAAAGGCGGACTTCGTCAAGTGTATCTCGGCTTTGGTTGGGAACCTTTCAAGTGCGTTTCGTTTGGTGCTAATGTTTCTTATTTCTGGGGATCTTTGAATCGTGATATTGTAAACCGTTATAGCGACAATTATATAAACACATTATCAAAGACGTATTCCGCTGATATTAAGAGTTATAAACTAGACTTTGGATTACAGTTCACCCAAAGAGTTTCCTCTAAAGATGAGATAAACTTAGGTGCGTCATATACTTTGGGGCATAAGTTGGGAGCCGACGCTACTTGTGACGTGATTTCTACAAACCAACAGACGTTAGTGTCCGATACCACACATTTTTCTACTAACAATGTGTTGAGCATTCCTCACACTTATGGTGTTGGTTTCTTACTGAATCATAATAATCGGTTGAAGATTGGATTTGACTACCAATTGCAACAATGGAAAAATATTGAAATGCCACAGTTTAAAGTCGTAAATAATGTTGCTAATTATTCTATTACAAGTGGATTATTCAATAATAGACACAAATATACTTTAGGTGGTGAATATTGTAAGGGGGAGAGGTACAGAGGTTTCTTTAATCGAATTCATTATAGGGCAGGTGTTAGCTATGCCACATCCTATTTAAAGATAAATGGTCAGGATGGACCACGTGAAATATCTGCAAGTATTGGCTTTGGAATCCCTATTGTTAATGGATATAACAATAGAAGCATTTTGAATATCAGCGGCGAATGGGTTAATCAGAATGCGAAAGGGCTTATCAAAGAAAACATGTATCGTATCAATATCGGCCTCACTTTCAACGAGCGTTGGTTCGCTAAATTTAAAGTAGAATAGCAACTTTGAGATTTTTTCGTTCATAAACTGTTATTATGAGGTTTACTCATCTTTTGTTTACCTACTTGTTATTAATATGCTTATTTCTGTCCTTTTTAGCATCATGCTCAGAAGGGTATGAGCATACAGCGCCTGCAATTCGTGACAAGGATTCTGTCCCTGTAATGGTGACTTATGGTGTTAATACGCTCATTTCTGATTCAGGGGTAATTAAATATCGCGTCGTTGCTGAAGAGTGGGAAGTTAATGAAAATAAGAATCCTTCTCGTTGGATATTCAATAAGGGAATCCTTCTTACACAATTCGATCTCACCAAACATGTTGTAGGTTATATTCAGAGTGATACGGCCGTTTATTTCGATAAAGACAGACGCTGGAAGCTCAATGGGCACGTAAGAATCTTAACTTCACAGGGTGTTGAGTTTCAAACGAACAATCTGTTTTGGGATGAACAAAATCATCTGATTTGGTCAAATACATATTCTCACCTAAAGACACCCGACAAGGAGCTTGAGGGCAACTGGTTTAAGAGTGATGAACAAATGACAAATTACGAGATTAGACAGATAAAAGGTTGGAGTATTATAGACAAAAGAGAATTTTCTTCAGGCGGAGACCAATCTGCCATACAGTCAACCTTGAATATTGATACCGTTAGGCACGATAAGCTGAAGGGGCCAGTAATTAAAAGATAAATAAAAATTGGATATTAGTTTAGTCATAGGCATTTTTTTTTCCTTGGTCTTGTCTGCATTTTTTTCAGGCATGGAAATCGCATTTGTGTCAAGCAACCGAATGCTTGCTGAGATGGATAAAGGCAAAAGAGGAATTGCTCAAAGGTGTATTCAAGTCTTTTTTCACAATCCCAACGGATTTGTTTCTACCATGTTGGTTGGTAATAACATTGTGCTTGTCTTGTATGGTATTTTATTTGCCGAACTTTTTAACAAGACTATATTCTTGGACTTTGCACCTGCTACGCAAGTATTGCTCAACACTATTTTGTCAACAATTATTGTTCTGTTCACAGGAGAGTTTCTTCCTAAAGCTTTCTTCAAGAGCAATCCCAATAAATTGCTCACGTTATTTGCCCCCACGGCTTATGCGTTTTTCATCATCCTTTGGCCTATCAGTCGATTCTCTACTTTGCTCTCACGTATCATGCTTCGATGTTTTGGTGTTAAAATCACCGAGCAGAAGAGCGACGGAACATTCACAAAAGTAGAACTGGACTACCTTGTACAAAGTTCTATTGAGAATGCTAAAGATACAGGCAAGATAGAAGAGGTGAAAATTTTTCAGAATGCTTTGGAATTTACCGATACAAAAGTAAGAGACTGCATGGTGCCGAGAACGGAGATCAATGCCGTTGATAAATCCTGTTCAATCGATGAGTTGCAACAGATGTTCATTGAAAGTGGTAACTCGAAGATAATAGTATATAATGACGATATCGATCATATAGAAGGTTATATCCATTCTTCTGAAATGTTTCGAAATCGTGATGATTGGAAATCTCATATTCGTCGAATGCCCTTTGTGCCAGAGACAATGGCTGCCCAAAAGTTGATGAAGATTTTCTTGCAGCAGAAAAAAAGCTTAGGAGTGGTTGTTGATGAATTTGGCGGTACCAGTGGTATCGTCTCATTGGAAGATATCGTCGAAGAAATATTTGGTGAGATAGAAGACGAACATGACAGTAATAAGTATATAGCAAAACAGACAGGAGAGAACGAGTATCTGCTCTCCGCACGTTTGGAGATTGATAAAATTAATAATCTTTTCGAACTTCAGTTGCCTGATAGTGATGAGTACATGACATTGGGAGGGCTCATCTTACACAATTACCAAAGTTTTCCAAAACTGAATGAAGAGATTCAAATAGGCAAGTTTAAGTTTAAAATCATCAAGAGTACAATGACAAAAATAGAATTAGTTAAGCTAAAAGTCGATTTATAAAAGATTTCTTTGTAAAAGATTATAATAATTCTCTTTTTCTTCGTATTTTTGTAGGCAATTTGCCAAAGTTAGCATTAAATAAAAATACAAAATTATAATAAAATGGCAGCATTAGGAAAAATTAGACGCAGAGGAATCACACTGATTGTAATTATCGGTTTGGGCCTTTTTGCATTTATTGCTGAAGAGGCATTCCGCTCTTGCAATGGTATTAAGGGCGAAGCCAGACAGCAAGTTGGCGAAATCTCAGGTGAGAAGGTCAATGTACAAGACTACCAAAAAATGGTTGATGAATATCAGGATGCTATAAAGTTTACCATGCAGCGTGATAATTTGTCAGAAGATGAATTGAATCAAGTGAAAGATCAGGTTTGGCAACAGTTGGTTAGCAACAAGGTGCTTCAGGCAGATGCAGAGAAAGTTGGACTTACTGTTACCGAAGATGAGTTGCAAGCAGTGTTGAATGACGGCACCAACCCGTTATTGGCTCAAACACCTTTCATTAACCAACAGACAGGTCGCTTTGATGTTAATACTTTGAAACAGTTCCTGGAGGGATATAATAAAGCGAAATCATCGAACCCTCAGCAGGCAGAGCAAATGCAAGTTGCCTATAACTATTGGATGTTTGTAGAAAAGAACCTACGTACCCAGCTTTTAGGTCAGAAATATCAAGCATTGGTGGCAAGTTGCGTGCTTTCAAACAAGGCAGAAGCCAAAATGGCATTCACAGAACAAAATGAAGAAGCTGAAATCCAGTTGGCATCATTGCCATACAGCTCAATTAAGGATGCGGATGTTACAATCTCTGATGAGGACTTGAAAGCAAAATATGAGGAATTAAAGCCTGCATTTCGTCAAACAGTTGAAACGCGAGATATTAAATATGTTGATTTCCAGATTATGGCGAGTGCCTCTGACAGAAATGCTATAGTTAAGGAAATGAAAAATCTCCAGCAACAGTTGAGCCAGGCTGCTGATCCATCACAGGTTGTAAGTAAGAGTGGTAGCGAAATTCCATATCTTGGTTTACCTGTAAGTAGTGCAGCTTATCAGGCATATCCTGACATTGCATCTAAGATTGATTCTTTGGGTGTTGGTACGACTGCCGTCACTGAAAACAAAAAGGACAACACATTGAACATCATCCGTGTGATGAATAAAGCTCAGTTGCCAGACTCTGTACAGTTCCGTCAGATTCAGATTGCTGCAGCGACATCAGAAATTGCCAAGTCAAAGGCAGACTCTATTCAGAAGGCTCTTTCTAATGGTGCAGATTTTGAAGCCATTGCTAAAAGATATGGTCAGACGGGTGAGAAAGTATGGTTTACTGGCTCGCAGTATGAGCATGCCACCTCTATGAATCAGGAAAACCGTCAATTCATTAATGCAATTATGAATGCCGAGATTACCAAAGTAAGTAATATTGCCTTGTCACAGGGAAATATCATTCTCCAGGTACTTGACAAGCGTGCCTTAAAGACAAAGACAACTGCAGCTGTTATAAAGAAAGTTATTGATTTCTCTAAAGATACACGTGGCATGGCATTCAATAAGTTTTCTGAATTTGTTGCCAAGAGTACTACACTTGCGGATATAGAAAAGAATGCTTCTAAGTACGGCTACAAGGTTCAAGAACAGAAGAATATCACAACTGCAGAGCATAATGTTGTTGGTGTTCGTGGTACTCGTGATGCCTTGAAGTGGATTTTTGATGCCAAGGAAGGTGATGTTTCGCCTCTGTATGAGTGTG
Source organism: Prevotella corporis DSM 18810 = JCM 8529 (assembly GCF_000430525.1). Lineage (GTDB taxonomy): Bacteria > Bacteroidota > Bacteroidia > Bacteroidales > Bacteroidaceae > Prevotella > Prevotella corporis. Next base: position 4,217 of record NZ_AUME01000025.1, on the reverse strand, counting down.
GTAATAATGATCACTTTATGGTAGTTTCATTGACTAAGGTTCATCCACAGGGTTATAGAACATGGGATGATCCTGAAGTGAAGGAGATGCTTAAACGTGAGGTGATGAAAGACAAGAAGGCTGAAAAGCTGATTGCTAAATTGAAAGGTGTAAACAGTATTGCTGCGGCTCAGGCTAAAGGTGCGAAAGTTAGCACTGTTAACCAGATAACATTTGCTTCACCGGTATTTATCCAGGGTATGGGCGCAGTTGAGCCAGCTTTGTCTGGGGCTGTCGCTGCTACACCGGTAGGCAAGTTCTGCAAAGCACCAGTGAAAGGAAACTCTGGTGTTTATATGTTCCAGGTTACTAAGAAGGCAATGCGCGTAGGCTCTAAATATAATGAATCGGTTCAGATGCAACAGTGTGCTCAACAGAGTATGCAATATGTTGGCAACTTTATCCAAGATCTTATCTTGAAGTCAAACGTTGTTGACCACCGTTACATCTTCTTCTAATATATAATAGAAGCCTTATAAAAAATAAGATACGATTAGTAATTACTGTCGGTTCAACTTCCTCACCTTAATAGGGAGTTCAACCGACAGCATTTTTGTTACATCATCAGCATTTATGATGTAACGATGTGATTTTGAATTCTGTGGTCGGAAATATAGGTATGTTTTAGCCTATCAGATATCTATTATGCCTCAATTTAATGTTGGAGGAATCTTGAATTGGCGAGACATGATTACATGTCGAACAGTATGATACTTTTCAGCTTGAAAAATATGCTATAGTTCAGTATAACCCCACTAACATAAAATCTATCGTCATCAGGGGGTAATTTCTTGCCATAATTTTTCATTGGGTAGGGGAGCTTCTACCATTATCTTATCATGAGAAACCGGGTGCACAAACTCTATTCGTCGGGCCAAGAGTGAAATTCCCCCATCTGGATTGCTACGCCTCGCTCCATATTTCAAATCTCCTTTGATGGTACAGCCCATGTGGGCAAGTTGACACCTAATTTGATGATGACGTCCTGTCTGGAGATTAATTTCCAATAAGGTATAATGGTCTGACGATCCTAAAACTTTGTAATGTAGAATGGCTTTCTTCGAGTTTGGTACTTCGTTTTCATGGGCGTAACTCTTGTTTTGCTTTTCGTTACGAACAAGCCAATTGATTAATGTCTCATCTTGTTTTTCTGGGGCATTCTGAACGATTGCCCAATATGTCTTCGACACTTCACCCTTGCGAAACATATCATTCAGTCTTTTTAGTGCTTTTGATGTTTTTGCAAAAACGACTATTCCAGCGACAGGTCTGTCAAGTCTGTGCACAACACCAAGGAAAACATTACCTGGCTTATCATATTTTTCCTTCAGCCAATGTTTAACAGACTCAGAAAGTGGAGTGTCCCCAGTTTTATCACCTTGCACTATCTCACCACATTCTTTGTAAACAATGATAATATGGTTATCTTCGTAAAGAGGAGTCAATTTAAATTGAATTAAATGTTAATATAAAATTGACAAAATTGTTTCCAATTAATTTTTAGGAAACAATTTTGTCAATTTATTATAATCAAGATTACATGTTCATTCCGCCATCGACTTGAATGACTTGTCCAGAAACATAACTTGAAAGGTCTGAAGCAAGATACAGGGCCGTGTTTGCGATGTCATTTGTATTACCGCCCCGACGAAGTGGAATTTTAGAAATCCATTCTTTACGAATGTTATCAGGCAATGCTTGAGTCATTGCTGTATCAATAAATCCGGGGGCAATGGCATTGGCTCGAATACCTTTTGGCCCCATCTCTTGACCAATACTTTTTGCCAAGGCAATTAGCCCCGCTTTTGAAGCTGCGTAATTTGCTTGTCCTGAATTTCCGTGGATTCCGACAACGCTTGCCATATTGATGATGTTTCCATATCTCTGTCGCATCATGATTGGAAGGCATGAATGGATAAAATTGAAAGCGCTCTTAAGGTTGACTGCAATGACGGCATCCCATTGATTTTCGGTCATGCGCATCATGAGCCCGTCTTTGGTAATTCCTGCATTGTTTACTAAAATATCAATACTGCCAAATTCTTCCTTAACAAGTTTAACAACATCTTCCGTTTGTGCGAAGTCCGCAGCATTACTTGCATATCCCTTGCATTTTACGCCAATCTTTTGTATTTCTTTCTCGGTTTCTTTTCCGTTATCATCAATGACAAGGTCAGTGAATGCTATGTTTGCACCCTCTTCTGCAAATTTCAATGCAATTGCTTTTCCAATTCCTCTTGCAGCTCCTGTAATAAGGGCTGTTTTTCCTGTTAATAATCCCATTTGTTATTTATTCTTTAATTTATTAATGATTGTATATGTTGTGGTTAATGGATGAATCCTCTGGAATCTGTTTAACTCCTTTATTTCCCAAGGCGCCATAGACGACTTTAGCAACTAATGGGCGGCTTGTTTCTTCTGTTAAGCCATGTCCCAATCGGCCATAAATGAAAGGTACTTCCAAGCCTTTGATACAATAGTGGGTTATGTCTGCTACCAGTTTAACATTGTCTATATCGAAATCGCCGTCAGCCTTGGCTTCTGTATATACTTTTTGAAAAAGTTCTATTTCATCTTCGTCAAAGTTTTTTCTGACCTTCTCAACCATCCAGATATTCCGGAAAAACTCTGCCCGTAAATTACCATTGCGCATGACAGTTTCCTTTATCATGCTCAGGTGTGTATAGATGAGCTCTATGATTTTATCATGAGGGGGTATCTTTTTGGCTGCAACTTCGTCGAGCTTGTCTGACAATCTTTCAAGTTCAGCTTCTATTACAGCATAATAGACGTCGTCTTTACTTTTAAAATAGGTATAAAGAGTGCGACGGCCTTTACCAGATGCTTTGGCAATATCATTCATTGTGGTATTTGCAATACCGTTCTTGGCAAATAATTGCCGGGCAACATCTACTAATTTTTGTCTTGTTTTTGAAATAGACATCTTTTTTATCCTTAAGTTAGGACTATTTGCACAATACAAATAGTATGTGCAAAAGTAGAAAAAAAATATTAATTGACAAATTATTTAATAAAAAACTTCGATTCATTGGATTTAGCTTATTACAATGAGTGATGGTGTATTTTTAAAACGCATACTGATCTTTGCCATTAACGTAATTTATATACATCGTATTTTAAAACTATGTTTGGTTGATTTAGTTAATTCAATTTTCGAAACTCGTTCAAATGTCAATTCAATTTGAGTTGAAAAAATGTCATCTTTATGCATGAATTTCTAATGGCTATTTTTTGTAATTCAGGCTAATAAAAATAAACAAGGCTGCCCTAAAAGAATGTAACTGCAATCTCCTGATAATTAACATGATAGTTCTCATGGCACGAAAGGTCATCTTTTAATCAATCATTTGACACCTATTACCGTTCAAAAGGTCACCTTTTGCAGAGCTGTAGTTGAAAAACGATCGATAGGAGAGTGCCTTCTGTTCTTTTTGGCCGATTTTAATTAGTCTGAGAAATGTATATTTATTAAAACAATAGATTTCTAAAGTATGCGAATATAATTGTAAGACATGCCAATACACGAAGAATACAGCTAAATTTAATGAGTGAAAAATATGCATAACGAATTTTTTTCAAAATGAAATTTGGTTAATTGAGAAAAAAGTAGTACCTTTGCACTCGCATTCAAGAAGGTGATATATTCACAATGATTGCAAAATGGTAAATATCGCGGAGTGGAGCAGTTGGTAGCTCGCCAGGCTCATAACCTGGAGGTCGCATGTTCGAGTCCTGCCTCCGCAACAGTTAAGGTGTAGAATTATCTACACCTTATTTTTTGTTTTTAACCTAAAATTGATTATTAGACTATAAACTTACAATTAAGGCTCAGTAGAAAATCAATGGGGGAATAATTTGTTATTTATCTTAATAATTCCGACCTTCGCATTATGGAAGAAAAAATGTTACGCACCTTGGCAACTCTTGTTTTGCCTTCTCAAATATTAGATTATTTTACTATCGTTTCTGTCTGCGAGGTTGGACCTGAGTTTCATATTAGTCTTGACGAACGTATGGACAAGACTTTGTCAGGTAATGCCACCTTCGAGTCCAAGGGGTTCATGGAAGCAGTTAATATAACCGACTTCCCTATTCGAGGCCATAAGGTGATCTTGAAAATTCGTCGCAGACGATGGACGGATTTGCGCACGGGCAAG
>NZ_KE387160.1:40361-46903 GCF_000430525.1 Prevotella corporis DSM 18810 = JCM 8529 | reverse complement strand
GACTGTGCCACTCACTGCGCATAATCTTCGCCAAGAACACCATCAAGGATGCAGCCAGGCTCTCCATGGCACGGTGGTACAATAAAGTTGAAGAGGCAGACTTCCATTCATTCAATGTGATTGCTGCCACATTCTACGAGCATTATGATGAGATATTGAACTTCTATAACAACAGATCTTCGAATGCCATGGCAGAATCGTTCAATGCCAAAATTAAACTTTTCCGAGCCAATCTAAGAGGAGTGGCAGACAAGAAGTTCTTTTTATTCAGAATTGCAAAACTATATGCCTATCCCCATTGATTTTCTACTGAGCCTCGGAATACTCTGTTATTTCGTATTTGCTCTTGTGCCTTAATTCGATTCGCTTCCTTCATTTAATATTGTTAATTGACTATATTGTTGATGTTTAAAACTTATATCATGAAAATGATATTTCTATGTATAATTATAGATTTTCAGTTTTTGTTTAGCAGAAAGTCATATATATTTATCGGATTTATACAAATTATGAAAAATTATTCATACCTTTACAAAAAATTATTTCCTGTTATTGGAAATAAAATAAGGCGAGTTGCCCCGCCTTGTTTGTTTTCACAACGGAATAATCCTTATTGTGACTTGCATGAAAATTCTTTTGCAAATTTAGCAACTAAATAATTAATAACCAAATAAATCTATCAAAAAGATGAAAACAATTTTAGGATTAGACTTGGGAACCAATAGTATTGGTTGGGCTAAAGTCTCTTAAGATGACAACTGGAATTATCTGCACGATATTAAACTCGGCTGCCGGATTATTCCGATGAGTCAGGATGTGTTGGACAATTTTGGTAAGGGTGTTACCGAGTCGCAAACTTCTGTTCGCACAGGGTTTAGAGGTGTGCGGAGGATAAGAGAACGGTCGCTGCAGCGACGCGAACGCTTACATCGGGTGTTGCATAGATTAGGATTTTTACCACAACACTATGATGCTGCAATCGGTTGGGACAGAGATTGCGCTAAAACTTATGGGAAGTTTCTTGACAACGGTGAGCCTAAACTTGCATGGGAGCGGCAAGAAGACGGCAGTATGCGTTTCTTGTTCATGAACTCGTTTTATGAGATGATAGCAGATTTTACGAGCCATCAGCCAGCATTGGTAGCTGATGGAAAGAAAATTCCACTTGATTGGACACTCTATTATTTGCGGAAGAAAGCACTCACGCAGGCTATAAGAAAAGAGGAATTGGCGTGGATATTGCTCAGTTTCAACCAAAAGCGTGGTTATTATCAGCTTCGCGGAGAGGAGGAAGACGAAAATCCAACCAAACGTGAGGAGTTTTGTGAACTGAAAGTTGTAGCTGTGGAGGCTGCTGAAAAAGGGAAAGGTGATGATGTATGGTATAATGTGCATTTGGAAAATGGGTGTATCTATCGACGAAGTAGTAAAATTTCACTTGATGATTGGGTTGGAAAAACAAAACAATTTATTATAACGACGGAGTACGAAAAGGATGGTGTAACGCCGAAGAAGGACAAGGATGGAAAGGAAAAACGATCGTATCGCGCACCGAAAGAAGATGATTGGGGATTGCGCAAGAAACGAACGGAAACAGATTTGGAAGCCTCGGGTAAAACGGTCGGGGCATTTATCTACGAACATTTGCTGGCAGAACCTTCCGATAAGATACGAGGAAACTTTATTCATACGATTGAGCGCAAATATTATCGAGCTGAACTCGAGGCTATATTGACTCAGCAGCGTAAGTATCATGAAGAACTGCGAAGTGAGCAAATGCTTGCTGTTTGTGCAGAAGAACTTTATCGTAGCAATCTGCCCCATCAACAAAGCTTGCTGAAAAAAGACATGGTGTATTTATTATTGTCTGATCTTATCTTCTATCAGCGACCGTTGAAAAGTAAGAAATCGCTCATTGCCGACTGTCCTTATGAATATTACAGATATGTGGACAAGGAAACAGGTGAGATCAAGAAGCAAGGTATCAAGTGCATAGCCAAATCGAATCCTTATTATTAAGAGTTTCGTTTATGGCAGTTCGTCTTGAATCTTCGTCTATTTGATCGTATGACTGATAAGGAAGTAACGGCCGACTATTTGCCGACGAAAGAAGACTATGTGCGATTGTTTGATTATCTGAACAATCGCAAGGAAATAAACCAAGAAACGTTGCTCAAGGATTTCTTTCGATTAAAGAAAGTAAAGCTAGGAAGGGAAAAAGAATTTGAAATTCGGTGGAACTACATAGAGGACAAAGAGAAAAAGTATCCTTGCAACGAAACCCGATATGAATTGCTTGTAGCTCTTGACAGGGCAGGCATTGACCGGAGTTGGATAGATGAAGACGGACGACAATATCGCCTTTGGCATTTGCTTTATTCCATAGAGGTAAAAGCAGAGGCAGAGAGCGCATTGCGCAAATTGAATTCTGATGACGCTTTTGTGAGTTCTTTTCTAAAAGTGAAACCATTTATAAAGGACCATGGCGCTTATTCGGAGAAAGCTGTAAAGAAGCTGTTGGCGGTAATGCGTATGGGGAGTATGTGGAGTGAGGCCAATATCTGTGAAGAAACACAAAATCGGATAAGGAGCATTATTCGAGGCGACATCGAAGAGAAAATCAAAGAACGGATGGGGCATACAGCTCGTTCATTTAATCAGATCGATGATTTTCAAGCCCTTCCGGAATGGTTGGCATGCTATGTCGTGTATGGTCGGCATTCCGAGGTGACTGATATACAACACTGGGAAACACCAGAACAATTACAATCTTATATCAACGGCTTCAAACAACATTCGCTTCGTAATCCCATTGTAGAGCAATGTATCCTTGAAACGCTTCGCACCGTACACGATATATGGAAAGAAGCCGGACATATTGACGAAATCCATGTGGAATTAGGACGTGATATGAAACGGACGGCAGACCAACGTGCTCGTATGACGAAGAACATTCTGAAAAATGAAAATACCAATCTAAGGATTAAGAGCTTGCTGATGGAACTCAAAAAAGACACAGATATCAAGGAAGTCCGTCCGAATTCGCCAATGCAGCAAGACATATTACGAATTTATGAAGAAGGTGCTTTGTTGCAGTTGAAGAGAGATGATGAAGCGTTTGCAGATATTTCTAAAATCTCGCAGATGGCACAGCCTACTGCGACCGAATTGCGTAGATACAAACTGTGGCTCGACCAGAAGTATCGTTCACCTTATACTGGTAAGTTTATTTCGCTTTCCAAGCTATTTACTTCAGCTTACCAAATAGAACATGTTATTCCGCAGAGCCGGTACTTTGACGACTCCTTTAGCAACAAGGTGATATGCGAAGCTGAGGTGAATAGACTGAAATCCAATATGCTCGGTTATGAATTCATCAAAGCACATGGCGGAGAAATTGTGCATTGTACAATGTTGGGTGATGTAAAGATATTAAACGAAAGTGAATATAAGGCTTTTGTTAACGAGCATTATATTAACCATAGGGCGAAAAAAGAAAAACTCCTAATGGAGGATATTCCACAGGAGTTTCTCAATCGGCAGATGAATGACAGCAGATATATCAGTAAAGTGGTGAAAGCCTTGCTTTCCAACATTGTGCGAACAGAGGATGAAATGGATGTTACTTCAAAGTTTGTTGTTCCGTGTTCGGGTGGTATTACCGACCGATTGAAAAAAGACTGGGGCTTGAATGATGTATGGAACAGTATTGTTTTTCCTCGTTTTGAACGTCTTAATCGGATGACGGGAACAGAAGCATTCGGGCATTGGGAAAACAAAGAGGAGAAACGAGTATTCCAAACCTCAGTTCCTATAGAATTGCAGCTTGGTTTCAGTAAAAAACGCATTGACCATCGTCATCATGCGATGGATGCACTTGTTATAGCCTGCGCATCGCGCAATATTATTAACTATCTCAATAATGAATCAGCAAACAGTCAGAAAAAGCGAGAAGATCTGCGCAGACTGTTATGCGATAAAAATCGCATCATCCGTAAGCCATGGGAGAGTTTTACACAGGATGCCCGTGTAGCATTGCAAGATATTGTTGTAAGTTTCAGAAATTATGTACGTATCATCAACAAAGCAACGAACTATTATGAGCGATACGATGAGCAGGGAAAGAAAACAACGGCAGAACAAAAGAGTAGTGAGATGTGGGCAATCCGCAAGCCGATGCACAAGGAAACTGTCTTCGGACATGTAAATCTCAAGCGTAAAACTACTGTTAAACTGAAAAATGCGCTCGAGAATATTCCGAATATCTGTAATAAGGAGCTTAAAGCGTATATCAATGAATTGGTTGAAAAACATTTCAATACCAAACAAATGCTTGCACATTTCAAGAGCATTAACTATCGCTGGAATAGACAAAATGTTGAGAAAGTGGAAGTGTGGCAATATAGCGATGAAAAAGAAAGGATGGCGGCAACAAGAAAACCACTTGATACATCTTTCGACAAAAAGCGTATTGAGACGATCACTGACACTGGCATACAAAAGATACTTCTCAATTATCTTGAAGAGAAAGGCGGTGATCCAAATATAGCTTTCACACCTGAAGGCATTGCCGAAATGAATAAGAACATTTCTCTATTCAATGATGGAAAGCTTCATCAGCCTATTTTGAAAGTGAGGGTTGCGGAGCCAATGGGTGCAAAGTATCAAGTTGGACAGACTGGAAATAAAGCAGCAAAGTATGTTGAAGCGCAGAAAGGAACCAATCTCTATTTTGCTATCTATGAAAATGAAGAGGGAGAACGAAGCTATAACACAGTTCCGCTGAATGAAGTGACAGAACGATTAAAGCAAGGGATATTGCCTGTTCCAGAGAAAAACGAGAAAGATGTTCCGTTGAAGTTCTATCTGTCGCCCAATGACTTGGTGTATGTGCCAACGGAGGAAGATAAATTGTCGAACGAATGCAAGTTGGATAAGGAAAGAATATACAAGATGGTAAGTGTAACAGGGAGTCAATGTTTCTTTATTCCTTGTCGAGTAGCTACAAGTATTGCCAACAAAAAAGAGTTCTCTCCCTTAAACAAATTGGAGAAGGCTATTTCAGGTGAAATGATAAAGGCTGTCTGCTGGAAGCTTGAGGTAGATCGCTTAGGGAAGATTCTCAAAGTTATAAAATAAAAAACCATCTACCCATGATAAAGAAAACACTGTGCTTCAGTAATCCCATCTATTTGAGCCTGCGCAATGCTCAGTTGGTATTGCATTTGCCAGAGGTGGAAAGCAACGACACGTTGCCTGTAGCAATGAAAAAAGAAGCTGAACGTACCATCCCGATAGAAGATATTGGGGTGGTAATTCTCGATCATCGACGCATCACTATTACTTCGGGCGTACTGGAAGCATTATTGGAAAATAATTGTGCAGTAATTACTTGCGATCAAAAGAGTATGCCTGTAGGCTTATTGCTGCCACTTTGCGGAAACACTACACAGAACGAGCGGTTTAGAACGCAGTTGGATGTCTCTCTGCCTCTGCGTAAGCAGCTGTGGCAACAGACCGTAAAGCAAAAGATACTCAATCAGGAGTATGTGTTGAAAACCAATACGGATAAGGAAACAAACTGTATGCGTGTTTGGGCAAACGATGTGAGGAGTGGAGATCCCGACAATTTGGAAGCGAGAGCAGCAGCCTACTATTGGAAAAACTTATTTAAAGATTACCCTGATTTTGTGCGCGACAGAGAAGGTACACCACCCAACAATCTTCTGAACTATGGCTATGCTATTCTGCGTGCAGTGATAGCAAGATCTTTAGTTGGGAGCGGGCTCTTGCCCACATTGGGTATTCATCATCATAATCGCTACAATGCCTACTGTTTGGCAGACGATATAATGGAACCCTATCGACCGTATGTGGATGAATTAGTATTGGACCTCATAAGGCAAAATGAAGACATTTCGGAAATCAATAAACGATTGAAAATTCAACTGTTGGGAATACCAATGTTGGATGTTGTTATTAATGGAAAGCGCAGTCCGCTGATGATAGCTGCCCAACAAACGACCGCATCGCTTTATAAATGTTTTGCTGGAGAGATGCGCCACGTCAATTTTCCAGAAATGTAGCCATTATGACTAATTTCGACCGACTTAGCGAATATAGAATTATGTGGATTCTTGTATTCTTCGATCTTCCTACGGAAACTAAAAAAGAAAAAAAAGCCTATACAGATTTCCGTAAAGCCTTGATGAAGGATGGATTTACGATGTTTCAATTTTCTATCTATGTACGACATTGTGCGAGTATGGAAAATGCGGAAGTTCATATGAAGCGTATTCGTAACAACCTTCCCAAACTCGGAAAAGTCGGTATTTTGTGTATAACCGACAAACAGTTTGCCAATATTCAGCTCTTTTATGGTGAAAAGCCCGAAACACCGAATGCACCATATCAACAGTTGGAACTCTTCTGATTTGCCTGTCTATAGAAAACAAAAATCCCATCCAGTATGGATGGGATTTTGTTTTGCGGCATCATTTTATTTTTCTTCTACAACTTTGTATTGTACTTATTACCAACAC
>NZ_KE387160.1:24075-39560 GCF_000430525.1 Prevotella corporis DSM 18810 = JCM 8529 | reverse complement strand
GTTGTTGTTGCTACCGCAAAGGTACGAATTTTCAAGCAAGTCACAACACGTTATTAATGTGAAAAATATGCTCTATCGTTGTTGTTTGGAAGAATGTTTCTATCGTCAGGCTATGAGAGTTTAACAATATCTTATCCAAAGCTGACCTTTCGCACAGTGATAGCTCACCTATCTCATTGTGAAAGTTTAGCTTTTGGAAACGGGATTGTTTTGTTTTGATTTTCAGTCATTTAGATTATTGTATAAAAAGAGTGGAAGTCTCATCGCAATGCTGACTTGTTGTTTGCAAAAACAAAGGAATGTATGAGACGTCCACATTTTGATGGTAACTGCCAAAACGATATTTCTATTTTATTCGTAATACATCGATTTTGCAGGATTTATGTGGCTGACAAAATAACTTGGTGCAATCAATACGAATACACATATTAATAATGTTGAAAGATTCAATGCTATTATGAGAGGAATGTTGATTTCAACTGGTACAGTACTTACATAATAGGTCTGTGGATCAAGTTTAAATAGCCCTGTATATTGTTGCAGCAATATGAGACCTATACCGACGACATTTCCTATTATTAATCCTTTTCCGATAATGAAAGTGGCAAACCACAGAAAAACATGTCTTATCTGCCGATTTCTTGCTCCTATCGCCTTCATGAGGCCTATCATTTGTGTGCGTTCTAATATAATGATAAGAAGTCCAGATATCATAGTTACACCAGCTACTGATATCATCAATGCCAAAATAATCCAAACATTCAAATCCATTAGGTCGAGCCATGAGAATATCTGTGGATTTTGTTCGATAACAGTTGCAGAAGAATAGGTGCTGCCATATTTATCAACCTTATTCTTCACATGTCCCAAAACATTAAAAGCAGTATTATCCAATAAGTTGAAATCTTTTACTTCAAGTTCTGCGCCACTATATTGGTCTGGTTCCCAACCATTCAATTTGTTGACGGTGTATAGGTCTGTCATACATATTTGCGAATCGAATTGTTTCAGGTTTGTTTCATAGATTCCACACACAGTGAATTTTCGGGTACGTACACCTTGTTCATTGACAAAATAGGCAAAAATCTTTTGGCCAACCTTCATTTTCAATTTATCGGCTATGGTTTTGGATAGGATGATTTTTTGTTGATTTGAATTGTCTGAGAATTTTGGAAAACTCCCCGCCACCATATTATTGTGAATAAACGTTGAGTCAAACTCTGGACCAACACCCTTTAGTGTGACACCAAGAAAGTCGTCATCGGTTTTTAAAATTCCCTGCGTATAGGCAAATCTCTGAACGTGTTTAACACCTTGTATCTTATATAAAGCTTTCAGTAAGCTATCATTTATCGTTATTGGATATAGCTCAGAATTTTGCAATGACATAAAATCAGCAACCGTAATATGGCTACCAAAACCAATAACTTTATTTCTTATGGTGTGTTTAAATCCTAATACAACCGATACAGAAACTATCATTACTGCAAGTCCTATTGCCACTCCTATAGTGGCAATGCGGATTGCGGGTTTTGAAACCCTACGTGTTTTGTCAGAACTATTATATATTTTTTTTGCGATAAATAATGGGAAATTCATCTTTATTGTTTTATTCTGTATTTATTTTTCCTAGGTAAGATTCCAAAGTCTTTTTCTGTACAAGTATTTTAACATATGCAGGTTCAGGGATGATAACTTCATAGCCAGGGTTTAGTCACGACATGAAAGAAAAAGGTACAGCTTCTGATCCTCTTGTTGTAATGATGATGTTCTCAGGCTCTACATCAATGGAGAATTTCTTGTAATAATCGCACAGCTTTTCTCTGTAAGCAAGAATATCCTGTGAGGGGGAATATTCGAGTAGCGTTGGGTTGATATTTTTCACTGTGTCAAGACTGCATTGGGGTGGGGGAAGGTCAGGTTGTCCAATGTTAAGTTGATACTCTGGTAAGCCACGATTTTGTTCGGCAACTGCCAATGATGACAACTTTCTTGTGGGAGATTCTGGCATCTCTAATCCTCGAATTGAAATTTCTGGCATAATTCTTTCTTTTACCTTTTTGAACCCAATATGTGCTGAGAACTTACACCCTTAGCACTTTAACCCATAATGCAAAGTTAAATATATTTTTTATTTTATAGCAAAAAAATCCTATTAAACGAGAGTTTTTTACTACTTTTGCATAAAGAATGAATATTGATTTTTTGTCGTTATTATTCATTGCAAGTGTAGAATTATCAATAAAAAATATGAGAAGTAAAACAAGTTCTTGGTTTGAAACTAAGGTTCGTTATGAGAAGTTGATGGAGGATGGTCAGAATAAGAAAGTAATCGAAGCATATACTGTTGATGCCTTGAGCTTTTCAGAGGCCGAGTCCACCATTACAAAAGAAATGTCTAATTATATTAGTGGCGAGTTTGAGGTGAAAGCAATTGCACCTTCTGCCTATCGGGAAATATTCTTCAGTGACGTGGATGCCGATGATAAGTGGTTTAAGACACGCCTATCGTTTATTACCATTGACGACAAGACAGAGAAAGAGAAGCGCTCTATCGTCACCTATCTTGTTCAGGCACATTCTGTTAATAGTGCAGTTAAGCATGTTGACGAAATGATGGATAATACTATGATAGATTATGAAATAGTTTCTGTGAACGAAACAAAAATTATGGATGTCTTTGAACATAAGTATGAATCAAGCGAAGATAAAGAATGATTTTTTATCTTGTGTATTTACCTTCCTTATGCAATTAAAATAGATTGAATATGTTTGATGTATCGATAAATTTACATAAAGTTCTTGAACAATTACCTGATGGTGTGAAACTGATTGCTGTCAGTAAATTCCATCCAAAGGAATTTATTGAAGTCGCTTATAACGAAGGCCAACGGATTTTCGGTGAAAGTCATGAGCAAGAGCTTTCGGCAAAGGTAAGAGAACTGCCTCAAGATATTGAGTGGCATTTCATTGGCCATCTTCAAACTAATAAGGTGAAATACATTGCTCCTTACATTTCAATGATAGAGGCTGTTGATACCCTGAAACTTCTTAAGGAAATTAATAAACAAGCCCTCAAAAATAATAGGATCATCAATGTTCTTTTGGAATTGCACATCGCAGAAGAGGAATCAAAGTACGGATTTACTTTTGATGATTGTCGTAAACTGCTTGAAGGAGATGAATGGAAGCAGCTGAAAAATGTTCATATATCGGGATTGATGATGATGGCTTCCAATACGACGGATAAGGTCCAAGTAAAGAATGAGATGTTGTTAGCAGCAGATTTCTTTGACGAAATTAAGGAGAAATATTTTAAAGATGATCCTGATTTTAAAGAGCGTTCATGGGGTATGAGCAATGATTATCCCATAGCACTTGAGACTCGCTCAACGATGATTAGGGTGGGGACAGCCATTTTTGGTCCGAGGATATATTAATTAGAGATATTCTTTTTCTTCGTTTAAACAATCTGAAGCGCTAACTGTATAAAATTAAAGTCTATATTTATTGATTAGGGAAATTTGATCATTATTAAAATCTGATAGTCTTATGGTGAAGTATAATATAACAGAAAAAAAAGAGAAACCAGCCGTATATCGTAGCTTGGTCAGTCCTCAATTAATGGATGAACTTAAGGACAAGATTTTGAACATTATACTTATCCAACAAAAATATAAGGATAAAAATTTTTCAGCAAAGAAGTTAGCTGAAGAACTTCACACCAACACAAGATATATATCTGCTGTCATTAATGTCAGATTCCACATGAATTATACATCATTTGTCAATAAATTTCGTGTTGATGAAGCAATGGGATTATTGGTTGACAAGAGGTATCAGGATTTAAATATGGAAGATATCAGTGCCATGGTTGGCTTTTCTAACCGACAGTCTTTTTATTCTTCTTTTTATAAAATAAACGGAATCACCCCAAGAGAATATAAGTTGCGCCATACAGTTGCTAGTAAGTTGGAAAAGATTTCTTCAAAAAAGTAAACTTATTCTCCAAGAGAAAAAAATAATATCGGTGTAGAATTATTATGTTAGAAGATTCCTTTAAATATACAGATGAGACATTTGATGACATTCAAATGTTGAGATACAATTTAAAAGGTTTTGAAGATCTTACTTTAAAACAAAAAAAATATATTTATTGTTTATCCCAGGCAACACTTTACGGTAGAGATATCACATTTGATCAATTTGGAAAATATAATCTGAAAATCCGAAAGGCCTTGGAAGCTATCTATCTTTCAAGGCTTGGGGATACAAGTGAAGATTTCAAAGCCTTAAAACTCTATTTAAAGAAAGTCTGGTTCTCCAATGGTATTTATCACCATTATAATTCAGATAAGTTTGTTCCAGGATTCTCTGAAGATTACTTTGTCAACGCACTCAATGAGATTGATCTTTCGTTGCTTGGCTTAGATGTCAAAGAGCATGCTGATGACTTTGTTAAGACAATTACCAAAGTGGTTTTTGATCCATTATTCTTGCCTAAAGGAGTGAATAAAAAAGACGGAGATGATATCATTCGTACTTCAGCTTGCAATTATTATGAGAATGTTTCTCAATGTGAGGTAGAGAGATTTTATTCTGATAAAAAGTCTGGATGTAAGATGAAACCGCCTTCGTATGGTCTCAACTCAAAACTGATTAAAGCAAATGGCGACATTAAGGAAATTGTCTGGAAAGAAGATGGATTATATGGAGCTGCAATTAAAAAGATAATTGAATGGCTTGAAAAAGCTGAGAAATATGCGGAAAATAAGGATCAACTCAATATTATTCGCTTGTTAATTGCTTATTATAAGTCCGGGAATCTTCAGGATTTTGATAAATATTCTATTGCATGGGTTAAGGAACAGGATGGTCAGGTTGATTTTATCAACGGTTTTATTGAAGTTTATGGTGACCCGCTGGGCTACAAAGGTTCATGGGAGGGTATAGTACATTATAAAGATTTGGAAGAGACAAAACGAACTCAACTTATTTCTGAAAATGCACAGTGGTTTGAAGACAACTCTCCGATTGATGTTAGATTCAAAAAATCTCAAGTGAAAGGGGTTACTGCCAATGTGGTTTGTGCTGCTATGCTTGGCGGTGATGAATATCCCTCAACGGCTATTGGTATCAATCTTCCAAATACCGATTGGATTCGGGCCGAGCACGGTTCAAAAAGTATTACTATTTCAAATTTAACCCATGCATACAGTGAAGCGTCAAAAGGAAACGGAATGTTGGAAGAGTTTGTTATTGATGCGCAAATGATAGACTTAATCAAAAAATATGGTGATGTAACGGATAATCTTCATACAGATTTGCATGAGTGTCTTGGACATGGCAGTGGTAAACATCTACCCAATACTGATCCGGACGCATTGAAAAATTACGGAAATACGATTGAAGAAGCGAGGGCAGATCTCTTTGCCCTTTATTATATATCTGATTCGAAATTACAAAGCCTTGGCTTGTTAGACTCGCATGATGCCTTCAAAGCCCAATATTATACATATATGATGAATGGGTTAATGACTCAGTTGGTTCGTATTAAACCTGGAAAGCAAATAGAGGAAGCGCATATGCAGAATAGGGCTTTGATCGCCAGATGGGCTTTGGAACTTGGAAAGTCTGATAGCGTTGTAGAAATGATTTCTAACTGTGGCAAAACCTTTATAAAGATAAATAACTATGAAGCCTTGCGTGACATTTTTGCTTATCAATTATCTGAGATTCAACGTATAAAAAGTGAAGGTGATTATGAAACTGGGCGTCTTCTTGTGGAGAGGTATGGCAAATCAATTAATTATAATCTGCACCAAGAGGTTCTGTCCAGATATGAGAAATTAAATATTGCTCCTTATAAAGGTTTTCTAAATCCTAAATTTGGAATTATTTATGGAAATGAAGGGGAAGTTATAGATATAGTTCTTGATTATTCCGAAGGATATACTGAGCAAATGTTGAGATATTCTAAAGATTACAGTACGCTATAATTATGAATACCAAAGATAAATTAAAAGAAATCAAGCAGTCATTTAGACTTTTTATGAATGGCGCAACATCAAGCTCTATGCGAAAAAAAGGCTTGAATTACAAGATTAACTGGGGCGTTCCTTTACCTATTTTACGGCAAAATGCAGAGAAATATGGTAAAGATTATGAATTGGCTATAGAGCTTTGGAAAGATGATATTCGTGAGTGTAAGATTATGGCAACCTACATAATGCCTGCACAAATGATGAAACGTGAGCAAGTTGATAAATGGATGGAGACTGTTAGAAATCAAGAGTTAGCAGAATTAATATCCTTTAATTTATTGAAGAATCTTGCCTTTTCTCAAACATTGGCCTTTGATTACATATCATCAAAAGATAATATATATCAAATTTGCGGCTATCAATTGTTGGCTTCATTATTTGTTGATGGGCATATTCCAAATGATCTTCTCATCAATAAATTCTTGACTCTTGTACAGGGAGTATTAAAAGAAGGAGAGCTAAATGTTCAGCATTCAGCTTTTAATAGCATCAATAAATTCTGTGATTTAGGGGAAAAGTACCGTTCGTTGGTAGTAAAAGCGTTTCCAGAGCTTGATTTTTTGTAATTGATATGAATATAGTATGCCGAGTCAAAAGTGTCCTAACTATTACTTTCGGGAATTCGTGAAACATCGTGTAACTCATAAGACCTAACGCGTTTTCTTTCTAATCATATATGGCATATACCTCCAATTCGTATTCAGGAGGTGGTAAACATACGCTTCATAGCGAACATTCGACCTGATCAACACCATTAAATTATATTACAATAAACTGCGTTGAGGATATGCTTTGTAATCTATTGATAATCAAAATGATATTAATTGAGATTCAAAAGCTTATCTTTTGCATTCCAATTCATGACCTATTGCAGCGCAAAAGGTAAGCTTTTAGAAAGTAAGAGCTAAGCTTTTGTGTGGAGGAATGAAGACATATTTATGACACTATTGATGCCGAGTATTGCTTTGACTTTCTTTTAACTTTTTTTTGTCAGTGTCTTGAGTTTATGTACCTAAAAAAGATTAACTTTGTAGAAATTTAATCAGTTAGTCGTGACTAAAGAATCTGTCAAAACAAAAGTTAGAGGCATCCTTGAAGGGTATCTCGAAATGAATAATCACCGCAAGACTTCAGAGCGATTCGCAATTCTTGATGCGGTATATGACATGCAAAGTCATTTCTCTTTGGATGATTTGGGTGCAAAGATGGAAGCTATTAATTTCAGAGTATCGAGGGCGACACTATACAATACAATGCGTCTCTTCATTGAGTTACGTCTGGTTGTAAGGCATCGTTTCATTGGTCAAACGAAATATGAGGCTTGTTTTAACAACGAAGACCATATTCATCAAATTTGTACGGTCTGTGGCTCAGTTACGGAGATTGAAGCCAACGAGATAACAGATGCTATTGGAAATACAAAGTTGCATCGTTTTCGTAAAGATGGTTTTTCTCTCTATTTATACGGTGTATGTTCGCGTTGTCAGGCTAAAATATCCCGTCAGCGTAATAAGATAAAACAAAAGAAACAAGGTAAATCTAATGAAAACAGGTAAAGTTGATGTCCTTTTGGGATTGCAATGGGGCGATGAAGGAAAAGGCAAGATTGTCGATGTGTTAACTCCTCGCTACGATGTTATAGCGCGTTTTCAGGGTGGCCCAAATGCTGGTCATACTTTAGAGTTTGAAGGACAGAAATATGTACTGCGTTCTATCCCTTCTGGTATTTTCCAAGGTGGTAAGGTAAATATTATTGGAAATGGTGTTGTATTAGCACCAGACCTTTTTATGAATGAGGCTAAAGAACTGGAAAGCTCCGGTCATCCGTTGACCGAAAGGCTATATATTTCAAAGAAGGCCCACCTAATCATGCCTACTCATAGAATCTTGGATAAAGCCAATGAAGTTGCCAAAGGAAAGGAAATGGTCGGTACAACAGGGAAAGGAATAGGTCCCACATATACCGACAAGACAAGTCGTAACGGCTTAAGAGTTGGTGATATACTTGAGAATTTTGAAGAAAAATACACACTACACAAGAAACGTCATTTGAAAATCTTGACTTCGATGGGATGGACAAACTTCGATGGCTTTGAAGATGTTGAGAGAGCATGGTTTGAAGGAGTGGAATACATGAAGAAGTTCAAGTTTGTTGATTCTGAACATGAAATTAATCATATTCTCCATGAAGGAAAGTCGCTTCTATGTGAGGGCGCTCAAGGTACTATGCTCGATATTGACTTTGGTTCTTACCCATTCGTGACTTCTTCAAACACTATTTCTGCAGGGGCATGTATAGGTCTGGGCGTCGGCCCTAATAAAATAAGAAATGTATATGGTATAATGAAAGCCTATTGCACACGTGTAGGCTCAGGACCTTTCCCGACTGAGTTGTTCGACGAAACTGGCGCACGCATCAGAGAATTAGGACATGAATTCGGTGCTGTAACTGGACGAGAACGTCGTTGTGGGTGGATAGATTTAATTCAATTGCGCTATTCCGTGATGGTAAATGGTGTTACTGAACTTATCATGATGAAGAGTGACGTATTGGATAACTTTGATACCATCAAGGCCTGTGTCGGTTATAGGCTTCCAAATGGTGATTATACTGAAGAAATGCCTTATGACATCAGTGGTGTTCAACCTGTGTATAAGGAATTCAAGGGATGGAACACTGAAACCAGCAAGTTTAAAACCGAGGACCAATTACCAACAGAATTTATTCAATACATGACATTCTTGGAAGAATTCCTCGACACAAGAATCAGTATTATTTCATTGGGTCCAGATAGAGACCAAACAATAGTTAGAAATTAAAATTTATGGCAAATAAACCTTCCATTCCAAAGGGGACAAGAGATTTTGGCCCAGAGGAAATGGTAAAACGTAATTACATTTTTGATACAATAAAAGAAGTCTATTCTCTTTTTGGCTTCCAACAAATCGAGACTCCATCGATGGAAACCTTACAGACCTTAATGGGAAAATATGGAGACGAGGGTGATAAACTTCTTTTCAAGATATTAAATTCTGGAGATTACTTCAAGGGAATTACCGATGAAGAATTGGTAGGGCGCAATACTCTTAAACTTCAGACAAGGTTGTCCGAAAAAGGTTTGCGTTATGATTTAACCGTTCCCTTTGCTCGTTATGTTGTAATGCACCGTGACGAGATACAGTTTCCTTTCAAACGGTATCAAATTCAGCCGGTGTGGAGAGCTGATAGACCTCAGAAAGGAAGATACAGAGAGTTTTACCAGTGTGATGCTGATGTTGTAGGTTCTGAGTCCTTATTGAATGAAGTGGAACTAATGCAGATTATTGACACTGTATTTGTAAAATTTGGAATTAGGGTTCAGATAAAACTGAATAATAGGAAAATACTCTCTGGTATTGCGGAAATTATCGGCGAACAAGACAAAATTGTACATATTACAACCGCAATCGATAAACTTGAGAAGATTGGGCTGGAGAAGGTGAATGAAGAGTTGGCTTCCGCAGGGCTTTCAGAACAGGCAATCATGCAGTTGCAACCCATTATTCAACTAAATGGTACAAATGAACAAAAACTTGACACAATCAGTAAAGTCTTGGCTAAAAGTGAAATAGGAGTGAAGGGTATAGAGGAATCAAAATATATCCTCGATTCGCTCAAAAAGACTGGATTGAAGAATGATATTATATTAGACTTGACCTTAGCCCGTGGTTTGAATTATTATACTGGTGCGATATTTGAAGTAAAGGCACTTGATTCTGAAATAGGCTCTATTACTGGTGGAGGAAGATACGATAACCTAACAGGTATTTTCGGTATGCCAGGTTTGTCGGGTGTGGGAATGAGTTTCGGAGCAGACCGAATTTACGATGTATTGAATGCGTTAGACCTTTTCCCAAAGAAAAGTGTTTGTGGTGCAACTCAACTTATGTTTGTTAATTTCGGAGAGAAAGAAACTGATTATATACTACCAATTCTTGACAAAGCAAGGAAAGCAGGAATAAGGTCAGAGATATTCCCCGATGCTGTAAAAATAAAAAAGCAGATGAATTATGCCAACACTAAGTCTATACCATACGTTGCGATAGTTGGCGAAAATGAAATTAAAGAAGAAAAAATAACCCTTAAAGATATGTCGTCTGGGGAACAATGTATGTTATCCGCCAACGACCTTATTGATAAGATTGTTTGAAAACAACAAAGCAGTTTGCACATTGCAAACTGCTTTGTTGTTATGACTTGATATTTCGTTTATACAAGATATTGATTTGAGATACTCTCATTGTTAACAACCCTTCTGATAGTCTCAGCAAACATATCGGCAACAGAAATTTGCTTTACTTTTGAACAGCGGTCAGTATAGGGAATAGAATCAGTAAAAACCATCTCCTCAAGAGCTGATGACTCTATACGTTCTGTTGCAGGACCACTCATGACACAATGTGAAGCACAAGCCCTTACGCTTTTAGCACCAGCTTCTTTCATTATATCTGCCGCCTTGGTTATTGTTCCTGCAGTATCGACCATATCGTCAACAATAACGACATTTTTGTCTTTCACATCACCAATAATCTGCATACTGGCAACAACATTTGCACGTGCACGTGTTTTGTTGCAAAGAACAAGTGGACATCCTAAATATTTTGCAAATGTATTTGCGCGTTTGGAGCCACCAACATCTGGACTGGCTATCACCAAGTCTTTTAACTTCAGCCCCTGAAGATAAGGCAACATAACACCGCTTGCGTACAAGTGATCTACAGGAACATCGAAGAACCCTTGGATCTGGTCTGCATGCAGGTCCATCGTAATCAGTCTGTCAATTCCAGCCACACTTAGAAGATCGGCTACCAATTTTGCGCCAATGCTTACTCGGGGTTTATCTTTACGGTCTTGACGTGCCCAGCCGAAATAGGGGATAACTGCAATAATATTTCTTGCCGAAGCACGTTTGGCTGCATCTATCATCAGGAGTAATTCCATGAGATTGTCTGAATTGGGGAAAGTACTCTGCACAAGATATACATCTTTTCCACGAATGCTCTGTTCGTATGAGACAACAAATTCTCCATCTGAAAATCTTGTCATTACTAAGTTTCCCAATGGACAACCTAAACTTGCACAAATTTTTTCTGCCAGGTACCTTGTTTTTGTACCAGAGAAAACCAAAAAGGAGTTGTTCTCACTCATTTCTACACGTTGTTTATATATTTTTATATTTAAGATTTCTATACTCTTATCTTATTGAACTGCTTGTTGAAGTTTTTTAAAGTGTGTGATGACATTATGAAAGTCTTTGTCACAATGGATGTCAAAATGCTTCCATAGATCCCCACATATTACAACACCTTCGAATCCAAAATCTTTCAATTTGGGAATATCGTCAAGAACAATTCCTCCCATTGCATAAATATGCCGTCCTAATAATCCCTGTTTCTTTAATTCGATGAGTTCTGATGTAGAAATTGTCCTTTTCTCATTGGGAAACTCTATACTGTCATTCAGATTTTTCAGGAATATATACCTATATTGCTTTTTCATGTACTTCAATTTCATTATATCGGTACATGTTTTGCTAATTTTCCCACGATTATTCACCATTTCATGGATCATCTCGTCAGCATCATAGTGAATCCCTGCCAAAGAATATTTCTCATTGAGATAGAAATTATGATGAACTGATATAAAACGATGATATTCAGTAGGAATCAACGACAGCAAACGCTCGACATACTGGGGCGAGTGGTCTCTCTTTGAGATATGGAGGTTGTCCATGCCTTCTTCAAAGAGTGCTGTCAAAATCTTGTCTTCTTCCACAAAAAAAGTGGACTTAGTCATGATGACCAACTTCATAACCCCTATGTAAGTTTAGATTGCAAAGGTAGAAATTATTTTTGAATTTTACAAATCTTTTACTATATTTGCAAAATGAAAATAAATTCATCTACTTTCCTTCAAATAAACAGACCCGTATATGTTTTGGAAGAAACAAAGTTGCGTAATAATTTGTTTTTAATTTCTAATGTTGCGAGCCAAGCTGGAGTTGAAATCATATTAGCGTATAAAGCCTTTGCATTGTGGAAAACATTCCCCATTTTTAGAGACTATATCCAAGCAACTACAGCATCATCGTTGTATGAGGCTAAACTCGGTTTCTATGAGTTTGGAGCACCTACCCATACATTTTCTCCTGCTTACACTGATTATGAAATAGATGAAATATCTACATGCTCTTCTCATCTTGTATTCAACTCGTTATCACAATTTGAACGATACCATCATCGGGTGAAACGATCAAATAAGAATGTCAGTATCGGATTGAGAGTAAATCCTGAGTATTCTGAAATTGAGACATTACTTTACAATCCCTGTGCGCCTGGTTCTCGTTTTGGAGTGACAAATGAAAGATTACCCATCAAATTACCCGATGCAATTGAGGGCTTTCATGTTCATTGTCATTGCGAAAGTGGCAGTGATGTGTTTGTAAGGACTTTAAAACATATTGAAGACAAATTCTCATCTTGGTTTGAGCAAATTAAGTGGATAAACTTTGGAGGTGGCCATCTAATGACTAGGAAAGGCTATGATGTCGTTGAATTAGTTGAAACGCTTAAAGGATTTAGGAAGAGGTATCCGTGGCTACATGTTATTTTAGAACCAGGTAGTGCCTTTGCCTGGCAAGCCGGAGTTTTAGTATGCCAAGTTGTTGATATAGTGGAGGATAGTAATATTAAAACTGCAATATTGAATGTAAGTTTTACGAGCCACATGCCCGATTGTCTGGAAATGCCTTATCACCCCCACGTCAGAGGAGCAGAGGTGGTTTCTGATGATGGGATTGGAATGCCTTATACATACCGTCTTGGCGGCAATACTTGTCTAAGTGGTGATTGGATGGGTAACTGGAAGTTTAATCATCAATTAAAAATAGGTGAGAATATTGTTTTTGAAGATATGCTTCATTACACGACGGTGAAAACAAATATGTTCAATGGCGTTTCTCATCCTTCGATAGCATTGTTGCATAGTGACAATCAGTTGGAGACGTTAAGAAATTATACATACGAAGATTACAAGTCGAGAATGGATTGAATGGCATAAATTTTGCTACATAAATTTATGAACAAATAAAATATTTAGCAAAAACATGGCATTCATTGACTATTATAAAATATTAGGTGTTGATAAAAACATACCGCAAAAGGATGTGAGAGCAGCTTATAGAAAGCGTGCCAAACAGTTTCATCCCGATCTTCATCCCAATGACCCTAAGGCTAAGGCTAAGTTTCAGGCTTTGTCAGAGGCATTTGATGTTATAGGGAATCCAGAGAAACGTGCCAAGTATGATAAATATGGCGAAAGGTGGAAGGATGCTGACTCTTTTGAAAATTTTAATCGACAAACTTCAGGATGGAGTGGAAGAGGGGCTGAAAATCCTTTTGACGGATTTGATTTCGGTAATATCAGGTCAGACGGCTTTAGCAGCTTCTTTCAAGACCTCTTCGGAAGAGGCGATAATGGTGCAAAATCCAGTAAGTTCAATCATAAGACAAGTAGTAATGTTTCGGGAGATAGGAATGTATCCATTGACTTGGATTTTTATACTGCAATACTGGGAGGCGAGGTAATCATATCTCTTTCACGTGGAAATAAGGTTAAACTAAAGGTAAAACCTTATACACAGAATGGGGCAAAAGTGAGATTGAAAGGAAAGGGATATAATAAAGGAAATGGAATAATTGGCGATTTAATATTAAAATACAATGTAAAAATGCCTACATCCTTAACTGATCGACAAAAGGAATTGTTAATCCAGATGCGTGATGCCCGATAAGTATTATTAATTGTCTATTCATTTAATAAGAGTTTTGACAGACAATAATATGTAATAAACAAATAAGTATGGGATGTCTGAATAATAATGTCCAGACATCCTTTTTTTGTCCATATCTTATTTAATCCCTATTAGGAATTATCGTTTGTAATTCAACGGTTATAAATCATCACGTGATTATTTGATTATTATTACTGTCCGCTAAACTTTTGGGTAAGATACAAATTTAGGGCTGGCACTTCTCACGAGGTATCAGCCCTTTTTGTTATCTTTGCTTTTGCTTCCAAACTCAGATAACATGGGCAAAAGTACACATTTCTTCGGACAGCCAGTATATGGTCAGCTGATAAAATCTCTCGACCATGATAAAATAGTTGAAATAAGCCGTCGAAACGGCGGTGAGCGGTATGTGAAAACCTTTGACGGCTTCACCCATCTTCTTACGATGCTGTATGCAGTCATCATGCGCTTCGACTCCCTGCGCGAGATAGAGGCGGCAATGACGGCTGAGGTGCGCAAGCTTCACCACATAGGCATTGACAGGGTTCCTAAGCGCAGTACCCTGTCAGATGCGAACACCAGACGCTCGGATAGGTTCTTTGAGGACGTGTACCGTGACCTTTACGAGTCCAATAAGGACCGACTTTCTTCGGACAGCCGACGCAATGGTACGGAGGAATGGATAAAACGTCTGAGAATCATCGATTCCACCACGATAACCCTGTTCTCTAACGTCATCTTCAAGGGCGTGGGCCGTCATCCTAAGACGGGAAAGAAGAAGGGTGGCATAAAAGTGCATTCTGTCATTCATGCAAACGAGGGAGTTCACTGTGACGTGAAGTTCACCTCTGCCGCTACCAACGATTCCTTCATGCTCGCCCCCAGCCATTTCAAGCATGATGAAATCGTTGCCCTGGATCGTGCATATATCAACTATGAAAAGTTTAAGGAACTGACTGAGAGGAACGTCGTCTATGTCACCAAGATGAAGAAAAATCTCAAATACGAGGTGTTGGCAGACTGCATGGATATGAACGAGGATGGGCTGATAGAATATCGTGAGCAGGTGGTGGTGTTCAGGAAGGGCGATATCAACCATATAGCGCGTATCATCACCTATGTGGATATCAAGAAGGGAAAGATGCCAAAGTTGGTGTCCTTGCTTACCAACGACTTTGACATGTCCATGGAGACTATCGTAGCCATCTACCGCAGGAGGTGGCAGATAGAGACTCTTTTCAAGCAGATAAAACAGAACTTCCCACTTAGATACTTCTATGGGGAGAGTGCCAACGCCATCAAGATACAGATTTGGGTCACACTCATTGCCAATCTATTACTGTCACTGCTGCAAAGCTCATTGCAGAGGCGGTGGAGTTTCTCTGGGCTGGCTACTATGGTGCGCATTGTACTTATGGAATACCTCAACATGAATAATTTCTTCAACATGCCGGATGCCGACATGAAACTCATGCTTGAAGCAGCGGCTGAATCGCCACCCGAGGTAACAGAAAATGAATAAGGGGGCTTATCACTAACATGCTGTCATCCGAACTATTGTGTCTCAATGAGTTGGAATGAGGATTTCTATGTTTAGCGGACAGTAATA
>NZ_KE387160.1:0-24045 GCF_000430525.1 Prevotella corporis DSM 18810 = JCM 8529 | reverse complement strand
GGGCTGGCTACTATGGTGCGCATTGTACTTATGGAATACCTCAACATGAATAATTTCTTCAACATGCCGGATGCCGACATAAAACTCATGCTTGAAGCAGCGGCTGAATCGCCACCCGAGGTAACAGAAAATGAATAAGGGGGCTTATCACTAACATGCTGTCATCCGAACTATTGTGTCTCAATGAGTTGGAATGAGGATTTCTATGTTTAGCGGACAGTAATATATTAATTTCTAAAATTAGGGCTGACGCATCTCACGAGATATCAGACCTTTTGAAAAAAGTTCGAAGTCCGATTATAAAGGGCTTCGAGCAAAAGTATTATGTCTTTTTGAGTTTTACCAGACTGCAATATTTTGCTATATCGGCATTCTTATGGTTGATGGCTTAGCAACAACCAGAACTCTTCTGTCATGCCTTAGAATATATTTGGGTTTTATCCAAAGTATCACTCCTCAAATTAATTCTCTAAAGATAGAGACATTTTCCTGTTTTACAGCACTTCTGACAGTTTGCCCGTGTGCGAGTCGATGATAAATCCTCTCACGGTAAACCCACGTGGCATCAGTGGATGGCATCTAATAGTGTTGACTGTGAGTTTTACGTCTTCTTCTACATCATCAAACCCACTAAAAAACCTTTCAAGGTTAACGTGTTTGGCAGCCTCTTGTAGCGACTCTTCGCTGATACCTTTCTGTTTCATAAGGTCTATAAAGTGTTGGGCTTTCATCCGACAGAGTCCACAATCTGAATGGTGAACCACCATAATCTCCTTACACTCCAGTTCATATACAGCCACTAATAATGACCGTATAACTGAGTCGTAGAGAGAGAGCATGGTACCGCCAGCCACTTTAATAAACTTCGCATCACCGTTTTTCAATCCCATGGCTTTGGGGAGTAGTTCAGTAAGGCGAGTATCCATGCAGCTCAACACTGCTAATTTTCTATTAGGTTGCCCCGATGTAACATAATTTTCATATTCTTTTTGTGCTACAAACCGAGTATTGAATTTCAATATTTCTTCTATCATAATGGTATATATCTTTTAGTACACAAACTTACATAAAATTCGCGAAATATAAGCAGGTGTAAATAAAAAACGGGAAATAAATTCCTGAATTCCCTTCTCTTTTGAAGTAAAAGTGTCAAGACCAACATAATAAAGACTTTCTCTCTTACATAGATTGCGAGATAAAAGCTTTATCTGACAGCAATAGTACTAAAAGATGCGGATTTTTCTAAGGACCAATTGTTATAAAATTTCACCTTTTGCGATGCGAAAGGTCAGCTATTATAACCCAATAGGTCATCTTTCACGATGCAATTGCTTACCTTTTGTTGGTGTTAGTAAATACGTAATCTCCAAAATGCTTATACTGAAAAGGTTAAAATAAGATATAAAATAATGGAATGGCCCATTAACTCAATATCTTAGCTTTGCGGTGAAGATCTATAAAGTGGGTGTTTTCATTCAGAATTTAGGACAATTTTTGTCGCTATGTGAATCTTACAGTCAGAAGTTATTGAATAATAGAATCAAAAAACCGCTGAACGGTTAAGTTCAGCGGTCAAATTTCTTTTTTCTCTGTTCGTACTACTGAAAATTATTCAGCTACAGAATCAACAGCTTGGCCTGGCTGAGCAGCAGCTGAATCATTTACAGTAGAATCTGTCATTGTAGAATCCATCATAGTTGTGTCAACTGATGTTGAATCTGCGTTAGCAGCTGGCTTGTTGTTGTTACCGCAAGATGCGAAAGAGATAGCTACGAAAGCTACTACTACGAAAACGAATTTTTTCATTTTTTCTTTGCTTTTTAAATCTGTAAAACAATCATTTGTTTATTAAAACAGTGCAAAGGTAAGTATTTTTTTGATATACCATATCTTTTTTACTGTTTTTTTTGATAAGATTTTGTAACATTTTTGCAAGTATCAGTAAATCAGGTGGTTGTGAATGTTGTAAAGAAGTTAAAAAATGTTACCACGATTATCGTCGTGATTTATTAAGATTATTTACTCATATTATATTCATTTTGAAGTTGTCTATACATATAATATGCCATGTTTGATAAAATATTTCCCAAATTTTGTTATTCCGGTTGTTTTGCCGTATCTTTGCATTCATGATAAATACTTCATCTTTTCAAGGCAAAACTGCTAAATACTATACTTTGGGTTGCAAACTGAATTTTTCAGAAACGAGTACATTTGCCAGGGCTTTGTACAATATGGGAGTGCATGAGGCTAAAAAGGATGAGCCAGCTGATATTTGTATTATCAATACCTGTTCAGTTACGGAAGTTGCGGACCACAAATGTCGCCAAGCAATTAATCGGATGGTTCGTCAAAACCCAGGAGCTTTTGTCGTTGTGACCGGATGTTATGCTCAGCTGGAAAGTGAAAAAGTAGCCAGCATAAAAGGAGTTGATTTGGTTTTAGGAAGCAACGAGAAGGCCAATTTGATTCAGTATTTAAGCGATGCTTGGAATAGCATGCCCGATGGGGAGAGAGATGGTTCGGACGAAAACCATCAACATGCTTTTCATTCTGTAAAGACGAAGGATATTAAGACCTTTCAACCAAGTTGCTCACGGGGTAATCGAACCCGTTATTTTTTAAAGGTTCAGGATGGTTGTGATTATTTTTGCACTTACTGCACTATCCCTTATGCACGGGGTTTCTCAAGAAATCCAAGTATAACTTCTCTTGTTGCTCAAGCTGAAGAAGCCGCATCTGAGGGCGGAAAGGAGATCATCCTAACAGGGGTTAATATTGGGCATTTCGGCGTGAGCACTGGTGAGAGCTTTCTTGATTTGGTGAAGGCGTTAGATAAGGTGAAAGGCATTGAGCGCTTCAGGATAAGCTCTCTTGAACCTGATCTCATTGATGATGAGTTGATTGAATACTGTGCTGATTCTCGTGCATTTATGCCTCATTTCCATATCCCTTTGCAAAGTGGTTCTGACGAAGTGCTAAAACTCATGCATCGACGTTACGATACGGCGTTGTTTGCGCATAAGATAGAACTTATCAAAGAAAAAATACCTGATGCTTTTATAGGCGTTGATGTGATGGTTGGCTGTAGGGGAGAACTGCCTGACTACTTTGATGATTGCTATAATTTTATTCATTCGTTGCCAATCACCCAGTTGCATGTGTTCCCTTATTCAGAACGACCCGGTACTTCAGCACTTTCCATACCCTATGTAGTTGATGATCGTGAGAAGAAACGTCGTACACACCAGCTTCTTAAGTTATCAGATGAAATGACCCGTGCTTTCTATGCCAAATACATAGGACAGGAGGCAAAGGTCCTTTTTGAAAAGACCGTTAGGGGGAAAAGTATGCATGGTTTTACGGAAAATTATATACGGGTAGAACTTCCACTTCAACAGGTGAGGGATGAGTACGACAACAGGATTATGAAGGTCAGACTTGGAAGTTTCAATTTTGATAAATCCGCATTAAAAGTTGAGCTCCTATGAAAGTTGCAATCGTTATATTAAACTGGAATGGACAGCGCATGTTGGAAGAATATCTTCCATCAGTAGTTAAATATTCCCCTGGAGCAGAGATAATCGTCGCTGATAATGCTTCTACTGATAATTCAATAGCCTGGATGAGGGATGTGTATCCTGATATCCGAATTATTCAGTTGTCTGAAAATTACGGTTTTGCCGGAGGATATAACAGAGCTTTGAAGCAAATTGACAGTGAGTATTATTTGCTTTTGAACAGTGATGTTGAAGTAACTCCAAATTGGCTGCAACCGTTGATAAAGGAGATGGATGTCCATAGTGATATCGTAGCTTGCCAGCCGAAACTGCTTGCAATATATAATAAGGAGAAATTTGAATATGCTGGTGCAGCAGGGGGACATCTTGACAAATATGGATATCCATTCTGTAGAGGTAGAATCTTTGAGACCATTGAAAACGATGAAGGTCAATACAATAATGCTGAGGAAATATTCTGGGCTACGGGTGCCTGTTTGTTGGTTCGCTCCGAGGCATATTGGAAAGTTGGGGGGTTCGATGAACGGTTCTTTGCTCATAACGAAGAGATTGATTTGGCGTGGAGACTGCATCAGATTGGTGGTAAAATCTATTGTTTTCCTGCGAGCCAAGTATATCATTTAGGAGGGGGAACGTTGCCGAAGTCGAATCCTCGTAAAACTTTCCTGAATTTTCGTAATAACCTTACAATGTTATGGAAGAATCTTCCTGAAGAAGAAGTTGCCCATGTGATGCGAGTTCGCTGTTTCCTTGATTATCTTGCAGCTTTTCAGATGTTGATTCTACAAAGGAATGTTGCTGACTTTAAAGCTGTGATAAAAGCAAGAAAAGCATTTAAGGAATGGCGAAATAGCTTTGAACGTAGAAACTCAGGCTCACGGATTCATAATAATTCAATGGAAGATAAAAGAAAAAAGTTTTCAATCTTATGGGAATATTATGTGAAAGGGAATAAGAAATATACCAATTTGAATTAGTTTTTTTTATTATATTTTGCACAATTTGGCTCATTCCGCATTCATTTTAAACTTTTTTACTTATTTATTTGCATGAGCAAATAAATTTGTTTACTTTTGTACCGCTAAAACAATAAATAGAGATAATTGTTTGTGAGAAGATTATATTATATATTGTGCATATTGTTTACAACGCTCTCAAGTTGCCAGTTCAAGTTGACACCTGATGTGGAAAACACATCTGAACCACTTTTGGCCATAGAACGTTATGATAGACTGGAATATCGCTATCTTACGACGGGCGATTTCTCTGCATTGCAATCGATGAACACAGAATATCCTATTGAAACACGAACCCTGATAGAGGATGTTATTAAAGTCGGCGACGCAACGGCACCAGACATTAATACCCGCTTTCTAAAATTCTATCAAGACACTACATTGCAGAGTTTAATTGCAGCTGTTGAAGCTGAATATGCTAATATTGACGATTTGAATCGTCAGTTGAACAGTGCTTTCTCAAGATTGAAAATCTCATTACCAAATATTTCTGTGCCAAGGGTTTATGCGCAGATATCGGCCTTGGACCAAAGTATAGTTGTCGGGAATGGCACAATTGGGATTTCATTGGATAAATATTTAGGGCCCGATTATCCCCTCTACAAAAAGTATTATTCGGTGCAACAGCGGCAGCAGATGTCCCGTGAATATATCTTGCCTGATTGTTTGTCATTCTATTTAATGGGAATTTATCCTTTGCAGAATTTTGAGAAGCGTCCGCAGGTAGAGCGTGATTTGCACATGGGTAAAATCCAGTGGATTGTCAATCAAGCTTTGGCCCACCATTTCTATAGAACCAAGTATGTAGAGGCTGTTTCTATGTTTATGAAACATAACTCTAAGGTATCTTATGACGAACTTTTGAGGATGACAGACTTTTCCTCGTTTGAGATAAATGAATAATATTATTTCTATTCCCTGTATCTCAATATTCGATCACTGTATAAAGCCGTTACGATTTTATTTTTCTTCCTTCAGACGATTGTTGATTAAATTTGTAAACTCGTAGTTTTTGATATTCCATTTTGGAGCGAGCAATAATTCGGGTGGACTTTGGCTGACGAAACGCTCAAGTATGAGGTCTTTTCGTAGAATTTGAATATAGTCGGTAACGAGTTCTACGTATTCCTCAACAGAATAAACTGGAAACGGATTCTCTTTATAAATTTGTTCAAGTTTTGTTCCCTTTATGATTTGCATTTGATGGATTTTAAGTATGGTGAGAGGCAATGAAGAAATAATCGGTGCCTGTCTCAAACTTTCTGACCTATCCTCGCCTGGGAGTCCCAAAATAATATGTCCCCCGACATAAATTCCTCGCTTTGCCGTTGCCTCTATTGCTTGTTGTGTGCAAGCAAAGTCGTGTCCTCTATTGATAAGCTTTAGGGTTTCATTATTACAGCTCTCAATCCCATATTCTACAATCAAGAAAGTTTTCTTATTCAGCTCTTCCAGATAGTTGAGTATTTCATCGTTGACGCAATCCGGACGAGTCCCAACCACAATTCCCACGACATCCTTTACATTCAGAGCTTCTTCATAAAGTTTTCGCAGTGTTTCTTCTGGCGCATATGTATTTGAATATGCTTGGAAATATGCAAGATATTTCATTTCTGGATATTTCTTTCCAAAGAACCGCTTGCCATCTTCCAACTGTTCGGTGATAGTTCTTGTAGGTCTGCAATACTTAGGATTGAATGTGTGGTTGTCACAAAAGACACAGCCGCCTCTACCGAATCTACCATCACGGTTAGGACATGTGAATCCGGCATCAATCGATATTTTTTGTACTCGAAAAGGAAACTGTTTGCGAATCCAACTACCAAAATCATTATAGTATTGCTCCATAGTTTTGCAAAGTTAGGTATTATTTTGTACTTTTGCCTTGTAAAATCAATGAAATATGAAAAAGATACTTTTAATGTGTGTGACAATGATGGTCGCCTTACCTCAGGCTTTTGCTGGTAAGCCTTTATCTATTAAGGATATTACAGGCAATGTTTTCTCTGCAAAGACTATTTCCGGAATTAATCCACTAAAGGGAACGTCAGAGTTTGCACAAATATCCTCTGATGAGAAAAAAATTGTCAAATACTCATTCAAGACAGGGCGAAAGACTGGTGTTCTCTTTGACCTGTCAGATACAAAAGGTACTATACTCCGTGAATTTGATGGCTATGAAATTTCCGATGACGGACAATTTATTCTCATACAGGCTAATACGAAAAGAGTTTACCGCCGTTCCTTTAAGGCAGATTTCTATTTGTACAACGTGAAGGATAAAACCTTGAAGATTCTCTCTACTGGCGGGGCGCAACAGATTCCCACTTTCTCACCAGATTGTAAGCATATCGCATTTGTAAGAGGCAATAATATTTTTATAACCAACGGAACGTCGGAGAAACAGATAACCACCGACGGTCAATTTAATAAGGTTATTAATGGCTTGCCTGACTGGGTGAACGAAGAGGAATTTGGTTTCAATAATGCCTTGGCATGGAGCACAGATGGGAAGACGCTGAGCTGGATTCGGTATGACGAGTCGAAAGTTAAGACATATTCATTACAGATGTTCAAGGGGGCAAAGCCTACGAAGAAAGAATATGAGGTTTATCCAGGCGAGTATGCCTATAAATATCCAAAAGCAGGAGAGGATAATTCAAAAGTCTCAGTTTGGTCATATCAACTTGACAACGATAAGATTTTACAATATCAATTGCCGTTGGCTGCAGATGGGTATATTCCGCGTATAAAGACATCTACAAAAGATAATCAAGTCATTGTTTACACGATGAACAGGCATCAAGACGAGCTCAATCTTTATTCGGCTAATCCGCTGACAGGTGATTGTAAATTGCTTATTAAAGAGAATGTTCCCAAATATGTGAAGGAAGAAGCTGTAGAGGCTATTGCTATTATGAAGAACAGCATATTGCTGCCTTCCGATCGTGATGGGCACATGCATTTGTATCTCTATACTTTGGATGGAAAGCTTATCCGTCAGATTGAGAAGGGAGATTATGATGTCATCAGAGTTTATGGCTATGATGAAAAGACGGGAAAGACTTATTTTCAAGCAGCAGCAAAGACACCGATGCAACGGGAGATATATGTTGCCGACAAACGTGGAAACGTATCTTGCCTATCTGATCTCGATGGATGGAATAATGCCGTTTTTTCAGGAGACTATAATTATTTCTTGAATACGTGGAGCGACCGCAACCATCCTTATGTATTTACCATATATGACAATATGGGAAAGGCTGTTCGTGAGGTGCTCAACAATAACAAACTGATGGCTGACTTGGAAAAATTTGAAATACCAAAGAAGGAGTTTTTCAAGTTTACCACATCCGAAGGAATCGAACTCAATGGTTGGATAATGAAACCAGCTGATTTCGATGCAAGCAAGAAGTATCCAGTCATTTTCCACCAGTACAGTGGACCTGGCAGCCAGCAAGTTGTTGATAGTTGGGCAATTGGTTCTATGAGAAATGGGGGAGTTTTTGACGCTTACCTCACTCAGAAAGGTTTTATTGTGGCTTGCGTTGATGGCCGTGGAACTGGAGCTCGTGGTGCTGATTTCGAAAAGTCTATCTATTTGCGCCTCGGTGATTTGGAGTCGAAAGATCAAGTTGAGGCAGCTCTTTGGATGGGAAAGCAGAGTTATGTTGATGCTTCTCGAATAGGAATATGGGGCTGGAGCTTTGGAGGCTTCAACACATTAATGAGTATGAGCGAGGGGAGAAAAGTATTCAAGGCAGGAGTCTCAATAGCTCCTCCCACCAATTGGCGCTACTACGATACGGTTTATACAGAGAGATACATGCGCACCCCACAGGAGAATGCAGCTGGATATGCTATTAACCCAATAGAGCGTGCCGGAAAACTGAGTGGGAAACTGCTGATTTGCCATGGCATCGCCGATGACAACGTTCATATTCAGAATACTTACGAATACTCAGAAGCATTGATTCAGGCTGACAAAGATTTCAAAGAGAACTTTTATACGAACAGAAATCACGGAATCTTTGGCGGAAACACCCGCAATCATCTTCTCCGTCAGGTTTCAGATTGGTTTATTGAACATCTTTAATCTGAAAAGTACGAGTTGTCCGAGTACGATTTTGAATGTTCACACACTACATCATTCGTGAAAATACAGGGCAATAATCTGGTGTATGAACTCAAATCGATCATTAGGCTGCGTGCTCAAGATTAGATGAGGACAACATGGCTTCCTGACTGATTTCATTCGCTTATCTGCAGCTTTCTTGCCATTCTCTCTTGTCGTAGTCAGCTACGTCTTCAGAAGAACGACCAACAAGCTGCCCAGCAATCAAATCAAATCAGCACAGGCCTTAATGACAAATTTGGACTAAATATTTATAATCCGTTGAATAACAGTATAATAGCAATCGATTTTTGAAAGGTTAGCTATTAACGATTAAAAGGTCACCTCT
Source organism: Prevotella corporis DSM 18810 = JCM 8529 (assembly GCF_000430525.1). GTDB lineage: Bacteria > Bacteroidota > Bacteroidia > Bacteroidales > Bacteroidaceae > Prevotella > Prevotella corporis. The sequence continues at coordinate 15,045 of NZ_KE387160.1, read as the reverse complement.
CGCATGTAGAAAGGTGACCTTTTGTTTGAAAAACACTAATAATTGGTTTAATTATCAGGATTTATTTCTATCTCCAATATTCTTTTTCGCCAGTGTATTCCATTTCCCCTTGGCATTTGGGACAACTATGTCCGTTCCATTGGCTGATACTCATAGATCCACAGTTGAGACAAATGCGTCCGACAATTGTTCTGAAAGAGGGGGCGGCGTCTCCGATAACACCACCTGTAACCAGAGGCTGAATTGTCTGGCAGTCGTCACACACTACCGATTCAATGGTCTGTCCCATGAACCCCTTGCCTTCGTAGATATTGCCTTCATAGCCACAGTTTTGACAAATGTATTTCTTAATCCAACCCATACGCACAGGCTAATTTTTTTTTGTGAGCAATTTGTTATAGAAAGCTTCATATGCACGGGCAACTTTCAGGTAATCGTGATGTTTTTTCACGTAAGTTATACTGTCTTGCTGCAGCTGGCTGATCTTTTCCGGATGCTCTACAAGTTGTTTTATGGCGCAACAGCAGCTTTCATAATCAGGCTCTACGTTTAGAATTGGGCGCAAAGTATTCTCGTTGAGTATCTCGTAGTTCTCCGGTTCTCCTCCTCCAATGCAGATAATACCACGGCTCATTGCTTCAAGTGGGTTCATGGAGGGGGTATAGCTGTACAGTTGGTCGAGTATGGCATCCGAACCATTCATCAGTTCCACGTATTGGGTAAAGGGTACACCGTCAGCGATTTTAAGTTCAATTCTGTCTGCATATTCTTTTTGCATGTCTTTAGCAGCCTTCAGCATGATGTCGGTACCTTTGTATTCTGAACGGTTCTTGCTTATTCCGATGAAGAGTTTCACTTTGCTGCCTTCCGCATGTTGTGCGGTCCGTTTATTGTCGGTCTGAACTGGGAATGGAATAAAAACTGTCTTTTCAGTAAAAATAGGGTGATAACATACCCAATATTCATAGAGTCCTGCCACGATGCCGTCGCAATCATTGGCTATTCGTTTGTTGAGCTTTTCTTTTGTAGTAGCTAACCAGTCTTTTCTTTCTTTCAGCGCATCTGCATTAGTGCGAAGCTCTTTTCTGATGTTGAAGTCACTGTAGCGCAGTGGCATAGTTGTACAACAAGTGCTTACCCAGTAATAATCCATGCCAAAAGCCCCCAGCACAATCTTTCGGTTATGCTTTCGAAGGTAGTTGTAAAAGAAAAAAAGTCTTTCTGCTTTTAGCTCAAAGAAGAGAGGATTGATGAGCTGCACGATGTCGTATCCTCTTAGTTTGGGAAGCATTCTCAAAAGTTTGATATATAGCTTAATACCTCCAATCTTTCCTGGTTTCCTCGAAATATCTATGTCACGGGGGTAATCTTTCCAGAAATCTCCGTTAGAAACAACAGTTACATTGAGTCCGAGTTTACGAAGTCCTTCTGCGAGTGTCCAGTGGACGTTGCTGTATTCGCCCAATAACAGTATTTTCATTCGTACTATTTCTGTTTTGGCAACATGATCAGGAGAAGCTTTCTCCCAGCCTTTGAGTTAACCATTCTTCTGAACAACTTGTATTTCCGTGTATAGTCTTTTGGCGGCAGTGGGAAAAGCCCCTCTTTGTATAATTTCCTTACAGCCTTCTCTGTCAGTTGGGCATCCCTTGTGAGTGTAATTGTATTGTAGAGATAGTCCATGGATAGTTGAGCCACGCGTCGTCGCAGTGCTTCTTGCTCCTGATAGGGAAGGTTCTCAGCCTTTTGGTTGAGCCGGCAGATGACCTCAAAGTTGTCATTCAACCGTTTTGACACTGATTGTTCGTCTCTCTTGTGAATGACCGACTCTGAGTGCTGGCGATAGAAATAGGCTTTTGCCTGTGTGCGAGTGACCTTGTCGGCACTGAGCAGTAGTTGAGGCGTAAACTCCTCGTCTTCCCCGTAGGCAATCTCTTGACTGAACCTGAGATTTATCAGTAATGATTTGCGGAAGAGATAGTTCCACACTGCTCCGCTAATATTGTTATGCTTCATGAACATTGCACCATCCACTGGCTCTTCGTCAACCATCGATGACTTTTCGTTTGCTTTTGTTGCGAAACCAAAGAGTACAACGTCAATTTCCTTGCTGCGTGTCAAACTCAGACAGTGTTCATAAGCTGGGACTAAAAGATAGTCATCAGCATCGATGAATTGAATGTATTCGCCTTTGCTGATGGTAATTCCGAGGTTACGTGCAGCGCTGACTCCCTTGTTAGGTGTCCGAACATATACAATATGCTCGTCTGAATTGAGCAATTTGTTGAGGGGGCTGAGCTCTGAGCCGTCATCAATTACTATGACTTCACGTTTTTCTTCCGACAAAGAGAGTTGCAAGATACTGTTAATGCATTGTTGCAGCATTGTCAGGGGCTGGTTGAAATAGGTGATAATGAAACTTACTAATGGCTTCTTCTTGCTATTTTGTGAATAAATTGATAGAGTTTGCATAAGCGTTTTAATCCAATAAGGTGTAGAAAACTAAGTTTAAGTGTCCCCCAATAAGGGAGGACGGGCAGGGTGGGGAGGCCGTGAGTAGCCTCATACACATCGATTTGTATGTTCAACACATGGGCATAGTAGTCCTTGTCAACATTTTTCGTCCGACGAATATAGTCCGAATGCGCTTCCAATAAATTTGTCAGGTCAGCCCCTTTCGCATTTTTTGTAATGCCCTGTTGGTTGTAACAATAAAAATAAGTACCCGTTGAAGTAGTTGCCACTATCTTGGCATTATCGAGTAGTAAAGGAAGCGTGTGAACATCTTCGAAAGTTTTGCCTTTCGGGAAGCGTACGTTTGAGAATAATTCTCTTTTGTATATCTTGTTCCAAGCATAGGTATGCCGATAGGCCCTTGCTTGAAGCCAATAGTCTTTCATGTCATAGTAGCATGCATCTTTTAGAGATAGATGATTTTGCTTGTTTGAGCCGTAACGTTCTATTACAGAGTATTCTAAGATGTCGTATTCAGGATGTTCTTTAATTATATTGAATAAATCTTCGTAGGTGTTTTCACCGATAAAATCATCGGAATCAATGAAGGTAATGTATTCTCCCCGTGCCTTGTTAATCCCTGTATTCCGTGCTTCAGAAAGACCTTGGTTGGATTGATGGATGACTGTGATCCTGTTATCATCCGCAGCCATCTCATCGGCTATCTTGCCTGAGCGGTCTTTAGTGCCATCATCTACCAGTATCATCTCGAAATTTTGAAATGATTGTCTCTGGACGCTCTCAATACATCTTTGGAGTGTCCGTTCTACATTAAATACGGGTATGATGATACTTAATTTCATGAAATATCTCTGTTGCAAAAATAATAAAAACTTTTTACTTACGTTAAACTAAAAATGAAAAAAAACGATAGCTATAACCATATTCTAAGATATACAGGCTTATTTGGAGGCGTGCAGGGATTGAATATCCTCGTGGGAATTGTGCGTAATAAGCTTGTTGCTATGATATTAGGCCCTGATGGTATGGGCTTGATATCACTGTTCAATTCAACAATTAAATTGGTAAGCGATTCTACTAATTTCGGAGTCTCAGTCAGTGCCGTAAAGAATATTTCAGAAGATTTGGACAGTGGTGATGAGCAGATGTTGGAAGAACACATCAAGTTTGTTCGTTCCTTCAGCTTGTTAGTTGGAATTTTGGGAATGTTTCTATGCATAGCTCTCAGTCCTTTTCTAAGTAAGTTTACTTTTTCGTGGGATGGGCATACCCTCCATTTCATTTTCCTATCTCCCATTGTAGCGTTCCTGGCCATTACTGGAGGAGAACTGGCAATACTCAAAGGCCTGAGAGAGCTTAAGGGCCTGGCGGTTATCTCCATATATAATGTTATCGGAGCTTTGGTTACAACTATTCCGCTCTATTATTTTTTCAAGGAGGCTGCCATTGTGCCATCTTTGGTGTTGATGGCATTGATTCAGATGATACTTACCCTCTTCTACTCATACAAACTTTATCCGTTGCGACTACATTATAAATGGAGCTTCTTGACCAAGGGCTTCAGTATTATTCGCTTAGGAATAGCTTTTGTGCTGGCTGGTATTCTTGGGTCAGGTGCTGATTTCTTGATTCGCAGTTATATTAATAATGTTGCCAGTATTGAAATGGTTGGATACTATAACGCAGCTTACATGATGTCGATGACCTATGTGGGAATGGTTTTTGCAGCAATGGAGACCGACTTCTTTCCAAGACTTTCGGGATCAGCCAATCACAGTTTTACCTTCAATCAAACCGTCAGTAGACAAATTGAGGTGATGCTCCTGTTGGTTTCTCCTCTGTTGGTGGTTTTCTCACTCTGTCTGCCAATATTGCTACCACTCCTTTATACAGGCAAGTTCATGCCTGCTCTTGGAATGATTCAAGCCATAGTGATTGCAATGTACTTCCGTGCGCTGAAGCTACCGATTCAGTACATCCCATTGGCTAAGGGAGACTCACTTTCATACCTCTTATTGGAGGGAATTTACGATTTGTTGCTGTTTGTATTTGTGATATTCTGCTTCAATAGATTCGGATTGCCTGGGGCAGGCTGGGGTATAACCTTGGCAGGAATCATGGACTTTGTTGTTGTTGTTGTTTATGCAAGGTTGCACTATGATTACAAACCCACTTACAATGTTTTGTTATACTCTACCATTCAGATTCCAATTGGAATTTTAGTCTATTTCTGTGCCGTCTCTAAAAATCCCATTGTATATTGGGGAGTAGGGGCAATGCTCTTTCTCATCAGTGGGGCCACATCAATAAGTATTTTAAGAACCAAGACCAACCTGTGGAGATCACTGCTCAGAAAAATAAACAAGCGCTTTGGACATCATGGTGAAGATTAGTGTTTTAGTGGCAGTATATAATGCCGAGAAATATCTGCGAGAATGCCTCGACTCATTGCTCAACCAAACATTGCAAGAAGTGGAGGTTATCTGTATTGACGATGCGTCGGAGGATGAATCTTTGAACATTCTCAGAGAGTATTCTTCAACAGACAAGCGAATAAAGATAATAAGCCTAACCGAGAATTGCGGACAAGCTCATGCTCGAAATGAAGGTCTGAAGATATCCCAAGGAGAGTATATTTGCTTTGTTGATAGTGATGATTGGATAGCGACTGATGCCTTGAAAAGTGTCTGTCATGTCTATGAACAGTATCCTTCAGCTGATTCGGTTCTATTTGATGTGATAAATGTTTATGAGGATGGACGCCAAACTCAGTATCCGATGGATCCATTCGACGTTTTGAGTGGATACGATGCCTTTGTTGATAGTCTGACTTGGAAAATTCATGGAGTTTACACAGTTCGCAGAGATATTCACCTAAGGTATCCTTATGATGATTCGTGTCGGGCATACAGTGATGATAATACGACCCGCTTGCACTATCTGGCATCACGCGAAGTAAGGTGTTGTACCGGAAAGTATTATTATCGGCAGCACAACTCGTCCGTGACCCATAATGTTGACGTAAGACGTTTTGATTATCTTTTAGCTAATGAAAGTATGAAGCAGCAACTTCATGACTTGGATGTCTCCGATGAAACTTTGAATCTCTATGAAAATGTCAGATGGTTAAATTTGATAGGTGTTTACATGTTTTATTATTTGCACCATAGAGAGTTAACTGCAAATGAAGCGAGTGCTGGTTTGAGACTTATGCGTGCGACATGGGACAATATTGAGATTAGAAGATTAGACAGGAAATACACACGAAAATTTGGATATATGCCTTTGAGATTCTCATGGAGGGCATTCAAGTTGCAACTGGATATTTATTTCTTCTTGCGTGGAATATTAGGACGTAATTTAGAAGGATAATCCAAGAAATATTACCCCTCTCTACAAAAATATACCTACATAATTTTGAAGAGGTTTCATTTGACGAATCTCATGAGGTAATAATATGATGACGGGTGGAGTTATGGACGTGTTTTTTTCACTCATTGAGAAATTAATTCGGGCATGGCAATACAACGCAGATTAAAAGAATTTTACTATGAAATTAGCGGAAAATCCCAACATAAAATAGATTTAAAGATATTTGTAAGGAAAACCATGGGTGTGGGAAAATATTGATCCCATTCAATCTATGAGACGTTATCTGAAGGCCTTGATGGAGCCAGTCGCACACTCATTGATTTTATTATTTCAGAGTCAAAAGTTACAGAACTTTTATATGTTTGGGAAATATATTTTAAACAAATTTGATTCACTAATGAGAAAATAGGCGTGGGTGGGATGAAAAATAAGAGTTGTCACAACTTCTGCTATTATCTTTTGGAGTGAACTCAGATAATTTCCCTTGTTATTTTTGGGATATAAATAAATATTTATTACCTTTGCAGACGATTAGAAAACTAGGAAAAAGACAACGTTGGCTCTATGGCAAAAATTAAAACTATCGGTATTCTGACATCGGGTGGAGATGCACCTGGTATGAATGCTGCGATTAGAGCTGTCACAAGGGCAGGCATTTTCAATGGTTTTTCCATTAAAGCCATTTATAGAGGGTATGATGGCTTGATATCAGGCGATGTCAAACCATTTACTACTGAAAATGTTAGTGGTATTATTGGTCAAGGTGGAACAGTTCTGAAAACGGCTCGCTCCTTGGCCTTTGCTACAGAGGAAGGGCGTCAAAAAGCCTACGATAATCTTATAAAGGAAGGAATCGATGCACTTGTTGTAATAGGTGGAAATGGGTCTTTGACAGGCGCTATGACCTTTGCGCAAGAATTTGATTTTTGTTGTATTGGTTTGCCCGGAACAATCGATAATGACTTATATGGCACGGATAACACAATAGGGTATGATACCACAATGAACACCATTGTGGAGTGTGTGGATCGAATTCGTGACACTGCTCAAAGTCATGAGCGCATTTTCTTTGTCGAGGTGATGGGACGTGATGCTGGCTTTCTGGCTCAGAACTCTGCGATAGCAAGTGGTGCTGAGGCGGCTATCATTCCAGAAGACTCTACCGATGTTGACCAGTTGGCCCGTTTCATGGAAAGAGGAATTCGAAAGTCGAAAAAGAGTTGTATTGTCATTGTTTCTGAAAGTCCCAAATGCGGTGCAATTTATTATGCAGACCGTGTAAAAAAGGAGTTCCCCAATTTTGATGTTCGGGTTTCTATATTAGGACATTTGCAACGTGGCGGTCGTCCTTCTGCGCGTGACAGGATTCTTGCGAGCCGCACAGGTGTTGGGGCTGTCGAAGCACTTTTGCAAGGACAGCGGAATATTATGGTGGGGGTTCGTAATAATGAAGTGGTTTACGTACCATTGTTAGAAGCCATCCGTTCTGATAAACCATTTGACATGAAGTTAATCAAGGTGCTTGATGAGTTGAGCATTTGACAATATTCTCAATATAGAGTTTCTTAGATCTAAATAATAATAAAAATAATATAAGCGTATGTCACAATTAAATGGACGTATCTCTCAGATAATTGGTCCTGTCATTGACGTTTACTTTGATGTTAAAGGTGAGGACCCGGAGAAAGTTCTGCCTAAAATTTATGATGCACTTCGTGTAAAACGTCCAAACGGACAGGATTTGATCATAGAAGTTCAACAACACATAGGTGAAGATACCGTTCGTTGTGTAGCTATGGACAATACTGAGGGCTTGCAGCGTGGTCTTGAGGTTGCAATAACGGGAAATCCCATTGTCATGCCTGCAGGAGAACAGATCAAGGGACGTATGATGAATGTAATTGGCCAACCAATTGATGGTATGGAGCAATTAAGTATGGAAGGTGCATACCCCATTCACCGTGAAGCGCCTAAATTTAACGAGCTTTCAACCAAGAAAGAAATGTTGGCGACAGGTATCAAGGTCATTGACTTGTTGGAGCCTTATATGAAAGGAGGTAAGATTGGCTTGTTTGGTGGTGCCGGTGTAGGAAAGACCGTGCTCATCATGGAGCTTATCAACAATATTGCAAAAGGGCATAATGGTTATTCTGTATTTGCAGGAGTGGGAGAACGCACTCGTGAGGGTAACGATTTGATAAGGGATATGCTCGAGTCAGGAGTTATCCGTTATGGTGATGCTTTCAGAAAAGCAATGGATGAAGGAAAGTGGGATTTGTCTTTAATTGATAAAGAGGAGTTGAAGAAATCTCAAGCAACGCTTGTTTATGGACAGATGAATGAGCCTCCTGGGGCACGTGCTTCTGTGGCCCTTTCTGGATTGACTGTAGCCGAAGAATTCCGCGATCATGGAGGAAAAAATGGAGAACCAGCAGATATAATGTTCTTCATTGATAATATCTTCCGTTTCACTCAGGCTGGATCAGAGGTATCTGCACTTCTTGGCCGTATGCCTTCTGCAGTTGGATATCAGCCTACTTTGGCAAGCGAAATGGGTGTAATGCAGGAGCGTATCACTTCGACTAAGAAGGGTTCAATTACTTCAGTACAGGCTGTATATGTCCCTGCTGATGACTTGACTGACCCTGCTCCAGCGACTACATTTACCCACTTGGATGCAACAACAGAGTTGAGCCGTAAAATTACGGAGTTGGGAATTTATCCCGCCGTAGATCCATTAGGCAGTACGTCTCGTATCTTGGACCCATTGGTAGTTGGCAAGGAACATTATGACTGTGCACAACGCGTAAAGCAATTGTTGCAGCACTATAATGAACTGCAAGATATTATTGCCATTTTGGGTATGGATGAGTTGTCTGATGAAGATAAATTGGTTGTTAACCGTGCTCGTCGTGTTCAACGCTTCTTGTCACAACCATTTACTGTTGCAGAACAATTTACTGGTATTCCTGGTGTAATGGTTCCAATAGAGGAGACAATCAAGGGCTTCAATGCCATCTTGAATGGTGAGGTTGATGACCTTCCTGAACAAGCATTCCTCAATGTCGGAACAATTGAAGATGCTAAGGAAAAAGCTAAGAAACTTCTTGAGGCTGCTCACGGCTAAACAAGTCTAATAATATAAGTTGCTAATGTTAGTTCTAAAGATAGTATCACCAGAAAAGATAGTTTTCACAGGCGAGGTTGATAGTGTACTCGTTCCTGGAGAAGTGGGACAATTTGAGATTCTCAATAACCACGCTCCAATAATATCAACATTGGTAGAGGGAATTGTGGCCTATACTGTCGGCTCAGTGAAGACGAGCTTCCAAGTACTTGGTGGATTCGTTTCTGTGAAGAAAAACGAGGTGAGTCTTTGTGTTGAAATGTAAAGCCATTAATCCTATATGGTATTGGAAACTACGGCTATAGAGAAAATAGAGCATGACTATTTCAAAGTTAGTTTGTGGATAGTTGCAGGGCTTACATTGTTGGGCTTACTCGTATCTCGGGTTCTGATGTATTCGAATTTGGTAGTGCCATTGGTAATAAGTGCTGTTTTTTCTCTCGTATCGAGTTACATGTATGGGAAAGCTTGGAAATATTTTGCTAAGAACTCGGCCAGTTCATTGGGAAAGTTCTATATGGGCGGATCAATGTTGCGAATGGTTCTTGCGGCAATTGTAGCCTTGATAGGAGCAGTTGTTTATAGAACTGACCATGAGAAAGTTTTAACTTTCGTTTTGGTGTTTGCCATCTTTTATCTGGCTATAATGATATTTGAAAGCATTTATTTCATCCGTGTTGAAAAGAATAATAAATAAACGAATAAGAAGAATGAAACATATCAAACAAATTCTTTTAATTTTACTATTATTTACCGTTCTTGCCCCAGCAATGGGACGAGATATGTCGAAGAAAGGTAAAGTAGATGTAAAAGAGATATTGTGGGGGCATATAAAGGATTCGTATGAATGGCATATTACGGATTTAGGATCAGAAGGTCATTTTACCCCTATTGTAATTCATCTTCCTATTATTGTTCACTCCACCACAGGTTGGCATGTGTTCAGCAGTTCAAATTTTTCAGAAGAACGTGACGTAAATGGTGATAGGCCAGGTCCTTATAATCTTGTGATCAAGAATAGCGAGGCAAAAGATAATCCTAATCTGATTGTCGAGAAAGTCGGTGGTAAGGAAGTCCGTCCGATTGACATTTCAATTACCAAAACTGTTTGTACGCTTTTTATTGATGCAATCCTTCTTCTTTTGGTCATTCTTATCCCAGCTCGATGGTGTAAAAAACATAAACCTCAGGATGAAGCTCCTAAAGGCTTTACAGGATTGATGCACATGTTTATCATGAACGTGTATGACGATGTCTTAAAGCCAACGCTGGGAGAAGATACTCCAAAGTATGCACCTTGGTTGCTTACGTGTTTCTTTTTCATCTTTTTTGCGAATCTGATGGGTTTGGTACCATTCCCTCCTGGTGGTGGAAATCTCACGGGTAATATTTCTTGTACGTTCTTTCTTGGAGTTTGCACCTTCCTAATAATCAATTTTACAGGAACGAAGGAATATTGGAAAGAAATCTTTTGGCCTGATGTACCTGTATGGATGAAATTTCCAGTGCCATTGATGCCTTTTATCGAGCTCTTCGGTATATTCACAAAACCATTGGCTTTGATTATTCGACTTTTTGCAAACATGTTTGCAGGTCATGCCATTGCCTTGTCTTTTTGTGCTATTATGTTTATCATGTTTGCTTTTGCAGACAATGCTATTGTCAATTATGCGGCAGGGTCTGGTATGTCTATCATCGCAATTTCGCTAAGTGTCTTTATGATGCTCCTTGAGATTTTGGTAAGTTACATCCAAGCATTGGTATTCACAATGTTGAGTGCTGTGTTTATTTCACAGGCACACGTTAAGCCCCATAAGGCGTGATAGATGTGTCACGAAACAATAGAAAGCATGATAGATATTGTTTCAAAGAATTAAGATAGAAAATAAAATTTAAATTAATAATAAATTAAAGATTAAAGATTATGTTATCATTGTTATTAGCAGATGTTGCTCTTGCAAAATTAGGTGGTGCCATCGGTGCAGGTTTAGTTGCTATTGGTGCAGGTATTGGTATTGGTCGTATTGGTGGCCAGGCTATGGATGCTATGGCTCGTCAACCAGAGAAAGTTGGAGACCTTCGTTCATCTATGATTATTGCAGCTGCTTTGATTGAAGGTGTTGCCTTCTTGGCTATGATTGTTGCACTTCTTGCAATTGTACTCTAATTGATAGGGGCATTGTAGAGGGGCATTTTTTCCCGTTTAAATTTAAGTAAGAACAAAAACCAGCGTATGGATTTATTAATTCCCAATAGTGGACTTCTTTTTTGGATGACTATTGTCTTCCTTATCGTTGCATTTATTGTGATAAAGTTCGGCTTCCCGGCTATTATCAATATGGTAAATGAGCGAAAGGCATATATTGATGATAGCCTCCGCAAAGCACACGAAGCTAATGAAAAGTTGTTCAGTATACAAAAAGAAGGTGAATCCGTCATGCAGCAGGCACGTGAGCAGCAAGCACTTCTGTTGAAGGAGGCCACTGCGACACGTGATGCTATAGTAGAAAAGGCCCAAGATAAGGCTCACGAAGAAAGCTCTCGTATCATTTCTGAGGCAAAATCAGAAATTGAGGCTGAGAAGCAGAATGCCTTTCGCGATATTCGCAGTCAAGTTGTTGATCTTAGCGTAAAGGTTGCGGAAAATATTCTTCGTGATCAACTTTCTACTGATGAAAAGCAGATGGAGTATATCGGCCGGTTGCTGGATAATGTGTCTTCTCCTGTGAGTAAGTAATGTTAAGTAAAATAATTTGTAAATATGGATATAGGTGTAATATCGGTTCGTTATGCAAGGGCACTTCTGAAAGGTGCTATTGCGCAGAAACAAGAAGATAATGTCTATAAAGAAATGCAGACACTGCTTGAGAGTTTTTCCCAAGTTCCACAACTGTGTTTCACATTAGATAATCCTATGCTCTCCAAGAACAAGAAGCAAGAAATTCTTGAAACTGCCTGTGGCGGTGACAATACAGATTTGCTCAAGTCGTTTTTGGCTCTTGTTTTGAAAGAGGGACGTGAAGGTATTCTACTCTTTATTGCGAACTCTTACATCTCACTATATAGGAAGCAGAAGAATATTATTCAAGGAAAGCTGACTACAGCTGTTCCTGTAACACCAGCTATCGAGGAAAAAATGAAGGAAATGGTTCGGGTAAATGCCAATGGAACCGTAGAATTTAAAACGAAAGTTGATCCTGGAGTCATCGGAGGATTTATCCTTGAGTATGATACGTATAGAATGGATGCTAGCGTGAGAACCAAACTCAATGATGTGCTCACACAATTAAAGAAATAAATAAAATTCACATGTCAGATAAAATAAAACCAAGTGAGGTGTCTGAGGTGCTTTTAAAGGCACTTCAAGGTATCAATGCTGAAGAGAAGTTTGACGAAGTAGGTACAGTGCTCACAATCAGTGATGGGGTGGCTCGTATCTATGGACTTCGCAATGCTGAGGCAAACGAACTGTTGGAGTTCGAGAATGGTACAATGGCTATCGTCATGAACCTTGAGGAAGACAATGTAGGTTGCATTCTTTTAGGTCCGACAGCTGGTATCAAAGAAGGTCAGAGTGTAAAGCGTACCCATCGTATTGCTTCAATTCGTGTTAATGATAACTTCTTAGGACGTGTTGTTAATCCGCTTGGCGAAGCTATTGATGGTAAAGGTGATATCGATTTAACAGATTCTTTCGAAATGCCATTGGACCGTAAGGCCCCAGGAGTAATCTATCGTCAGCCGGTTAAAGAACCATTGCAAACTGGCTTAAAGGGCGTTGACTCCATGATTCCTATTGGGCGTGGTCAGCGTGAGTTGATTATCGGTGACCGCCAGACCGGTAAGACGGCAATAGCTGTTGATACTATCATCAATCAGAAGAGTTTTTACGAACAGGGTAATCCCGTTTACTGTATCTATGTTGCAATAGGACAGAAGGCTTCTACTGTGGCCAATCTTGTTCAAACATTGAAAGACCATGGTGCATTACCATATTCAATTATTGTGAGCGCTACGGCTGCCGATCCAGCTGCAATGCAATATTACGCACCATTTGCTGGTGCTGCTATTGGTGAATATTTTCGTGATCGTGGTTTCTCTGCTCTTGTTGTTTACGATGATTTGTCAAAACAAGCAGTTGCATATCGTGAGGTCTCTCTAATTCTTCGTCGTCCTTCTGGTCGAGAGGCTTATCCAGGTGATGTGTTCTACCTTCACTCTCGTTTGCTGGAAAGAGCAGCGCGTATCAACGACCAGCAGGAAATTGCTGAACAGATGAATGATCTGCCAGAATGTATGAAGGGACATGTTAAAGGCGGTGGCTCACTGACGGCACTTCCTATTATTGAGACACAGGCTGGCGATGTTTCGGCTTATATTCCAACTAATGTGATTTCTATTACAGACGGACAGATTTATTTGGAAAGCGACCTCTTTAACCAAGGATTCCGTCCGGCGATTAACGTTGGTATTTCCGTATCTCGTGTGGGTGGTTCTGCTCAAGTGAAGAGTATGAAGAAAGTTGCAGGAACTCTGAAAATCGACATGGCACAGTATCGTGAGCTTGAAGCCTTTTCTAAGTTCTCATCTGATATGGATAAAGTGACTGCTATGACATTGGATAGAGGTAGAAAGAATAACCAACTTCTAATCCAACCTCAGTATTCGCCAATGCCAGTAGGTGAACAGATTTCTATTCTATATTGCGGTGTTCATGGTTTGATGCATGATGTACCTGTGGAGCTGATTCGTGAGTGTCAAGACCAATTCCTTGAGAGTATGAGAAGTACACATAAGGATGTGATTGATAATTTGGCTTCTGGCAAACTTCTTGACGAAGATGTGAAGAAAATCGAGGAAGTCATGGGTAATATCTCAGCACAATATAAATAAGATTGATTTACAATGCCATCATTAAAAGAAATTAAAAATAGAATTGCCAGCGTTAATAGCACTCGTAAGATTACGAGTGCTATGAAGATGGTGGCATCGAGTAAACTCCACCATGCACAGGTGGCTATTGAAAATATGCTGCCTTACGAATGCATGTTAGAACATATATTAAAGACATTTCTTGTTTCAACACCTCACACCGATACCCCTTTCGATGTTGAGCGACCTATAAGACGAGTAGTCTTGCTTGTATTTGCATCAAATAGTTCTTTATGTGGAGGTTTCAATAATAATATCCTTAAGATGATGCAAAATGTTGTAAATGAGTATTTATCCAAGGGGATTTCTAAAGATGATATTCTGGTTTATCCTATAGGACGGAAAGTAGCTGAAAAGGTGAATAAGATGGGGCTGAAGTCAGCAGGATCATACTTGAGTTTAGCCGACAAACCCAGTTCTGAAGAATGTCATAAGATTGCTATCGAGATTGAACAAAAATGGTTAAATGAAGAAGTAGATAGAGTAGAGATGATCTATCATCATTTTAAGAGTGCAGGTAGCCAAATTCTAACCCGAAAAACTTATTTGCCCATTGATCTCGAAGAAGAGTTGAATGCTGATCATGAACGTGATTTAAAATCCAATATTGCAACCAAGAAAGTTCAGGAATACATCAAAAAACATGGCAAGGCAGCTTCTCAAAAAGAATCAGAAGTAGTCAAGCCTTTGAATGATGACTTTATTGTTGAACCTGATTTGAGGACGGTTTTAACATCATTGGTGCCTAAATTGTTACATTTGATGGTTTATACCGCATTGTTGGACAGTAATGCATCGGAACACGCTGCCAGAATGGTAGCCATGCAGACTGCAACTGACAACGCAGATGAGCTTCTTCGTGGACTCAATCTTCAATATAATAAGTCACGTCAGGCTGCAATTACGTCAGAGCTGCTTGACATTGTAGGAGGTTCAGTCAATAATTAGAAAGTTAATTCTAAATTATTGCTGTGCGGTAAAACTTTTTCAAACAAAATAAATTAGGGCTGACACATCTCACGAGGTATCAGCCCTTTTGGTTATCTTTGTTTTCTCAATATAATAAATATAACCATGAGCAAAGATAGTCATTTTACCGGACAGCCGGTCTATAGTCAAGTATTAAAGTTACTCGACAA